>NZ_CP178619.1:2735169-3039076 GCF_047305935.1 Bdellovibrio sp. HCB288
GCGACAGCAAATGGCAGACGGCGGAATACTCAACAAAGAATTATGGACCGTTCGATGTGATCGTCGTCGACGATGGATTTCAGCATCGAAAACTGCACCGTGATCTGAATATTGTTATTCTGGATGCGACCGAGCCGTGGAGCAACTATCAAGTTGTGCCAGAAGGCCGTGCCCGCGAATCCTGGGAAGGTCTTGAAAGAGCCGATGTGATTCTATTCACGAAATGCAATCTTGCTGATGAAAACAGCCTTAAAGTCGTTCAGGATCATCTGCCGCCAGGTAAAGAGATTCTTTATTTCGGCTATGACATCGTGGAATTGAATAACGGCAAAGAGACTGCACCCACCGAGATGTTAAAAGGTCAGTGCATGTTCCTCGTGTCTGCGATTGCTCGTCCTGATGTTTTTGAGAAGATGATGCGATCCTATGGAGAGATCTCCAAACGAAGCCTTCATTACCGCGATCATCATCAGTACACAGAGTCTGATGCGCAAAAAATCTGGAATGACTTTATGAAGTCGGGTGCCGACTATCTAGTGACTACATCCAAGGATGCGGTGAAGTTGCGTCGTCTGTTGCCAGAGCCCGAAAAGCTCTGGAGTACCAATTTGCAGGTGACGGAATTTGGGACCAAAGGACGTCTGCATGAAATTATTGGCCAACTTTTTAGCTAAAATCGGAATTTTTCTGTCCGGCATATTGCCACGGAAGATCCAGCGACTTTCGGGTTCCTGGATTGGATTTTTATGGTGGGATGTCTTTGGCTTCCGAAAAAAAATTGTTCTTGGTAATCTTGAAATAGCCTTTCCGGAGTGGACAGACGCTCAAAGAAAAAAAGTGGGGCGCGAGTCCGTTTACCAATTGGGCTATAATTTTGGTGAATTCTTTTTTATTCCCAATATGTCACGCCAATGGGTAGATGAAAATGTGGTCTTTGAGGGGTTGGAAAACCACGAGCAGGCTCTTGCCAACGGCAAAGGATTTTTTTATCTGACACTGCATTTGGGCAACGGGGATTTGGCAGCCAATGCCCTGAGTGTTATTGGTCAGAAGATTCATATCATCTCAAAAAGTTTCAAAACCGAGTGGTTTAACAACTTGTGGTTCTCGGTTCGGGGAGCTCAAGGGGTTAAATACATCGAGGCCCACGGACCCAATAATGCTTTCGAGATTCTGAAGGCACTGAAGCGCAACGAGGGCCTGGTGTTCGTGCTTGATCAGTACATGGGAAAACCTTTTGGTGTCGCCACAAACTTCTTTGGGAAACGCACCGGTACGGCCTATGGTCTGGCTTTGTTCGCGCAAAAAACCAAGGCGCCAGTTTTGCCCATCTACACCTATGAAGGACAAGATGGGAAAGTTCACGTGGTCATCGAGCCAGCTATGGACTTGAGCCCTTCTATCGTTGAAGATAAAGACCAGAGTATTGCCAATATCACTCAGGCTTTTACTGATAAGCTTGAGCAAATAGTTAGAAAACATCCGGAACAATGGATGTGGGTTCACAGGCGTTGGAAGGATTTTTAGTGGGTAAGTTTTCGATTGCAGCATTTCTATTCGCAGTATCACTGTTGTCGGCATGTTCGACTTCATTTTTGAAGTATGAAAAGGCCGATCAACTTGGAACCATGGACGAGTTTGAAAAAGCTGTGAAAATTGAAGAGCCATCAGCTCCAGTCACGGAAACTGCTGTTGCAACGGATGAAAAAGAAACTGCAGCAAAATCCCCAGCAAAAACTGAAAAAGCAACGCCAGCGGCCAAGCCCGCCAAAGACTCAAAATCTTCCAAAGCAGTGACCGCGCCGGTTAAGCCAGCTGCAGCGGTCAAAGCCAAAGAGCCAGCAAAATCCAAGAATGGTAAAGACAAGAAAGCCGAAGCTGCCGTTTCAACTCGTAGACAGCCAGCCATTGAGGACGATGCAGGTTTTAATGGACGACGTCCGCTTGTTGACCCATTCCGAGTGGGTGAGGAAGTCGTGCATGACGTGTCTTATTTCAAAATGTCAGCGGGCGAATTGCGTTTCAAAACATTGCCAATGGCCACTGTGAATGGACGTCAATCCTATAAGCACAATATCGCTATTAAGACGATCTCCCTTTTTGCTTCGGTTTATACAGTTGAAGACAACGTCGACATTTTCATGGACTACGAGGAATTAACGCCAACCGTATTCGAGTTGCACGTGAAGGAATCCGGCCAGCTTCGTGAAGCCAAAATGCTTTTTGATAACACCAAAAAAATGGCGACCTTCTGGGAAAAGAAAGTCACCAAACAGGATGGTGAAGAGGAAAAGCGCGAGCAATGGGAGCTCGAGGAGTACGCACAGAACGTTTATAGTGCGATTTTCTATATGCGCATGTTTCAGTGGGAAGTCGGCAAGGAGTATGCTTTCCGTGTATCCAATGACAAAGAGAATCTGGTTTTCTCGGGCAAAGCAATTCGCAAGGAAGTTCTGGACACGGAGCTGGGCCCGATGAAAGCGATCGTAATTCAGCCAAATATCACTTTGAAGGGGAAGTTTAAGCCTATTGGTGAAAACCTGATCTGGCTGTCTGATGACGAGCACAAGTACATTCTAAGAATCGAAGCCAAGATTAAAATTGGAACCTTGGTTTCAGAAGTGGTGTCGATCAAACCTGGAAAAGTTCCCTAAATAAAAAAACCCGGTGATGAACCGGGTTTTTTTATTAATCGCAGTATTGAGTTATACGGCCGGTTGCTTTGCTGACGTTGACAGTCTTTGTGGTCACCCATTGTTCGACGTCTTTTTCCAGGATATCATCCCATGCTATTTTTTTAACCTGCAAAGCCACCATATACGAGGCTCCATCTGGCAGGCAGTTTCCCTTGGGATAGACGTCCTCAATGACGATCGTTTGTACGTCGTTGGCAATCAGTTGAGCAGAAACCTTATTGAATTGGTCATTGATGTCCTGAGACCGAGCTCCCGCAGGGAGTGCCGCAAGCATAATCAGTGGAAGCAAGTATTTCATTTTTCCGTCCTTCTGGTGAATTTCCGGCAGTTATATCACAGCGAAGGGGAAGCGTTGTTTTATACGATTTCAAGGTAAGGCACCTTGCAGAATTTGACCGTAACGTCTAAGAGTTTTTCATGTCGCGGGCAAGGCGGGAGGCAGCCAGGGTTTCAATAACTTTGGCCAAAATAAGATTCTGAGCCAGCATTTTATAGAATGCATTCTGTTCGATTTCCAATAAAACCGTATCTCTTTGAGTGGTTACCGTCGCCGTTCTGACGCCTCCGGAAACCAGCAGTGAGATTTCACCAAAACAGGTTCCCTGGTTAAGAACATTGATGGCAGAGCCTTTTTGACTGATAACCACAGAACCTTGAATCACGATATAACACGTATTGCCGGCTTGGCCTTCATGAAATAAAGCCTGATTTGCGGGTGCCTGAACCAGGCGTCCGGTAAATATCAAGGCATCCAGACTGTCCGTGGGGATGTCCTTAAAAAACGGTGATGATAGCAGTGCCTGCATCACCCAAAAGCGATGTTGAAGGGCCTGGGCCTTGTCAGACTTGATAAGGTTGTCGTATTCAGGCAGGTGATGGACCCTTAGGATTTCAGAGGCTGTGCTGGTGATAACATCGGCATTGCGCGGTTGGTTTAGCAGGAATCCTCGCTCACCAAAAAGAGCTCCGGAGCCCAGTGTTGCCACGAGCTGTCTGCGGGTCTCCGAAAGGACTTTGTAAATAGAGGCCTGTCCTTTTAATAAAACAAACAGGTCACGACTGCTTTGGCCGGAATGAGTGATGCGAATATTGGGTGGCACGGAAAACACCTCTGCTTTTTGCAGCAGATAATTGGCCAGGTGAGGTTCCAGGGAGCGAAAGAACGGCAGGGTCGCAGGATCGGGTTTGATCTGTTTGCCATTCATAACGTCGATAGAGCTAAATACCAACGGAGAGTCGTCAGAATTTACTTTTTTAAAATAGTCGATGATGTTTTGATTTGTGATCAGTCTTTCGTGCACCAGAAATTGAATCAGACTGTAGAGTTCACGGAAGCTGACCAACCATCCTTGCCCCAGAAAGAACTGCACAAGTCCTTCAATGGAAACTCCGTTTTTCAGAACTTCGAGGTAGGAAAATTGCAAAGCATTCAGCTCAAAGCTGCCCAGACCTGACGGTAAAGTCACGGTACCACCCTGAGCGTGTTTCAGGGTTTTGATGGGTTTAAGTTGAATCACTTCACGTTCTATTTTCATCCCTGAGCTTATCGGAAAAATCCGGGTGTTTTTTGCCGCGCCCTTGGTCCTGAAAATCAAGGACCAGACCCCTTGAAAGTCAATTTGGAGGGGGTTGATGTTCTACAATAATGCTATGGCGCAAACCAATTGTCGGTATTTTTCAGGATATAAACCCTGTTCTAAAAGTCAGAGCTGTGACTCGGACTGTGTCTCCTATGATGCGCCGAAAATTTCCATTTTAATCGTGCACTTGGGGGCGCTGGGGGCGGTGGTTCGCAGTACCAGTTTACTGCGAGCGATAAAACGCAAGTATCCTTCGTCCATGCTGACTTGGGTGACCGATGCGCCCGCGCATTTGCTTTTGCAGAATCATCCCGTGATCGATCGGGTGCTGACGACTCGCGAGGCTGATTTATTGCAGTTGCGGTCCCTGGAATTTGATGTCGCATTTGTTATTGATAAATCCCTTAAAGCTGTCGGTGTGCTTCGTCACACGCAAGTACTGCAGGTATTTGGCTTTACCGCAAATCCAGTGAACGGAGCGATTCTTCCCGCAACTCCCGCCGCAGAAGAGCTGTGGGAGCTGGGTCTGAATAATCAAAAAAAGTTCTTTGAAAACAAAAAGCCCGAGACGCAGCTCATGATTGAAGCCTTGGAGCTGGGTCCGTATAAAAGAGATTCCTACTGGTTGCCGCTGACGGAGTCAGAGCAGGCGCAGTTGCAGGAGCGTCGCTCGGGATTTTTGACCAACGGCAAGAAGTGGGTGTTGGGTTTTAACACCGGATGCAGCAATGTTATTGCAGCGAAAAAGCTCACAGTGGAGTTTCATCGATTGATGATAACTTCTTTGCAAAGCAGATATCCTGAGGCGCAAATTGTGCTATTGGGTGGTCCCGAAGACACTGAGCGAAATGTGCAGATCGCCCGTGGGCTTCCAGTTATTTCCACTGCCACTGAAAGCGGCTTGCGAGACGGTTTGATCAGCGTTGCAGCGTGTGATGTGGTGATTACCGGTGACAGCCTGGGCATGCATATGGCGATTTCTCAGGGGCGACAAGTGGTGGCCTGGTTCGGTCCAACCTGTGCTCATGAGATTGATTTGTATGGCCGCGGAGTATCTATTCTAACCAAGAGTTCATGCAGTCCTTGCTGGAAGAGAGCTTGTGAAAAAAGCATAATGTGCTACGATCAGGTCTCTTTGCAGGAGATCGTTCATGCCGTTGAATCTTGTCGTACAAACAGCCTTTCTGGGGGACTTGCTCTTGGCAATTCCACTCCTGAAACGTTGTCGTCAGATTTGGCCTGATCACGAGCTGGGGCTGGTGTGTCGCAAAGGTTTTGGCGACTTCTTTATCAAAACAAAATTGGTTGATCATATTTTTGAAATCAAAAAAGGTGATGCAGATTCCTATGTGCAGGCACTGCAGGGGATTGCAAAGCACCAGGTCAATTACCTTTTGTCCCCCCACGAATCCATGCGCACGATTTTCTTTTGTCGCAAAATCAAAGCTCAACATAAAATCGGTTTTAAAAAACCATTCAGCTTTCTGGCTTTTTCCCAGACGGTGAAAAAGCCCATGATGCTTCCGGATCCAATGCGCCAAATGAGTTTGTTGCAACCAGTGGATGGCAAGTTGCCAGAGTTATTGCTTGGTTATCAAAACAGCGTCAAACCTTATGAGCTCGATTCGAAGGGTAAGCTGCCTTCCCCTCCGGAATGGTCCTCAATGAGTGTTCGCGAAAAAATCATGCAATGCACGGACGTGTATGCAGGCTTGCAATCTCGCTACAACCTGAATGCGTTGAGTGAAGGTCGTGGCGTACTGATGTTCCCGGGATCCGTTTGGGCAACCAAGCGTTGGACCAAGGAGGGATTCGTCGCAACCGGTAAATCACTTCAGGAACAAGGCTATCAGATTTATGTGATGGGCGGGCCGGGCGAGGAAGCTCTGGCGCAGGAAGTGACCGACTTGATTCCGGGTTCGATTTGTATTGCCGGAAAGACCTCTATTTTAGAGTCGACGCAGATTATTGCCCGTGCGCGATTGTTGGTCGGGAATGACAGTGCGGCCTCTCATATGGCAGCTTCTTGTGAAACTCCCTTGATCGCCGTATTTGGTCCCACTGTTTTAAGATTTGGCTTCAGACCGTGGTCGGCAGATTCATATATTGCTCAGAAGGAAAATTTGCCCTGCCGTCCCTGTGGCAAGCACGGGCATAAAGTGTGTCCTATCAAAACTCACGTCTGCATGACCCACCTGCCAGCAGAGCAGGTGGTCGATAAAGCCGAAACTATTCTTCGCTCGTAAAGTCTTTGACGTTGATTCCGTACTTGCGGATTTTCCTTAGCAAGGTGTTTTTCGGAATATTTGCCTGAGCCACGGTTTGATTGATTCGACCCTGATTTGCTTTCAAAGCACTCACGATGAATTCCTTCTCCATGCCTTCTTTGAACACGTCAAAGTCCAACGGACCGGAGTAACCGACATTGGCCGTTTTCTCGGGAGCTTCCTTGGGAGTAAGCTTCAAGGATTCCGGTAAGGATTCCAGTGTGATATTTTGAGAGTTCTCCACGATGAAGGCGCGTTCGATCACGTTTTCAAGCTCGCGGATGTTCCCTGGCCAGCGATAGGCTTTAAGCATCTCCAAGGCCTCGATGTCGATTCCATTAATGGTGCGACCATGCTGACGAGCAAACTTTTTGATAAAGTGCTGTGCCAGCGCCTGGATGTCGTCAGAGCGATCACGCAATGGCGGCAAAAAGATGGGCATGACATTCAAGCGATAGAAAAGATCTTCGCGGAAGGTGCCATCGGCCATCATTTTTTCAAGGTTGCGGTTTGTCGCCGCGATAATGCGTGTGTTGGTTTTTACTTCACGGTTGCTGCCCACAGGAGTGAATTTCTTTTCCTGAAGCACGCGCAAAAGTTTGACCTGCATGTCAGGGCGAAGTTCGCCAATTTCATCCAGGAACAATGTTCCATTGTTGGCCATCTGGAATTTGCCGATTTTGCGCTCGATGGCGCCGGTGAAGGCACCTTTTTCGTGACCGAAGAGTTCGCTCTCCATCAGGCTTTCCGGGATCGCGCCGCAGTTGATTGCCACAAAACTTCCGGATTTGCGAGGGGAGTTGAAGTGAATCGCGCGAGCCACCAGCTCTTTGCCAGTTCCATTTTCACCGCGGATCAAAACTGTCGTATCCACTTTGCACAGTCGATAGATCAGGTTGAAGACCTCTTTCATTTTTTGCGAAGAACCCACGAACTCGGATTCGATGTCATCGTCAAAGATCGGATTCGACAAGGCCAGGCTGGAAACCAGATCACGGGCTTCCTGGCTTTTGCGAACGATCTCTGTCAACGTTTGTGGATTGACCGGTTTTTCAACGTAGTCGTAAGCGCCTTCTTTGATTGCAAGGACAGCATCGTGAAGATTGGAGTGAGCGGTCATCAACACCACGAAGGTGCGAGGATCATGCTCCTTGATTGCCGTCAGGGCTTCCAGGCCATTCATCTCCGGCATCTTCACATCCATTAAAACCAGATCCCAGGATTGTTGTTTTACTTTATCCAAAGCCTCTTTACCTGTGGAGGCCTCGTCAATTGTAAATTCAATTTCCGGCATGGTGGATTTTAGAATGGAAATGACCGAACGGCGCAGTTCCGCCTCGTCGTCCACAATCAGAGTGCTTAGTTGATTGATCATAACATCTCCTCGATAACGTCTTCAGATTCCAGTGGAAGGGTGAAGGACACAGTTGTGCCTTGCCCCCATTTGCTATCCATCGCAACTTTGCCACCATGAAGTTCAATAAAATATTTAACTAAGTAAAGACCCAAACCGGTCCCTTTGGTTTTTAAATCCTGATCACTGCCGCGGGTGAATTTACCCCAGACTTTGTCCAGATCCTCGGGTTTGATACCATCGCCGGTGTCTTTGACTTCGACTTTGATATCTTCGTTCGTTTCAGAGGAAGTCACCTCAATCAAACCCTGGGCGGGCGTGTACTTGATTGCGTTCTCAACCAGGTTGATAACAACCTCTTTGATCAGGGTCGTATCAAACTCAACAGAGAACATGGGCTCGAGATGAGTCTGAATACGGATGCCTTTTTCTGCAGCTAGGGGGCGCAGAGTGGAAAGAGCATCTTCGATCACTTCGTTGATGTCAGCGGCGTCTTTGTTGATTTTAAATTCGCGGGACTCAATGCGCAGGACTTTGAGGATGGACTGAATATAGCGATTCAGCTCGTCACCGAAAGTGCGCAGGGATTTTAAATCCGTTTGCAGTTCCTGATCCTGATTTTGCGTCAACAAGCGGTCCACGATCGCCTGAATTTTTGCGATCGGTGTTTTCAGGTCGTGGGAAATGAGGCTCACGAAATTGTTTTTAAGCTGTTCCAGCTCTGCCAGGTACTGCTGTTCCTGCTGGAGGGCGAAGTTCTTGCGTTCAATTTTTGTCGCCAGGTATCCAATGAAGATCGTCCAGGTCGCCGCCAATAGAACGAACGGCGCAAATGCCGGGGACCAGAAATAGAAGCTGTCGAAAACCCAGGCTGACAAGGCCGCCAATAAAGTCGCAATCCACAACACAAAAAACAACGCCACGGATTGCGGGTAGGTTGTGATGATGAAAATGGCAAAGCCCATCAAAAACAAAAAGCCCAGGGCGTACCACCAGAAATCCAGACGTTGAATCCACTTGTTGCCAAGCAGGGTGTCGGTGATGTGAGCCATAATCTCCGTGCGAGTGAGTGTTCCCACCGGAGTCAGGTAAACCGGAGAGGCCGAGGTTTCAGCCCCGATCAGGATGATTTTTCCGGTAAAGGCGTTGGCTGGAAGTTCATCGTAGAGAATTTCGCTCAGACCATATTGGGTGAAATTGTAAATGGATCCGCGATAGTTGATGGGGAGTCCAGCAAGGCTTGTGGGGAAAGTCTTGCCGGTGATTTTTTCAACCAAATGGGGCATGTCCGCGCGCTGCGGGAATACCCGGCGCACCAATCCGTCTTCGTCACGGCGAACTTCGTTGGCGCCAAGATTGGTGTGATCACGATTGCTGAAGGCCGGAGTCAAAACACGCTCAAGGCTGTTCGTCGTTGTGGACCAAACGACACGGGGGTCGAGGAAGTTCTTTTGTTCGGCAGGAGTCAGTTGAACGCCGCCGATGTTATCGCCAAAATAAAGCGTCACGCCCACGGCCTGGGGGTTTTGCTTCAGAACTTTTGCCAGCAACTGGCTCCAGATGCGTTTGTTCCAAAAGTAGCTGTCAGTGACGTCGGTTGCCGAGTCCAGATCCAGCAAAGAGGAATGCTTGGTGTAGATACCGGTGAAGTCAGATTGGCGGATTGTGATTAGAACGATTTGTGAGGAGACTTTTTGGTCGCCGCGAAGCTTGAAACGCTGGTCATAGGACGTGACTTCATCAGTGGAAAGAGCCAGGCATCCGATCGCCCAACACAACAAGCAACGAAGAAAGAAGCCGCGTTGGCGCAAGAAGTACCTCAGCAGGACCTCGCTGCGGTGTAAAACGCGATTTAAATACTGTTGAAAGGTCCCTTTTTGCACGCGTTGCAACATAGCAAATTTATTAAAAATATCAACTATTAAAAGCCCTTACCGCCGGGCGCGGAAACAGGTATATTGAAAAATATGCATATCTATCAAGGCGTAGGGCAGATGGGTTCTGTTATAGAGTCCTCTGTCGTCACAATTGGCAATTTTGACGGTGTTCATCTGGGGCATCAGCAACTGATTGAAACTGTTACTCGCGAAGCCCAGCACTATGGTGTTCCTGGGGTTGTGTATACTTTCCATCCTCACCCTGTAAAAGTGCTTTTTCCAGAGCGCCAAACCCAGAGAATGTTCGATCTTCGCGATCAGCAGGAGCGCTTTGCCGCTGGTGGCATCGAGTGTGTGATCATCGAAAATTTCACCCGTGAGTTTGCACAGGTTTCCGCTCAGGATTTCCTGCAAAACTATGTGATGAAAAATCTGAATCCCAAGACTCTGGTCGTCGGGCACGATTTTAATTTTGGCGCCAATCGCACCGGAAACATCTCTTTCCTTGAGGGGTTTTGTGCGCAGCAGGGGATACGTTTGATTGTGATTCCTCCCTTTCAGTTGAATGGCCAGGTGGTTTCATCGACGCGCATTCGTGAGGCTTTGCAGGCGGGTGAAGTGGACAAGGCCGCGCAACTTTTGGGTCGTCGTTATTACCTGCGTGGCAACGTGGAAAAAGGTTTTCAGCGCGGTCGCACCATCGGGGTGCCCACTGCCAATATTCATCCCGATGTGGAGTTTGTGCCTCGAAAAGGTGTGTATTTCACTTACACCAGAATCAACGGACACAATCATCCCTCCATCACAAATATCGGTGTGAATCCCACTTTCCAGGAAGACGGCAAAGCGGGGCCGGTAAAAATTGAAAGTCATATTTTCGATATGGATGCACAGCTTTACGGCGTGGAAGTCGAAGTGGAGTTGTTGTATTTTTTAAGGGATGAAATGAAGTTTTCCGGGATTGATTCTTTGAAGCAGCAGATTTTCTCCGATATGGCAGCCGCCCGAAAGTATTTTGATGAACAAAAAAATTCTTGAGTTCCGTGAGGGCGAAGCCAGTACATTGTTTCGATTTTTGCAGTTTATTGCGAAAAAAAATCCGGATTTTCCCGTTCCAGAGCAGCACCCCACGTTTTCCGAGGAGCTTTTGGCGGGCGCGGATGCCGCACTTTTTTCTTTCGAGCAATCTCGCGCTCTTTATCCTTCGCTGCAGGTTTTGCCAACCCAGGTTCGCTTGCTGGAATGCTTTGATTTGTATCTGCCGGAAGGTGCGAAGTGGTATCCTCGGCTTCTAAGTTACGAGGCTCTTCATAAAGTTTTGGTGGAGCAGGCCCGTGATGTGGATATTCGTATGCCAGCGTTTGTCGTTGGTGAGGGTGAGTGTCTGCGAATCGCCGCGGCTGTTTGCACGGAATTGGGATTCGGTGAGATCTATTTGATGGGGGAGAACATCACCCAGCTGCATCGCGAAGCCCGCATTCTGTCGCGGGGAAATCTGGGGATCAAGTTCAAGGTTCTGCCGATAGAGGACCTGACCATTCAGGCGATCAGTGCTTCATTGATCGTCAACACAGTTCAACTGGACTCGGAGAGTGAGCTCTTGACCGATTTGTCATATTTCAACTTCATGACGACCGGCGGGTATGCGTTTGATTCGCACCTTGGCAATCTGCAAAGTGAGTTGATGGATGAGGCGAAGCAGGCGGAGTTGAAGGCTCTGTTCCCTAAAGACATGTTGCAGGCTTTGGTCGAGACAGTTTTCGAGAAACTTAAACAATCTCATCTGCTGAAGCCCTCTGACCTTGCGAATTGGATCGAAGAGTTCAAGAACGAAAACTCTTCTTCCGTCTAGTTACAAAAAACGGCACCCTGGTATAAAGTTATATCTGGGGAGCCACAATGTCTTCTTTCAAGATTGGTGAAATATTAGTTAAGCAGGGTCTGCTCAAACCGGATCAGCTTGCGCACGCTGTTGAAGAACAAAAGAAATCCGGGACAGCTAGACTGACTGGAGTTATCACACAGCTTGGTTTTCTTAAGGAAAATCAAATCCTTCGCGCGATGGAAAAGCACTTTGCAGTGCCTGGCGTGGAAGTCTCCTCTTTCGAAATTGATGCCTCAGTTTTACAACTTATTCCCCGTGATGTTTGTGATCGTAATCAATTGATTCCATTGCAAAAAGCCGGATCCACGCTGGTCGTGGCCTTTGCTGATCCCAGCAATATCATGGTTAAGGAAGACTTGCGCTTTATCACGCGCTGTAAAATCCAGGCCGTGGTTGCGACTGAAACGGCGATTGCTGCCAGTATCGAAAGATACTATGGCGGTAACATCAACGTTAAAAATCTTAACACGATCGCAGAGAGTATGGAGGAGGAGTACGCAGCGTCTTCCACTGCCGAAATCATCGACTCCGACTCTGGAGGTGATGAAGCTCCGATCGTAAAATTCGTGAATCAGATTTTAGGTGATGCAATCATTAAAAAGGTGTCGGATATCCATTTCGAGCCTTATGAAAAAAGATTTCGCGTGCGCTTCCGTATCGACGGTAATCTGGTTGAAGCGACCCAGCCACCGCAGGGAACCGGTGCCGCCATTGCCTCGCGTATCAAGATCATGTCCAAGCTCGATATCGCCGAAAAACGCCGTCCTCAGGATGGCCGTTTGAAAGTTCGTACGAAAAAAGGCCGCGAGATGGATTTCCGTGTCAGCGTCCTGCCGACTATCTGGGGCGAAAAAGTCGTGATGCGTTTGCTTGATAAATCTAATCTTCAGTTGGACATGACCAAGCTTGGTTTCGAGGAAGACGACTTAAAACTTTTCAAAAGCATGATCAACCTTCCGCAGGGAATGGTCTTGATTACCGGACCCACGGGTTCTGGTAAAACCACGACAATTTACTCTGCCCTGGCGGAATTGAACAAACCGGATGTGAATATTTCCACCGCAGAAGATCCGGTGGAGTTCAATCTTGAAGGTATCAACCAGGTTCAGATGAATCCGGATATTGATTTGAATTTTTCCAGCGCCCTGAAATCCTTCCTGCGTCAGGACCCGGATATCGTGATGGTGGGGGAAATTCGTGACCTTGAAACAGCAGAGATTGCCTTCAAAGCGGCCTCAACGGGTCACTTGGTTGTAAGTACTCTGCATACCAATGATGCTCCGGGAACCGTTGTCCGTCTGACTGAGATGGGTGTGGCGAATTATATCATCACTTCGTGTGTGAATCTGGTAGTGGCTCAGCGTCTGGTGGGAAAAAACTGTGAATCCTGCAAAGCGCCGATTGAAGTTCCGGCACAGACACTTTTGAATTTGGGTGTTCCGCAAGCGGAGATTCCAGATTACAAATTGATGCGCGGTAAGGGGTGCTCCAACTGCAATAACTCCGGCATCAAAGGTCGTTTGGCAGTGTACGAGTTGCTGTCCATGACGGAAAAAATGAAAGAGGCCATTCTTAAAGGGGCCTCAACGGGGCAGTTGCGTTTCCTGGCACGTGAGCAAGGGATGAAAACGCTTCGCCGTTCTGCATTGTTGAAACTTAAACGAGGCCAAACAACAATTGAAGAAGTCTTGAATGCATCTGTGAAGGACACATAATGAGTTTGACTGAATTGTTAATGCAAGCAAAAGCAAAGAAATCCCAGGAATTCCTGTTTGTCGTTGGTAGCGAGCCTCGCGCGCGCAGCACTACGGGTTGGGAAAGTTTAAGAAAGTCTCCGGGATTGATGACGGAGTGGAAGCTTCTTCAGCAGAGCTTTTTGGACGACAATCAAAAAACTGTCCTGGAGACAACAGGCGCTGTGGTTGGTGAAACCGCGCTTGAGAATATGCGCATTGGGTTTTCGTTCTTTCAGCATGAAAGCACCATGAAGGCGATCATCGATCTGGATCTGGATGGTTCAAGATTTGATATGCCTTTGCCGGGAAGCTATCTGGAAACCTGCCTGCGCATGAAGGGACTGGTGATTGTCTCTGGTGCCGGTGAATCCGGGCAGACGGGGACGCTGTATAAAACCATGCAAAAAATGGGTGAGGAAAAATCATTCATGGGTGTGGTTTTCTCCACCAGACCATTCCCGCAAATGCGCGAGGAAAAATCTTGTTTCCTGTATCATAACGGCATTTTTGCCAGCAAAGACGAGCGTGACAGTCTGTTGAACGGAGTGGATGTCGTGGTTTACGACGGAGCTTCGGATGATGACAGCTTCCTTGAGGCAATGGCCTTGGCGGAACGTGGCGTTTTTGTGATCTATTCCATGCGTGCGCCGTCTTTGATGAATGCGCTTCGTCGCTGTTTGTCGGTGATGACGGATCGTTTTGATCAGCATGGTTCATCTCGTTTTGCAGAGGTGTTTTCCATGGGGCTGGGGCAGTATGCGATGCCCGGACTTGGCAATGACCGCGTGTTTGCTCACGAGCTGCTATTGGTAAAACCACAGATTCGTGATTTTATCGAGCGTCAGGAAATGACGGCATTACAATCTGTTTTGACAACAGCGCCGGAGCACTCAGGTATTTTGACTTTGAATCAATCTCTGTTGCAGCATTTGATTCGCCGTCGTGTGGATTTGAAAACAGCCTTTGAAACATCCCGCGATCCGGATCATTTGGATCAGTTGCTCAAAAAGGTGGGCATCTAGATGGCTAAGTTCCAGTATCAGGCCAAAGCGGCCACAGGTGGAATCGTCTCGGGAGAGATCGAGGCGGCAACTCAGCAGGAGGCGATCATTCGTCTGCGTGCGCAGCAGTTGATGCCGACAAAACTTGTGGTGGTGGCAAGAGCTGGTGGAAAAAAGCCGGGCGCCGCGCAACCCATGTTCGGTGGACGCGTCAAGGGGAAGGATCTGCAGATCTTCACCCGTCAGTTTGCAACATTGATCAACGCCGGTATCCCGGTGGTGGATTGTTTGAAAATTCTTTCTGAAGGTTTGCGGCCGGGGCCCCTAAGAAGTGCTGCAGGTCAGGTTAAGACTTCGATCGAAAGCGGTCGTCGTTTGGCCGATTCCATGGCGCAAGTGCCACTGGTTTTCGATAAACTTTATGTGAACATGATCCAGGCCGGTGAGGAAGCCGGTATCCTGGATGGTATCTTGAATCGTCTGGCTCTCTATATGGAGAAATCAGAAAAATTGAAAAGTCAGGTTAAGGGCGCCCTGGTTTATCCGGCCGTCATTCTGGTGGTGGCATTTGCAGTTATCACCGGTATCCTGGTTTTCATCCTTCCTAAATTTATGGAGTTTTTTAACTCTGCTGGTAAAGAACCACCTGCACTGACTCAGGCCGTGATTGCACTTTCCAATTCCATGATCAATCAGTGGTACCTGTATGCGGCGGGTGTGGTGGGTATTCCGTTTGCGATTCTTCAATATTATCGCACCGACGAGGGCCGCGATACTATGGATCGACTGTTCTTTAATGTCCCGGTTTTCGGTGAAGTGATTCAGAAGTCTGCAATTGCCCGTTTGACTCGTACTCTTTCGACCTTGTTGTCATCGGGTGTGGGTTTGATTGAAGCGATCGATATTTCCGCAAAAACTGCCGGCAACATCGTCATCGAGCAAGCTTTGCTTCGTTGTAAAGCCTCAGTCACCGAAGGTCGTACCTTTGCGGCGCCATTGGGTAAAGAAAAAGTTTTCCCCGAGATGGTGGTGCAGATGATCTCCATCGGTGAACAATCCGGTACGATGGATATCATGCTGGGTAAGATTGCCGATTTCTATGAAGACGAAGTTGAAACTGCCGTGAAAGCCATGACTTCATTGCTGGAGCCTTTGATGATGGTTTTCCTGGGTGGTATCATCGCGATCCTGGTTATTGCCATGTACTTGCCAATCTTCAGTATGGCAGACGTTGTCGGCGGGGGATAATTGCGCTTAAGTTACGCCCTTCAGAATAATAAGAAACAAGGACTGACTGTCGAGTTTGCTCGCGTCAGTCTTTTTGCCATTGTCCTGTTGATCAGTGTGGTTTCAACGATGGCTCAGGGAAGTTTCGTAAACTGGTCCGTGCAGGCGCCTTTTTACCTGGTGCTGACATTGGCGTTGGGGTTGCACATCATCTGGATTTCAGAGTGGGATCAGTTGCTGCAGAATCCGCGCGCCCTGTTTTTGGGTTTTGTTCTGGATTCAGTCTTCATATCGCTTTTGATTTATTACTTCGGTTTGAATCAGTCCTTATTGATGTTCCTGCATCTGGTGAACATTTTGCTGGCGGGAATCGCATGCCGGGGAGTGGGTGCCTTAACTTTGGCTCTATTCACCAGTATCACCTTCACAACGGCGGCTTTGTTTTCACCGGAAATGAAGGCGTTGAACTTCTTCTTCCTGTTGGCGCTTAATAATATCGCATTTTTCTCGGTGGCGGGACTAGCAGGCTTCCTGAGTGAACAATTGCAGTCAGTCGGTAAGGAATTAAAACAAACCGGCTTAAGTCTGCGTTCTGCACAGGAGTTAAATCAGTTCATCATGGAGAACATTCCATCGGGAATGCTTTCTTTTACATCAGACGGACAGGTGCTGACTGCGAATAATTCCGCTTTGGATATCCTGGGTAAAACTGAAATCACCGGTCTTAACTGGTACCGTCTGTTTCCTGAGACAGAAAAAGCCTCTGACAACTTCAGAGGTGATTTGAAGTATGTCGAAAGTTCCGATCAAACGGCAAAGATTCTGGGTGTGACTTTATCCAAAGTGTACAGTCCGGACCTGCAAGCACCACTTTCGATTGCTTTGGTCGATGATTTGACCAAGATTCGTCAGTTTGAATTTGCTGCTCGTCAGAACGAAAAACTGGCGGCAGTGGGAGGCTTGGCAGCCGGGATTGCACATGAAATACGCAACCCGCTGGCGGGAATCAGTGGCAGCATTGAAATGCTGACTCAGACAGTGACCAACGATGATGATCGCAAGTTGATGAAAATCGTCCTGCGCGAGATCGATCGTCTGAATAACCTGATCACTGATTTTTTGGATTATGCCCGTCCGGAAAAGCCTCCTACAGATGCGGTGGATATGGCGTTTCTGCTGAATGAGGTTCTGGATGCGATCAAAACGGACGGGAAAGTCAGAGCCGATATCGAGCAGATCCGTGAAATCAGTCAGGACTTAAAAATCCTGGGTCATCGTGATAAGCTTAAACAGGTTTTCCTGAACATCGTTTTGAATTCTTATCAGGCGATGCAGGATTCGAGCAAAGCTCAGATGATCGTTAAAGCCGTGGCAAATGAAAAAGCCATCGTGATCAGTTTGCGCGATTCTGGATGTGGCATGAGTGAAGCCACACGCAAAAAAATGTTTGAACCTTTTCACACGACGAAACCCAAGGGTACAGGCCTTGGTCTAGCTATTACTCATAAAATTCTGGAAGGCCACGGGGCGCAGATCTTTGTTGAGAGTGAGCAAGGTGTGGGGACAGAGTTTGTTTTGACTTTCCCTAAAGCAAACTAAAGAATAAAGACTATATTCACAGGATGTGGGAGCGAGATACATGAAGCCGAGAATTCTTGTTGTCGACGACGAAGAATCAATACGCGAATTTCTAGAGATCATGCTGAAAAAAGAAGGCTATGAGATCACTTTGGCTGAAGACGGCCAAAAAGCGAAAGACCTTCTTACGAAAAAATCATTCGATATGATCATCTCCGATTTGCAGATGCCTCATGTGACGGGGATTGAACTTCTTAAACACGTGAAAGAATCCTATCCGGATACAGTGTTTATGTTGATCACCGCATTCGGCACCACAGAGACAGCCGTTGAAGCCATGAAAATGGGCGCCTACGACTATCTGACGAAGCCATTTAAAATCGATGAAGTTCGTTTGAACATTCAAAACGCGCTTCGTTCGCGCAATTTGGAAGTTGAAAATAGAACTCTTAAAAAAGAACTTACCAAAGAATACTCATTCCAAAGCATGGTGGGGAATTCCCCGGCAATGCACACCATCTTTGACATGGTTAAACGTGTATCACAAACGCCAACAAACGTTTTGATCACGGGGGAATCAGGTACAGGTAAAGAGGTCGTTGCCAAAGCGATCCATTATAATGGTCCTTTGAAAGATCGTCCTTTCGTTACCGTGAACTGCGGTGCGATTCCTGAAAATCTGATGGAATCAGAAATGTTCGGTCATAAAAAAGGCTCCTTCACGGGTGCGGTGGTTGATAAGGCCGGTCTATTTGAAGTTGCTGATGGCGGAACACTGTTCCTGGATGAGGTCGGTGAGTTGCCATTGACGATTCAGGTTAAGCTTCTTCGTGCAATTCAAGAGCGCGTGATTCGTCGTGTGGGTGCCACAGAAGACGCGAAAGTGGATGTGCGTATCATCGCTGCGACAAACAGAAATCTTGAGGAGATGGTGGCTAAGGGCACTTTCCGTCAGGATTTGTTCTATCGTTTGAATGTAATCAATATCAGAACTCCGGGATTGCGTGAGCGTCGTGAGGACGTGCCACTTTTGGCCAACCATTTCCTGAAGAAATACAATGAGCGCCTGAATAAAAACATCGGTGCGATCAGTGTTGAAGCCATGGAAATCCTGAAGAAGTATGACTATCCAGGTAACGTGCGTGAGCTTGAAAACATGATCGAGCGTACTGTGGCCTTGGAGGGTGGAGCGACGATTCTGCCTGAATCATTGCCGCCAATGGTGAACACATCTTCTGGCCGCAAAATGGCGTCATCCAATGAAATTGAGATGGGTGATGACGGTGTTGACTTGGATAAGGTCATGGGCCAAATTGAAAAAGAACTTTTGATCAAAGCGATTCACTCTGCGGGTGGCGTTAAGAAGAGAGCAGCAAAATTGCTTCATATTTCTTTCCGTTCTATGCGTTATCGCATTGAGAAATACAATCTGGGCGTTGTCGGTGATGACGAGCTGGATGACGAATAAAAGACGAATCGGACAAGAATAGTTAAGGAGGCTCGCGATGTCAGTGCCAGAAGACAAAAAGAAAATCGTGGAATTGCTGAATGAGATTATCGAAATGGAAATCTCTGCAGTTATTCGTTATTTGCACTATGCGCTGATGATCAAAGGGCCGAATCGTATTCCTATCGTTAAATGGTTCCATGATCAGGCGAACGAGGGTTATGCCCACGCATCCATGATCGGTGAAAAGATCACAGCATACGGTGGACATCCTTCATTGAAGGTGTCTCCGGTGCCAGAAACCAACACGCACAAAGTTTTGGATATTTTGGCAGAAAGCCTGGATTTCGAATTGAAAGCCTTGGCTAAGTATAAAGATCTTTTGAAGCACGTTGGCGACGACGTGGCTCTTGAAGAGCTGGTGCGCGGTCAGATCCGTTTGGAGACTGAGCACGTTGAAGAGGTTCGTAAGATGTTGGATGTAAATCACTAAAACTACGAAGATATTTGAATAAAAAAGCCAGGAGTGATCCTGGCTTTTTTCGTTTCAGATGTGTGTATGGGGCGATTATTTTGCCACGTAAACCGGAATTTCCAAGTGCTCAGCCTGACCGTTTAGAACGAAATCAAGACGCACATCCCATTTTCCGCGCATCACGAACCATGCGTTGGTCACCAGATAAACGCCGTTGGCGTTTTCTACGATATTAACTGGAGAAGATCCATGGCCATGATGACCCATGTTCATCCAAAGATCCGCTTTGAAGTTGTTGATGGTTGCGCCTTCGAAACCTTGAATTAGAACTTGAAACTGACCTTCTGATTCAGAGGAAATGTCTGTTCTATAAAGCAGCTGCGCACATACGGATGGAGTTTTTTCGGAGCAAACGATGGCGCTCAACTCACCAGCTTTTGGTGAAGTAGGGGCATTAAAGGTTTGCGCAGAAGCAGAAAAACTTAAAGTGATGGATGCAAGAAGTGTCGCGATGGACATCATAAGACTCATAAACTCTCCCTTATATGCTGTTGATATAGCAGGGATTCTGCGGATTGCCATGGGAATATTTCGAGCGCAACAAAGGGTTGCTGTGGGCGTCTTTAAATCACAGATGTTAAGGACTTAGAGATGAGGGCGGTTTTATAGGATTTGAAGTTGTTTATGCGATTGGCCGTCAGTTTTTCGGCTCAGGACGGCAAGGAAGCATCCCTTTAAATGTAACAAACACTGTGATACTATATATTTATGAAAATCAGCCAAATAAGCAAAATCAGTAAAGATACCGGATTGAGTCCTGAAAAATTGGCCGTCTATTTTCAAGTTTCCAACATGACTTTGCGTCGTTGGTTGAAAAAGGGCGGAACTGTCAGAGTTCCTGCTCAGTACGATACGAATCTTTATCAAGGCATTTTGACCATGGTAAAAGATGGCGTTATCGATAAGGACCATGAGTGCGTGAAGGAAGCTTACGAGTTTTCTCAGTCCTTGTTTGCTAACAATTCATTTATGATGATGGACCTGCAAGCAACACAGTTTGAACAATCTGGTGGCAACGAAGATGGTCTGATGGATCTATGCCTTCGTCTAGGTCAGCGTGATGACAGTCTGACTTACGTTCAAAACAATGAAACGACATTGCAAGGTCTGCAAAACAAGAGTCCAAGCATCCGTGAAAAAGTGATGACACTTTGGAACGTGCTTAAAGATGGCGATCTGCAAAAGACATCCAAATACGTGGCTGTCGGAGCAATGTACTACTTGGTTTTTCCTTTTGATTTTATCCCGGATTCAGTTCCTGGGGTGGGATTGTTGGATGACTACGCGATCCTGTCGATTGCGGTGGATCACTACCTGCGATTCAAAAACCTAAAAGGTTAAAAATGAAAAGCACCCCATAAGGGTGCTTTTTTTATGCCCGGAATCTGTTATTCCCGCAGCTTCATGAGCCGGGTCGCCGGGCCTGGAAGTAATGATGTGGCAATCGCCAGCACCACAAGTGTGGCGAAAATCTTTTCGCCAATCAGTCCTTGTTGCAGCGCTAAATTGGCAATGATGATTTCCACCGCTCCTCGGGAATTCAGCGTAACGCCAATCAGGATGCTGCTTTTCGCTGAGTAGCCCATTTTTCTGGCCACCCAATAGCTGCCGCCCCATTTGCTGGCGCTGGCCAAAACAAACACCACTAGAACCTGGTAGACATCCAGGTTCTGCCACAAGTTCAGCTTCCAGCCGATGCTCACAAAAAACACCGGTGCAAAAATCCATGAATTCAAATGCAACAAGGTCGAGCGCAGTTTTGCACTTGGAAAAGGCGTATCGGAAAGCGCCAATCCCAAAAAGAATAAGACCAACGACAAGTGAGTGATGAACCAGCTTTTAAAACTGTCTGCTGGCAGGATCAGGGCAAAGAACACCCAGGCCAGAATATCACATAGAGTGGCTGTTGCTATGATCAGACGCCCTAAGTCCGTGTGATAGATTTTCAGATCTTTCAGAACTTGGATTGCAACCGGCAGAGCTGAAACCGCCAAAGCCAAGGCGATAAAGACGTAGCTCGCAGAGCCCGCCAAAGGGGTGTCGCGCAGGATAACCATCGCGGTAATCAATCCCGCTACGAAGGGGAATAAAAAAGCTCCGACGCTCAGTTTGGCTGCCGGCAATAATTGACGCCCCAGTGATTTGAAGCTGAGTTCAAGTCCGGCCACAAATAAAAACAGATAAGAGCACATGCTGGCGATGTGGGTGGCAACAGGTGGGAGTGAGATTTTAAGGGCGGAAGGCCCCAGCAATAATCCTGCAAAGAGAAAAAGAAACAGTTTCATTTGCGGGACTTTCTCCAGGCAAAGAAAATCAACGTGCCAGCGGATGTTGCCAAGGCAAGAATCAGATAAATACGATTTTCTGTTGTGGGTTCGTTGGATGACTGAATCCCAAAATAATAGACAGCTGTTTTTAGAATCAAACCGGATTGAATCACAGTCCAGACATAGGGAAACATCTCCCAGAATGTCTTTTGTTCTTCGGTTTGCACTTTCGGGCGTTTTTCAAAGGTCGGTGCAAAGCCCCAGTATTGATTGCGATGAAAATCCGTGACCACCGCGTTCCATGCTTCACGAAGCTGGGCTGAACTGACCGGGTTTTCACCGGATTGCACAAGCTTCGCTTCCAGTTTTTGCAAAGCGATCTCTTGCAGGCGCAGTTCGTCGGCTTCCGTAAAATATCCCCGTGAAGTCGAAAAGTCCTGGCGGAAATTTCGCTGTGATTCAGTAAGAGCTTGTTGGGATTCGGGGGACAGGGGAGCATTCATGGCGCGCAATTTATGACGGAGGTCCGGAGTTTGTCAAAAGCCTTATTGTTTTGAAGGGGAGTTGAAACGACTCTGAAAGCACTGTCTCGGGGAGGCTCCATGGGATCAAGACACAAGGTACTTTCGCTGTTCGGTGTGGCTTTGCTGTGTTGTGCAAGTATTGAAAGCGCGCGGGCACAGAATATGGGAGCCCAGCGCGAGGATTTGAAAAAGATTGCCGCGGATACCTACATTTACGCTTATCCGATGGTTGTGATGGCGACCACCCGGGAAGTGATGACGGCTGTGCCACGGGCCAACCACGATCAGGCTCCGGTCAATCAGTTGGCCAGCAAAAGAGTACTTCCCGATGGAAAAGCAACGCAGGCTTATCCGGAACCGGATACGCTGACCAGTCTTGCGTGGTTGGATTTAAAAGAGCCGCAGGTGGTATCGATTCCCAATGCCGGAAATCGTTTCGTGGTTTTTTCAATGATCAGTGCCTGGGGTGAAGTGTTTGCCTCCCCCGGCAGCAGAGTTGGTGGCAACAATGAAAAACAGCTGCTGCTGCCTGAACTGCCAGAGTCTTACGGGTGTTTGTGGCCGTGTTGATTTGGTTGAGCGAGTTCTGCAGTTGCAGTGCATACTGCATGGAAAAAGGAGTGAGCACTTGTTTTAATTTTTCATATTCAGTGGGGTACTTGGTACTGGCGGCCCCTAGGGCGCGATAGTAGTCGACCCCGATAAAGTCCAGTTCACTCCAGAAACTGCGCAGGTACTGCTGGTGCAGAATTTCCTGATTGGTGCGGGGAGAGTAAGTGAGGTCGTGGCGCCACTGTTCAAATTCGCCACCCCAGGTTTTAACTCCGTCCTCCATGACGTATTGATCTGTGTAATTCACTCCGTAAGTGATTTGCACTTTGTTGCCAAGAATTTGTCGCGCCCGATAGATAAATTGAATCCACAGATCAGGACGGCCGAATCTTTGATTGCGACTGCGACTGCCCATTCCCGAGGTGAGTGAATGCATTTCTGCACCGATGGAATACCAGGCGGCACCAGTTCGTGCGGCGATCCTCATGTAGCGCGCATGATAGGTGAAGAAACTGCGAAACCACAATTCGGGATCTGTGGGATTGATGTTTCCATGCCACCACAGGTAACCATTTTCATCTTCATAGGGGAATTCCCATTTGGGACCAATCACCAAGAGGATGGGTCTGAAGGCGACTCTCAGTCCGATGCTTCTGGCATATTGGAGTGTGGCCTCCAGATTGCGTTCCTCTTCGGCCTGTTGATCCACGGGTACGACGGAAAATACGGTGTTTGAGGTTCCCCCAATCATCTGCCCGCGAAAATTAAAGATAACGGTGGTCACACCAAGGTCCTTAATCTTCTGTAGAAGGCGTCGTACGCGATCACCTTGCTCTGTATTGTCGATGCGAAAGCCACTGGACCAATATGTGATGATATTCACCGCGGACTCTCTGGATTCAGCCGCAGGTGTCACTGACAAGGCAACTAATATAATGGCAAGACCCAGAATTAGTTTTTTCATATCTCTATTTTTATGCACCTGTACCGATTTGCAAGCTGACTGCCAACACAAGGCCAAGGGCTTTGGGATCCAGTGCGAAACTTCAAATTCTCTCTGAAATGGAATCCCTTACAATGAGACTATGGGAATTACAGCGTTGCTATTTCTGATTCTGTTTGTAAATTCAAAAGCGGTGGCCTCTGGCGAGGCTCCACCATTATATGAGAGCGTTTTGTTTGTTGGCGACGATCGCGTGGCGGGCCCATTTGGAAATGCCGTGGATCGCTATTTGCGGACGATAGCTGTGGATGTCAATACTGTGGCGGTTTGTGGCTCGACTGCAGATACCTGGATTGGAGTCAGTTCGGACTATGCGCCCTCCAGTTGTGGATTCTGGCAACGTAATGAGGAAGGGCAGGAAAGTGTAAGCAAGGAAGTAAAGCGCCGCTTGATTCCTGAAGAGCTGGCAAAGGCAAATCCGGATTTGACCGTCATTGCTCTGGGAACTTACATGCTAAATAATTCCCGGGAAATGGAAAATCAGAGAGATGCCATCGGGAAAATTCTCAATGAAGTGGAGAAAGTGGCAAGCAAATGTATTTGGATTGGTCCCCCTCGACAAAAAAAAGATCCCTTTGCGGCAAACTTGGGCGCAGGTGTTAAGACTCTTAAAGATATCCTTAAAAAAAGAAGCTGTGACTTTGTCGACAGCAGTAACTTATCCACCGCTGAAGTGATTCGGAGTATTGAGAAACTTAATCGCCCCTCGGCCAAGGATGTTCGGGAATTGGAGAATGTTGTTCCGGGAAGTATCGGACCTCCTTCCCAGGCTCCGCGATAAGCACTTTTTTTAAAAAAATGCGCTCAAAAGGCCCCGGTTTTGGTGCTTAAAATTCGGGCAAAATGTCAATTTTCATCTCTGAATTCTGATCAAAGCGTGGAGTCAAGACCGACCATTGGAAATCTCTTAGACGAAAACCCCCTGGTGCAAAAAACTTCTCCAGTATCAAGTTGAGATTGCAACCTTTTTTTGTGGGGGTTGGGTCATTTTCAAGCGAAAATTGTCGATAAGGGCTTGGGGGATATGATGCGATTCTTGATGACCACACTCATTGTTGTAGGGCTGCTGTCCGTAGGGCAGTCAGTGCATGCACAGGTAAAACCTGTGACAAGTGCTGCGGACCCTTCTGCAATGGAATTGAAAGCGCGTAAGATCTATGAGCGTCTGACCGGAACAAAACTTCCTGCAGACAGTCCCATTGTTTCGCAAATGGTTGCATTGCTGAACAAAGGTGATGTGATGGGTGCTGCGCAAATCGCGACAGCCGATAACAACTTTCTGAACATCACAGTGAAGTTGATGGCGTTGAAGCTTTCAACTCGTGATGAAACAATTAAAACAGAATTGAATGACATGGTGGCGACTTTCATCGGCGTCACTCGTGATCAGACCGACGCCCGCGAACTATTGACGGGCAATATCTACTATATGGGGAGCGGTGCGAACGTGCGCTCTGATATGGTGGCGGATTTGTTGATCTCCAATAATCACTATGTGGATTTGGAAGCGCAACGCGTGAACCTTGCAACAAACCTGGTGCGCAGAACCGGCCAACAGATTGCGACCAGTGCGACAACGTCTGTGGCAAATCCGGATCCTGCCGGTGTCTTGACGTTGCGTGCTTTTATGGGTGCGCATGCCTCGGCGGGAACAAACCGTCGTCTGGTTGAATATACTTTCCGTGAATTTATGTGTGTGCCTTTGAATGACTGGGCTGACACGGGTGCGTCTGACGTGCGTATCGGTCGCGATATCGACCGTTTTCCTGGTGGCGACCATATGAAGTTTGCGACGTCCTGCAAAGGGTGCCACACCGTGATGGATGGTTTCCGTGGGGCTTTTGCCAAATGGGATTTTGATGCCTTGGGTATCAAGCATTCTGACGTGAACACGCGTGGTGGTTCACCGGCGGAGTATCGTATCGCCGCGGACACAACGACAGGTGTTGTGATTAAAATGAATCGCAACAACTCGGTATTCCCATCCGGCTATGTGACTACCAACACGTCCTTCGTGAACAATGCCATCAGAACTAAGAATGCTGATTTCTTTGAGTGGCGCGGTGATGCACTCAGTGGTAATGGCGCAGCCGGTTTCGGCCGTGTGGTTTCGAACTCCCGCCGTTTCAGTCAGTGTATGGCGAAAACAGTATTTGAAACTGTTTGTCGTAAGAGTCTGGATCCTGTCAACGACAAAGCCCGCTTGAAAGAGTGGGGGGACGAGTTCGAACAGAACGGTTACAAGCTAAAAGCATTGTTCGAAAGAATGGCCACTAAAACAGAGTGTTTGAACTAAGGTGAAGGGGGGATTTATGAATAAGAAGTATATCAAGTTTCTATTTTACGTTCTTCCTTCAATGATCTTCGTGACGGTCAGTTTCAATAACTGTGGTCGTTATGGTGAGTTGCCGGTGAGTGAGGATTTTTCCTCTACCAGTGGCGGGACAGTTCAGGAAACCGACTCCGAGAAGCTGGGAATTCCTTATGCCCTGCTTTCTGCTGAACAGACCATGGCTTCCATGATGCGGGTGACGAACGTAACTGCGGTGAGCACGGCTTTGTCATCAGAATATAGCAATCGTTACGGTGCCCTGGCAGCGGGGAATGACTTAAGCATGGCCAACGGTCCTTTAATGCTCAGTGCGACCAGTCTAGCCGGTGAAGTTTGTAACTCGTTGCTGACGACAGAGAAAGCACAGGCGGCAGCGCAACGTGCTTTCTTTGGCAGTGTGAATTTCGCCGCAGGTGTGAGTTCGTTGACCGACGCAGCTTTCGAATCCAGCGTGCGTGGCATGGCTCGCTCTTATTGGGGCAGAAATATCAGCATGGAAGAATTGGCTCTTTTGCAAGGATATAAGACTGAGTTCATAGCGGCCCTGGCAGCAGCGGCGCGTACTCAGGCGGCATCCACGAATGGATTGATGTTGTCGACTTGTGCGGCAATGCTGTCCAGTTTTGATGCTATTACGTACTAGTTTTTGATTTAAGTTTTATTAGCAGGACTTCTCTGGGGGGAGAATATGGCAAAAAATAAAAAAGACATCCCTATGTGGGCGCAATCTGGTCATAAGAAACCAGTCAGCCGTCGTGACTTTTTGTCAGCGGGAATGATTCCGTTTGCAGCGCACATGTTTGTGCCAAACTGGATGTCTTTAGTGTTGGGGAATTCCGCTCATGCAGCGACAGCGGCGGATTGCCCGATTCCAAACTCATTGATTCCCTTTGTGACAGTCAATCTAAGTGGCGGTGCCGCGATGGCCGCGAACTATGTGCCACAGAATGCCGCTCGCCAGCCGATTTCGACTTATAACAAACTGGGGCTTGGAAACAACCAGGTTCCTATCGAGCGCACATTCGGTAATGCGCCGTTTGCCGGCAATGGCATCAGTAAGTTTTTGACCGGGCTTAAAGCCCGAGCGTCAACAACGACCATTTCAAAAACAGCGTTCATCGCGTTTTGTGTGGACTCCCAGAATGATACCAATGCGAACAAGTTTGACGTGTCTGGTGCTATCACCAAGGCCGGGCTTGTTGGTTCCAATTTGCCTAACATGGGCAATCGCAACACGCGCACGGGTATGAATCAGTCTTCGGGCTTTGCCGCTCCACCAGCGCCGTTGGTGGTGAGTAACTATACTTCGTTACTTACTTCGATTGGTTACAGTTCGTCATTGAATACCTCACTGAACGCCTCTCAAAAAGGATCCTTGGTTAAATTGATGAGCAACCTTACTGAGTCTCAAACTCGTAAGATCGCCTCCATTCAGGGCGGCGAAACCGTTAAAACGGTTCTGGATTGCGCGGGTATCAAAAATATTGATGTCTTGGCAAAAGGGAATTCGGCTGTGGATCCGCGCTCCAGCGCAAGCGTTGCCAGTGTATGGGGCATCAATGCCAATACCGCAAATAACAACCGAGAATTGTTGTTTGGTGCGATGGTTTATAACACACTGCTTGGACAAGCCGGTTCTTCCAATCTTGAAATTGGTGGTTATGACTACCATAACAACACTCGTACTGCGGGTGATGCCAAGGACCTGGACGCTGGTAATGAAGTGGGCCGTATTCTTGAAACTGCCAACGTCCTGGGTAAGCCTGTGATGGTGTTGGTTGTTTCGGATGGCTCTGTGTACAGTGATCCTTCTGAGGACCGTGCGGCACCTTGGGTTGGTGATCGCGGTCATGGTATTGCGTACTTGTTTTATTACGATCCTGCAGGTCGTCCTGCAACCAGTGACTACCAAGTGGGTCACTTTAACAACAACCAGGCTTCTGATCCGACCTTTGTGACGGGTTCGAATCCTGAATTGGTGGCAGCAGCCGTTTTTGCGAACTGGTGTCAGGCCAATAAACGTATGGATTTGTTTGATCGGGTGGGTGGTCGTATCCTGGATACGAATCAGCTGTCTCAAGTGATCAAAGTCGCCTAATTGATATTGTATTTGTTCGTTTGCTCGGGGGAGTGATGGGGACTAAGATAGGACAAAAATTATTCTGGGCCGTTGGGGCTGTGGTCACGCTTGTTGCATTCAACAACTGTGGCGAGGGCTTCATCATGAGCAGTGTGTCCGGTGGCAGTGCGTATTTCTCCACGGCTAGCGGGGAAACCTGCGAGGAAGCGATCGTAAAAGTGTATGCAAATACTTTTCATCCCTTCCTGGCACAAACGTGCAGTGGCTGCCATATTACCGATGGTCCGGGTTTGGGTGTCTTTGGTTCTCCAGATGTGAAAACTTCCTATGTGGCTTTTTCGGCGGTAGGCGCTGCGAAAATTTCATCTCAAGCGGTAAACGCTTCCCATAAACCACCTTATACGGGACCTGCGAATCAGGCGCGCATCACTGAAATCAATACTTACTGGTCTGCGGCTCAGGAAAAGTATGCAGAGTGCTTGGTTGAGACCGGTGTGACGGCTCCTTCCAGCGCCGTGAAGTCTGCTTCGGTCACTGTTCCAGCAAATTTGGCGACGACTACCGCTTTCCAAACCATGACATTTGATTTGGCTGCGGCAACTCCGTCCACGCCGTTAACGGCGACTATTGAAATCCGTCGTGCTGTGGTGGGGGGTGTGACTCAGGGTTATGAGTTCCGCAATCCATCTTTGCGTTTGAAAAACACCTCGTCCGGAAGTTATCAGGTACAGATGATCACGATCCATGCGAACGATGTTTTGGCTTCTGAAGTAACAACTTATCAAAACGTGAATGCGGTTATTTCCACGACGGCAGCGACCAATCTGTCCGCTGGAACTGCAAATGCGCTGCTGGTGATGACTCCAAATACCACGGATAAGATCGCGTTGGAATTTGCAACACTAAGATCGACCAGTGCGACGAATCCAACGCCGACTCCAACAGCGACAGCCACGGCGTCACCAACAGCAACTCCGACCAATGTGACATTCTCACAGTTGGTGGCCAGCGGTGGTGTGTTCGCAAACAGCTGCGTGTCCTGCCATGCTCCTGGCAAAGCCAGTGGGGGATTGGATTTGACCAATTATGCAGCGGCAAGACTTGCGGCAGCGAATATCAAATCCCGCATGAACAACGCCAACAATCCGATGCCGACAAGTGGAATCTTGCCGGAAGCCCAACGCAATATCGTCAACTCTTGGGTGGATAACGGTGCTCCTCAGTAGGGAGCACTGCAAAATACTCCTTCATATTCCGTGCTTTTGATTTGCGCCTCATGGACAGGAACCCTAAACTGAAGCTCCAATTCGGTTTTGTTCTTCAAATGAGGTTGCAGCGTGATTTTTGTTCTGCCGATATTGTTATTGTTGGGAAGCCTGGTTTCCGAACCAGCGCAAGCGTATCCAGATTTTATTTCGTATGGATACAATACGTGCATCACTTGTCATTATAACGGTCAGGGCAATGGACCCTTAACCGATTATGGTCGCGCTCTTTTCGCAACCGAGATCGCATCTCGTGCTGTTTTTAAATCCACAAAGACAGAGGAAGAGATCGCTGCCAGTTCAGGTTTCCTGGGCTCCACGCAATTGCCATGGTGGGTTCGCCCCGGAATTAAGTACCGCGGGATCTATTTTCAAAACAACCCAGGTGGATCTGCTGCCGTCAGTAAATATATCACGATGCAGGCTGATGCCAATGTCGCGCTTCAGTTGGATCGTGCCGGTAAGTATTTGTTTGTTCTGTCGGGGGGGTATCAACCCACGCCGGCATCTCGCGCCAACATCGAAGATCCTGATAATAAGAACATGATCTCCCGCGAACATTATTTCCGTTGGAAGTACAGCAAGTCGCTTTTCACTTATGTGGGGTTGATGGATAAAGTTTTTGGTCTCCGTATCGCCGACCACACGGCCTACAGTCGTAATGTCACGGATCTTGCGCAAAATGACCAATCCACAGGGGTGATTACCCAGTATTACGCTGATGGTTGGGAAGTAACGGGGAACGTATTCGTTGGGAACCTGCTTCAGGAAAAAGAGGACGTCCGGCAAAAAGGGGCGTCGGTCATGTTTGAGTACGACGTCGCTGATCAAAATCGCGTTGGGATATCAGCTCTGGCTTCACGCAACGAATACGTCGAGAAAACCCGAATGGCCGTGCATCAGAAGCTGGGTTTTTCCAAGGGCGACAGTTTGTTGACCGAGCTGGGGTTTGTTAAAGACAGTCCTCTTTCCAAGCCCAGTGACAAAATGGGTGGCTATTTGATGTTGCGGAATTTGACCCGGATTTCCCGCGGCTACAATATTCTGAGTCAGATTGAATACTACAATCCAACTCTGTCTGCAGATTCCTCGGATATGTTCAAATGGTCCTTTGGTCTTTTGGCTTTCCCGATGCCACGCATGGAGTTCCGTGCCGGTTTTGTTAATGGACGTACTATCAACGACGACAGTGTCACTCAAGACACGTGGATGCTGCAAAGTCAGTTGCACTTGTCACTGTAGGAGACGGGTATGAAAAGTATTATTTTGTTACCTCTGATCATTCTGGTTTCTTTAAACTGTCATGCGCAAAGATCTGTGACTCGTGTTGTGCCTCCGATGGAAAAGTGGCTGTTGTCGGCAGAATTTAATTCTTGGGTTGAGAAACTTTCGATCACGGACAATGTCGGTGGCACGCAGGAATCCAAAGCTTCCTACTACGGATTTGGAGTGGGAGTTGAAAAAAACATCTACTACGCGAACTGGGGATGGGGTGTTGGTGGTGGTATTGCCAGTGGCAGTGCTGTGGGGGGCGATAAGAACTCTGGTCTGAATTACTTCGAAGCCCGGGTGCCGTGGATGGCGTTCAGAATTACGCCACGTATCTTTTACCGTTTGGGACCGAAGGTTGATTTGGGTCTGGATTTGTCGACGTATATGAAGAACGTCAATTGGTCTTCCGGATCCAGTGGCAACATGACTGTTCAGTCGGGTTCAAAATTAATTTCCGGTGGCTTTGTGGATTTGCGTGCCCGTTTAAGCGAGCGCTTTGAATACATTCAGAGCATGGGTATGGTTTACAAGGACGAGACGATGTATTGGAGAATTGGCCTCGCTTACAGAATGTAGGCGAGTTTACATGATACCTAAAATCCAGGTTTCGATTGTTTGAATCTGTGAGTTGCTCAAGCTGTAAGAAGGCGGCATGTTGCCAGTCGAATTGACGCTGTTGCCTCTGAGCTTCGTATAAATTTGCGAACCGGACAGATTTCCCGGGGAAACCAATCCCAAAGCAATAAACTGAGCTTCAGAAATATTACCCCAGCTTTGATGGCTGGCTTGAGTGTGGCAAGTAGCGCATTCTGTTCTTAGAATAGCTTGGGCTGCCTGAAAAGCGGGAGTGCCGCCGCCACCTTCACCGTAAATGTCTGCGTCGTAGTAGGACGAATTGTAGGACTGACCACAGCTCAATGGAGCTAAGAGTGCCAGTCCAAGTACAATAGTCGTCAGAAAATTAGTTTTCATTTTCAAGCTCATGAATCTATTAAGCCACGACCCTGGCCCTCTGAGAAGTAAACAATGGTCCAAGTCTTGTTTCCGTGCGCATTTTTGTCTCAGTCTGGGCTTCTTGGTATGACTCCAAAGTTATCAAGAATTGGACTTTCTTTGTGTAAAGAGCGAGGTGTGTTTTTCAGTGAGGAGGATGCCGTTGTATTCGTCCACAAGAATTCTTTTTTGCCGATGTAAGCTTGGGTACTCGCCGGATTTGAATTTTTTCCAGCGTAGCCACGAATGGAATGCTTCAAAACTTTCGGGGTCTAAATTTATAACCAAGCCAAGACAGCAGTAGAACCAAGCTAGTGCAGCCGACCCACATTGAAACTCGCTGTTGAGACGTCACTAAGAAAGATATTAGAACAAGTGCAGTAAGTGCAAAAAGGGCATTGCGCAGGATTCGCATAAATTTACGCAGAAGTTTTGCCATACAAGCTCTTATCGACATGAGTTTGTTTGAAATGAAGTGTTTCCTGGCTCTGGATTAGGATGGGGTTGGACCAAAGGCGTATGTGGTAGTTCAATCTGTTCGGGTAGGTGAGAAAGGTCTTCCGAATGTGAGGTAAATGAGTAAAATAAGAGAGATGAGACTATTTTCCAGTGCCTTTCTGATGATTGTCGGTTTGTCGTTCGTGGATACTTCTGCATGGGCGGCGTCTTTGACCTGTAATAAAAGGCAATCGGCAACGACTTGCATGATCTGTAATTGCTATCACGAAACTCGCGGAGAAAATTTCGACGGAATGGTTGCCGTGAACAAAGTCGTTTTGTCACGGGCGGAAGATGACGCTTTTCCAAGTACGGTTTGTGGAGTTGTTTTTGATGATTCCCAATTCAGTTGGACTCAGGATAATTTAGGCAACAACATCAGAGCAACTAAGGACGAGGACAAGGATGCCTTGGATAGATGCAAAAAGGCTGTGAACCTGTCAGTTCGTGAAGGCCCGAATGATGTGATTTATTACTACAATCCAAGTCTGGCATCTCCGGGGTGGGCACGGAGAATGAAAAAGTGCGGTAAAGTCGACAGTCACGTATTCCTGGTTCCTCGCGAAGACAAATGTCCTCGCAAGTTGGGCGCCATTAAAAAGTATACGGATGCACCAGCCGGAAAAACTCCTGCGAAATCCAAAGGAGGGCGTCAATAATGAAAACAGTTTTGCTGGGCATTCTATATGGCGTAAGTTGTTCTGCGGTGGCGGCTCCGATCGCGGTTTCCAAGGACAATGGGGTAGAGATCTCGGTTCAAGATGGGAAGACGAAGATTTCAGTGCCAGCCGAAGCTAAAAAGGCTCTGGCGCAATGGAATCCTGAGTTCTTGGTTTTTGATCTGAAGGACTATGGCAGCTCTGTCGTGAGTTTGGTTAAAGAAGTTGAACCCCGTGGTGTGCCTATGGCGTTCATCGCGGACTTCGATAATAACGGCGAGAAAGACATTGTTCTTCTGGGAGCGGATTTAAGTCAGCAATATGCCGTGGCGCTGACCAAGTCAGGCTCAGGCTGGAAGGCTGTGGAAATCCAGAAATGGAAAATCCAAAATATCGAAAAAACCGTCACTAAAAATGAGAACAAGCAAAAAGAGGTCGGCATCCCGTTATACGTGATTCCAGCTCAGGATGAACACGCCAAGAAGCTTGGAAAAAATACCGGTATTCAAATTGAAAGTTATATGGGCACGGCCAGCGTCTATGAAATCAAAGACGGCAAAGCCGAGCAGGTCATTCTTAAGTAGGAATTAGAAGTCATTCGCCGAAATTTGGGCTGCGACCTTGTCATCACAACGGCCCGATCCATCTGCAGGCTTTAACAGACACTCAACTTCCACATCAGTCAAATCATCGCCGCCCAGCGCGCGGGAAGCGGCAGCGGAAAGGTCAATCACTCGGCCGCGTTTGCCGCCACCTTTATCGTTGATACAAACCACCACTGAGCGATCACCACTGGAAACGCGAACCCAGCTGCCCATCGGGTATTGTCGGGAAGCGCTTCGTAGAATGGCTGCGCGAAGTTTTTCCGGTCTCATGACCTCGCCACTGGCGGTGCGTTTGCCCGCGAAGCTATCGCGGCCGCGAATGCCGTAAACTGAAGCCACTCCAGACTCTTTGCCTTTGCAGGAGTTGTAACCGGGAACTTCCTTGGGCTTTTCGGAAATATGCTTTTTTACGTCGGAGATATCCGTTGTAAACTTCGAAAGAGAACCCGTGGGCTCGCAGGCCGGTGCTGTATTACCTTGAGACATCAAGGGGACCATCAGGAAAATCAGAAGTGTGGAGGCAAATTGAATCTTAATCATGTGATTAAGATATTCAAATCAGATGCCAGAGAAATGCCGACTCCGGTGCTTTTAGTGGGGCTTCCAGGGTGATTTGGAAGCCTAACGAATAAATAGTTTTAGACAGCTGTCAGGATCTGGACGATCTCACTCTGAGACAGCGGGAATCAGTGCGCTTCGCCGCCACCGCCGCCTTTGACTTTGTCACACAGAAGAATCAATACAGAGCTTGCCACCAGAGCAACAGCCACGAACTTAAAGCAGTCGTTAAAACTTAAAAGGTTCGCTTGTTTGCGAACCAGAACATCCAGTGTGGCGATGGCCTTTTGATGAGCGGTCACGACATCCGCACCACGACTCATGAAAAAGCCTTCCAGGTCAGCGATACGCTGCTGGGTGTTTTTGTGAAACAGACTGACTCCTTCCGTCAGCATGGCAGAGTGAAACTTTTCGCGGTGGCTCATCATGGTTCCCAATAGAGCGATCCCCACGGAGCCACCCAGGTTGCGAAGCATGTTGAACAGTCCGGAAGCGGATCCCACGTCTTGCGGGGCCACAAGGCCCGTGGTGATTGTGGAAAGCGGAATCATCAGCAGCGGTTGCCCCATGGCGCGCACAATTTGCGACCACATCAGCTGGTCATAACCAACATCCGCGGTCATATGACTGTTCATCAAACAGCTGATGCCGAAAATATTAATACCAATAAAAGCCAACCAGCGCGCATCGACACGCGCCAGAATCTTCGGAACAAAGGGCAGAATCAGCAATTGAGGAATACCAGCCCACATCATCGTGCGCCCGATGTCGACGGAGTTGTACCCTTGAATCGTCGCCAGATACAGTGGCAACAGGTAAAGTGCTCCATACATCGCAAGGCCCACGACGAAGTTCACCAGGCAGCCGAATCCGAAATTCTTTTGCATCAGCAAGCGCAGATTGATGAATGGATTTTTGATTTTAAGTTCAATCCACAGGAAAGCTGTCAGGAAAACCAGTGAGGAAATCGCAAGCCAGATAATTGTCGTGGAGTTAAACCAGTCTTTGCGTTCGCCTTCCTCCAGAAAGATCGTCAAAGAGGAGAGGCCGATCGCCATGGTGATAATACCCCAACGATCGATCTGTTTTAGCAGATCCAGTTGCTTGGGGGCTTTGTCGATACCGAAGTAGATTGCGGCCATCAGGAATGCGCCGGGAATCAGATTCATGTAAAAGACCACGGACCAGTGAAACATTTGGGTCAGGTAGCCACCGACAGTGGGGCCGATCGCAGGAGCAAAGGTCGCAGTGATGGCAAACATCGCCATACCGATATTGCGTTTGCTTGTGGGCATTCTAAGGATGACTTGAAAGGCGAGGGGGATCAGTGCTCCGCCGGTTGCACCTTGCAGGGCGCGGAAGATAATCATCGATTCCAGATTCCACGCCAGACCACAGGCAACGGAAAAGATCAGAAACAGAATTGAAGTCCACGTCAGGTAAGTGCGCAGTGAAAACACCCGCGTCAGCCAGCCACTGATCGGAATGATCACGATTTCTGCGACCAGGTACGAGGTTGAAATCCAGGAGCCCTCTTCAAGCGTGGCTCCCAATCCGCCGGTGATGTCACGGATCGAGGCATTGGTGATTTGAATATCCAGAATGGCCATAAAGGCCCCCAGCACCGCTCCGAAAACGGCCAACCAGGATTTAAAAGTCATCGGGGGTTCAGTGCTTGAACCATGAGCGATATCGGCAGACATTAGTGAATTCTAACGGAGACTTCTGTGGACATGCCTGAGATCAGCTTATCTTCGTAACCTTTCATATCTTCTTTATCGAAAACAATTTTTACGGGAATACGTTGAACAATCTTAGTGAAATTTCCTGTCGCATTGTCTGGAGGCAGTAGCGAGAAAGTGGAACCAGAGCCCGGAGCAATACTCTCCAGATGCCCTTTGAAAGTCTTGCCAGGGATGGCGTCGATTTTGATTTCAACGTTCTGACCGATTTGGAAATGACGAATCTGACTTTCCTTAAAGTTTGCCTCGATCCACGGTTCATTTTCAATCAGTGCCATCAACGGTTGTCCGGGTTGAACCAGCTCTCCGGTTTCAACATTTCGTTTACCGATCTTCCCATCTTCAGGAGCAAGGATGGAAGTGTACTCCAACTGTAACTGTGCTTTCTGCAATTCCGCCTCAGTCACGAGTGCATCGGATTGGTATTGATCGAACACCGGGCGTTCGGAAGGTCCCAAGTTTGCAAAACCATTGAAGCGACCCAGGTCACGATGGGATTTCCCGTAGCGAGCTTGAGCGGCCTTTACTTGCACTTCATAATCGCGTTTGTCCAGACGAACCAGGACATCGCCTTTTTTGACGTGCTGATTATCCTTCACCAGAACTTCCACAACGGTTCCAACAATGCGTGGACTGACGGTGTGCAGGTGAGCTTTAACGAAAGCATCATCGGTGCCTTCAAAAAAGAAAATGTTATAGGTGGTGATGGAAATCAAAATTATTGCAATGAGGCCCACGAACTTTGCGGTTCGTTGCTGCTTCGGCGTGAGGTTGATTTTTCCAAGAGGACTCTGTTTGATTTTCTCTTTCAGTGGGGTGGGAATTAGTAGTCTGGAAAGAGACCGAAACGTTAGATTTGATAAAGGCGTGGTAGCAGAAGACATAGGACACTCCATTTGGAATGTCCTGAGCTTATCAAAAGTTAAATACTAAGGCAACTAAGCTTCTCCGGTTATTTACAACGGGGGCATAAGTAACCCCCTTAGATTATTGATTTTTTTGAGTAACGCTCAAATTGGAAGCAGCCACAATGGATGGTTTCGCTGGGATTTGGTCAGCGATAAACTCTGCCACGGCGGCGATGGTCAAGGACGGGTTCGTGCCGGTTGAGGTGGGCAGGATGCTGCCGTCAACGACATAAAGCCCCTCATAGCCGTAGACTTCACCACGAGGGCTCACCAGGCCTGAATCAGCGCTGTCACCCATGGGGCAGCCCCCCAAGGGGTGAACCGCAATGACCTTATCCAAATGAGTCAGTGGGTTGTCCATAAAAGTTCCATTCAGGTTTTCCGCGACCTTTTTCATTTCCTCGCGCATGCGATCAAAGTGCAGGTCACTGGTTTTGATGTCCCAGTTAATCACGGTCTGTCCGTCATCACGCAAGGAGACCACACCATCAGAGCGATCCCGTCCCATGCCCAGCAGAACCATCGCTCTGCGGGTGAAAGTGCCGCGATCCAATGCCGCTGCAAAGTCATCACCTACATTGATTTCAGATTTGTATTTGATGCGCAAAACTTTGCAGGCGTACTTTTTCAAAGTTTTGCAAACCAGTGACAGCACTCCGGCGATGCCCGTGATCTGCGGAACTTTTCCTGACAGATACCAGGCCATGCCAATCGGGAAGCCCGCGTCCTCCAGATACATTCCGTGAGGGAAACCATCAGGATAGTTTTTCATTGAGTATTTGATGGCGCTCGTGATGACCGGGCCATTCGTGGGATCATGGTAGTCTTTGGTATTTAAGACCATTCCCAACAGATCACCATTCCCGCACCATTTCTGTCCCAGCCAGTTGTTCAGCTTTGGCAGATGACCTTTTTGTTTCATTTTCAACAAAAGAGATGTGGAGCCCACGGAGCCTGCAGAGACAATGACTTTGCCGGCTGTTAAAACGATTTCCTGAGAGGGGAATTGCGGGACGTGAAACGTGATTTTATAATGGTCTCCAACTTGTTCAATCCTGCTGACTTCGGCCTGTGTTCGTAAATCCAAAGTGCCCGTGGAATTTTTCAGATGTCTGGCGCGGAAAATATAATTCAGATCCAAAGTGTTTTTTGCGTGAATATTGCAACCCAGGTCGCACTCGCCGCATTTGTTGCACTTTGATTGAACGGCGCCATGGGCGTTTAAGGATTGCTGTCCTGGAAACTCGCCTTCAAAACGGACCGCCAGGGGCGGAAGTTGAAATTCCGCAGGCGTCAGTGAGGCGGGATTCTGCTGCATTTGTTGTGCGGCATTTTTCATGGCCGTGGTTTTCGGCGTGTCCTTGTAATACGGATCGGAGTTGTACGGATAGGGGCGAGCCTCCATCATGGAAATCACTTTATCATAGTAGGGCTCAAGCTTGTTGCGAGTGAAACCACCGGGCCATCCAGCAAAAAGTTCTTCTGGCATGCGGTACAAAACATTTGCATAAATCAGACTGCCACCACCCAGGCCGCTTGCCGTTAAGGTCATGACGTCGCTGTCCGGGGTGTCGCGGAACTCCATCAAGCCATATTTCCCATCTTCCGGATCCCAGAACATATTGTCCTGAATTTCATGGGGGCGGCGAGGGAACTCGTGCATTTTCCATTGGCGTCCGCGCTCCAGCAGGCAGACGTTGTAGCCTTTTTCAACCAGACGGCAGCTCATGACAGAGCCGCCAAATCCTGAACCAATCACCACGTAGTCGAAATCAAGTTTCATACAGTAAAATCCTTATGCGACACAAATTTGATATCTGGGAAGAACATCGTGCAAAACTGTAAAGCGATAAAACAGCAAAGCATCATGCATCAGCTTCCAGTTGGACTTTAAAAACTCTTCCTTGTACGGAACATTTAACAGCTCGAGGTCGGAGTTGAAGTCAAAGTCATCATTGGTTTCGATGTCTTCAAAGGCTTCACTCAGCCAGCCATCTTTACCTTCAACAGAGTAGTGCCAGGTGTCCGTGCCAAATTGAAAGGACCCACATTGAATGTACTCGCGCCATTTTTGCAGGCGCTCTTCGCCCTCTTCGTTATCGATTGTCTGAATCAGCTCTTTTAGTTTTTTCAGATCTTCATCGAAAATTTTCACCACAGGCAGACCGTGGGTTTTGCGGACTTCCTGATAAAAGGCCAACACGTGGTGAATCGCCTGCATGTAATCGGAAGGGTTGTCGCGCTGAATGGTGCGGCCCTGCCAGTCCTGATAGCTCCAGCGTAAGTACGGCAGATCAGGGTACGACAAGACCGTACCATGGCCGATAGGATTGTATTCACCCACAAAGAATGAAAGAACCCAATCGTACATGCGACGGAATGGATTTCTGCGATAGAACTTCTTGCGGTAGTTCATCATGTCAGCATCCAGGGCGCCTTCGCCGTCATAGATCTCGCTGACTTTATTCAGTTCGTGAGTGATGCCGGCAAACCCCTGGTGAGCCCAAGTGTCCACGAAGGCGTGGGTTGTGACTCCCAGCAGATGATATCCGAAGGGTTTGTTGAAATTGGTCACGCAGCTGTGGACGACATCCTGGGCGATTTTACTATTCGGACGACACACCAGCTTCTGCGCCAAGGAGTCGATACCTTGATCGCGGACTTCATTGCCGGGAATAAAGTGAAAGGGAATCCACACGTGATGGTTTGCCAGTTCTTTGAAGTTTCGGTAGTCCAGCATCTTGTGGGCGCTGGCGCGAAACTCATAGACGGAGCGGTTTTCAAAAAATATAGTCCCGGAGTTCACCGCATCGTCCACATACTGTGAGCTGCTGGCGATGGTGTTGGCCTCATAAGGGGAAAATCCACTCATGCGCGCAAGAACATAGGTCACACCCAGATGAAAATCGATTTGCATATCAAACCCTTTGCTTATTCAGGAATGCCAAAAGTTTTGGGAAAACTTCGATGTGCGCGTACTGCCCCATGAAGGTGTCCTGATGTCCATAACCGGGGACTTCCAGATATTCGACCTGCGCGGCATTCTTGCCATTTTTCAAAGCCTCATAGGTCATTTTGTTGGAGCCCGGGAAGATGTTGTTCTCTGAACCACTCAGGAGCAGAGTCGGAGGCAGAGTTCCTTTTTGGCTTTCCTCCAGGTAGTTTTTGGATTTATCAAAGGACACGGAGGCCTTTGCGAAAAGCATTTTTCTAATGTGACGGTAGTAGTGAAAGCTGGTGCCGCCGAATAAATCCTTCAGGCGACGATGCGTGGTCGGGTGAATGTTGCGATGAACATAGGCCGCTGGATACCCCCAGCCCCACATAAAGCTCACCAGGTGACATGCAGGTTCTTTGCACTCGTGACGGATGCCACGCTCCATCCAATAAAGCCATTTTCCAAAACCCGGCCCCGGAAAGTAAGCCATGCGGGGACTGATGTAAGCATAACCAAAAACATATTCCAGCAAGTCGGGACCGAAAAGCATTTTGATAAATGCCTGCCAGCGGACTTTGGGTGTCAGAGAAACACTGTTGGATATGACACTGGTGATGCCTTTGACATGACCGGCAGCCAAGGAAGCCATAAAGGAAATGGAACCCACACAGTGACAGACGACGTGGATCTTTACATCTTCACCACATTGTTTGCGAATGAAGTCCACCGCTGTGGGGATGTCGTTTTTGGCAATGTCATCCAGATTATAGCGATGAGGTCCCAGGTTGTAAGTGAAGCGACCACTGCCTCGCCAGTCCAGGGACCACACATCGGTGTATCCGTTGCTGTGCAGGTAGTTCACAAAATTTTGGTGCTCGGGCATGATGAACATGTCAGTGGAGGTGGTTAATCCATGAAGCAGCAAAATAACGTTTTTGGTTTCTTTGGCTTTAAAGCGCTGAATTGAAATCGTCAAACCATCCGGAGTGTCCAGCGGAAAAAGAGTCTTTTCGCCAATGGCGACACCCTGGGTGGTGTGCATGGGATAAAAGTGCTCATTCCAGCGAGCTGTTGTGGTTGTGAACACAAACGGCGCATAGGACTGCCAAAGATTTTTCGCAAAAACATTCAGAAACTTGGCAACCGCTTCCTGTTCCTGAATTTGCGTTGGAGCGTTGCTTTTGAATGTGGTCAATTGCTTGATAAAGTCGCTGACGGATATGTGCAAAATACCAACGCCGCTGACATTCTTGGTTTCGCCCGGATTGTAGGCAGAGTGGCCCTCATAAAGGTAGTAATAAAGTGTCGTCGTCTGTGACCACATCTCGAAGGAGTCTTCTTTAATGACTTCCTTAAAACCAAAGAACGTCCATGGCTTCCCCTGTGGATCACGCAGGAAAAGCGTGTAGTGCATTTCTTTAGCGGTATCCAGGGCGGAGCTTGCTTCCGGTCGCACAAAAAGATTGAACAGACCTTTTTCAATTTTAAAATCCGTGATCTCTCCCACGGCATCAGCCTCTAACTGCGGATCGACGATGAAAGAATCCAAATCAGAAACTTGGATGGTGAGGGTGAATTCAAATGGGACTCGGGAAGGTGACTCAACGAGGTTTTCAAAATCCGATTTTTTAAGTGGGCTGTTGGTGGAAAGTGCAAATGGTTTTGAAATATAGTGGCCAGCCATTCGCTCGGTGAACTCGAGAGAGGTTCTTGAAGAGGTCATTGAATTCCTTTTGTTTAACAAAGGATAGGTGGATTGAAAAAGGCAGTAAATAAACAACAGTCAATGCAGACCAAGGAGCGGTGGGCGGAAAACCCCAATAAAAAGGACGCATTAGGGGTGCTGGATGTAAGTCCTGAGGTTGTTCTCGTTATGAGACAGACAAAGATTACAACTTTGTAGCACTCTCCCGCACAAATGTCCTTCTGCCGATATATAAACAGAAAAGAATTGGAAATACAGCCAGAATGATCGAGTTCAAAATCACAGCTGAGGAAGCTCAACAAAAACGACTCTTTTATCTGAAGATGATCTACGTCATCTGTTTGCTGATTTCTAGTGTCTATCTCCTTAAATTCAATTTCGAATATCACATTTCCACCTATAACGGGATGCTGTTCACGTTGTGGATTGCGACAGCGATTTTGCCGCCGGTGTTTTTGTACTACTTCAAAAGTTATACGGCTTCGGCACTGACTTGTGTGGGGCTGGCTTCGGGTCTGTTGATATATCTTTTGTATCTATCCGGAGGCGTTGAAGCACCCGGGATCTTTTGGCTTGCGGCCGTTCCGTTGGTGTCAGGTGTATTGCTGAAAGTGCGAGGCGCTGTTTACGGTTATTTTACTGTGTTCGTGACGATGATCTGGTTTTGGATTTTGAAAATGCAGGGTGGGAGTGTGAATATCATCGCCACCCATGGTGATTATGACTTTGAGAAAAGCTTCAATGTTTGCACCTTCCTGATTTTTGCCGGCATCACCACTCATTTGTATATCAAAGGCGAACAGAAATTCACGACAAGACTGCAGGAAAAGCACTGGGACGTTGAAAACCTTTTGCGGGTTCTTTTGCATGACGTGGCAAATACGTTGTCAGCCATGACTTACAATCTGATCAAGGTGCGCGAAGACCAGGAGCAAGCAGCTCCAATGGTTTTGGAGCTGGATAAGATGGAGCGGGCTGTGAATGACATCAACAACCTGTTGAACCAGGTGCGCCATTTGAAATCCGTCAAGGATGGAAAAGCCATGATGCCATTAAACCCCGTATCCATTGCCATTGTTTTGAATGAGGTGATGGAGAAGTCAGAAACTCTGGCCTCGCAAAAAGGGATTAAAATCGCCCTTGATTTGACTCGCGATAAAATGGTCGTGAATAGTGAAAAGACGATTCTAAGCAATGTGGTATTGGCAAATCTGATTAATAACGCAGTTAAATTTTCTCTGCCAGGGGAGCGCATTGATTTGCGCGCCTATTCTCAGGAAACCATGGCCGTCATAGAGATTCAGGACTACGGCATTGGTATGCCGGAAACGCTGCTGAACAAAATATTCAGTCTGGACACGGCCACCACGCGCACCGGAACACAAGGGGAGAAAGGCACCGGTTACGGGATGCCTTTGGTTAAAGAGTATCTGACGATGATGGGGGGGAGTATCATGATCACCTCCCAGGAAGAACATGTGCCCGCTCATCCAAGGGGCACAAAGGTTGTTCTAAAGATTCCGCTCACGGCAATCAGCTAATCCCTAAAGATTCGCCCACTTGTTTGCAAAAATATATTTAAATGTAAATTGCACGCGATAATCCTCGCCACGGTCGCCATCTTTATCCTCACGCAATCCGTACAGGAACTCCGCTCCCATTAAGACATTTTTGTCCGGCGTATAGAGCATGTTCACGGAGGAGTACTCGCCAAACTTATAAGCATCTGCTGCCTGATAATTGGTGTTTGTGACTTCGGTTTTGGAAAAACCAATCGATGATGACCAGATCTCGCTCCAGCGATGATCAAAGTAGGCCACCCATCCCAAGAGGGGAACAGCTTTCGCCTGCAAGTCACCCGGTGGTCCGTCGGCTGCGAGGTCGGTGCCGCCATCATTCATATAGTTTGCAATGCCATCACCATAGACCGCAGACAAAATCAATTTGTCTGCAGAGCCAATCACGTAAGACGTGGAGAGATTAACACCCCAACCCATCTTGTGGTCTTTAGGATCCGCGTTGACAGCGCCCGTAGAATCAAACCCCAGGTAGCGAACTATCCCTGACACATTCAGATGACCCCATTCCGGGCTGTAGCGATATTTCGCAGAAAGATCTGGATATTTGTTATCCATACTGACGGCACCCAACGAAGCATCCAGGTCAGCGCAAGGGTTCTCAAGCGCCACCGAAACAGTGCTTGTTCCAGTGATCGGAGTGTATCTGATTTGTGGAGTACGAATAAAGACCATACCTGTTGGCCCCCAATAATCCACGATATTGGGAAAGCCATCTACATCCATAAAGTTTGACCAAGTTTGGCCCACAAGGACTGTGCCCCATTCGCCATAGGCGTGACGCAAGCGAGGCGTCACTTTGCCGGCATCTTTTCCGACGCCAAAGAAATCGAATTCAATACGTGATTTTAAGTTATCCCCGGAAACAAGGGTGTTGCCTTGAACTCCCAAGCGAGTTTGACGGGGGCTTAATATCGCCTGTCCATCACTTCCATACTGACTGTCTTGAGTGGGAATTTTTGAAGGTCTTAGAGTGCTGATCCAATCGGGATCTGTTCTTTTGAAATCCTGTACATAGTCCAATTGGGCAAAGCCATAAACTTCAAAGTCTGCATAAGCAGAGTTTGCCATCACAAGACCTAATATAAGTGTTCCTACAGACTTCTTCATGACCGTCGTCCCCCAAAGTTTGAGTTGTATACTTGGTGGTAAAATTCAAAAAAATCAGCCAAATGACAAGAATCAAGGTTGTAATGTGGTGTTTGGCAAATTGCTTGCGGGCGAAAAGCAGTGTACAAGTATCCACATGCTCTCATCCTCTGCTCTTTCTGATTTCAAAAAACTTATCTCCGCTCGCTTTCTTTTCACCCTGGCCGTGCAAATGCAGGCGGTCGTGGTGGGGTGGAGGATTTATGAGCTCACCAATGATCCATTGTCTCTTGGGCTGGTGGGCTTGGCCGAAGCGATTCCTGCGCTAAGCTTAGCACTTTACGCTGGATACGTGGTGGATCGCTCCCGCCCGATTAAAGTTTACCGCTGGGTTTTGGAAGGCAGTTTGTTGGCTTCAGGCATTTTGCTGACGGCGTCGTTGTTCGGTGATCAATGGAGCACCGGAATGCATATCTTTGCACTGTATCTGTCTTCGGTATGTTCCGGAGCAGCCCGTGCATTTTCTCAGCCCTCCATGTATGCGATTCTTCCCAAGATGACCAAACGAGATGGTTTATCCAAAGCCTTGGCGTGGATGAGCACGGCCATGCAAGTGGCGCGGGTCTCGGGGCCGGCATTGGGTGGTTTGATTTTTGGTTTTATGGGAATGAAGGTTTCTTTCGGAGTCATTTTTGTTCTGCTTTTGGGAGCGCTGGCCGCAACCTACGGAATTAAAATGAAAATCGAAGCCCCTGCATTGGATGGGGAGCCCCGCGCGATGGTGGAGGAGCTAAAATCCGGAGTGAAGTTTGTATTCGGGCATCCGATTTTGTTACCAGCTTTAACTCTGGATATGATTTCAGTTCTCTTTGGTGGAGTGACAGCGCTGTTACCCATCTATGCGAAAGAAATTCTGGAGATCGGACCTCGGGGCTTGGGGATCTTGCGTGCGGCACCTGCCGTGGGTGCGATGGTGATGGGATTTATTCTAACTCGCTTCGCAATTCGAAAAAATGCAGGCAGGTATTTGTTAAGTGCGGTGTTTGGATTTGGCTTAAGCATTTTGGTTTTCGCTGTTAGCAAGGATTTCTATCTGTCCATTTTTGCGCTGATATTCAGTGGCGTATTTGACAGCGTCAGTGTCGTGATTCGCAGCACCGCTGTTCAGCTGGCTTCGCCGGATCACATGCGCGGCCGCATCTCTTCGGTGAATTCGATGTTCATAGGCTCCTCCAACGAAGTCGGGGAGTTTGAATCCGGTGTGGCTGCCAAATTCCTGGGGACTGTTCCAGCCGCCTGTTTCGGGGCGGTGATGTGTCTGCTGACGGTGGGAATTGTCAGCTGGAAATTCCCGGCGCTTCGAAGAATGGATATGGATAAAGTTGCGCCGTAATATTAGTCGGCAGGCTTGATCGGTTCAATATGACGAGCGTTTGTCAGTAATCAAATTGCAGCTTCTGACTATCGCACTACACTTTATGCATGCTTAAAACTGCTTTAATTAATATTGATGTCGATAATATTGAAAAAGCCATTCTCTTCTACACGGAAGGCTTGGGTTTGCGGTTGGGTCGTACGTTTGATGCTGAATTCGTGGAGCTTTTGGGGCTTCCATGTCCTGTGTACCTCCTTCAGAATCAGGCGGGGACTTTACCATTTGCATCTGCCCGGGAGGGGCGAAGTTTCTCCCGCCACTGGAGTCCTGTTCATCTGGATTTTGTCGTCGATAATATCGAGCTCGCCTCCCAAAGGGTTCTGGCCCACGGGGCCCGGATTGAAAGTGATACCAAGAAAGAGCCTTACGGCAAATTGGCGATGTTTTCAGATCCCTTCGGTCATGGATTTTGTCTAATTGAATTCAATGAAAAAGGATATGGCGCACTTACTTAGGTTTTTGCTCTAAATACATGGCGGACCTTTGGGAATTGCACTCACTTAGGATAGGTAATATAACTGTAGGCATTCGACAATCAAAGGTGCTCAATGAAGCTAGCAGAAATTATTAAAGTTATCGCCCAAGAACTTGGTTCTTCGGATCTGAAAGAAATTAACAAACTTCTAAAAAAAGATCCGGGGATTAAGTTCCGTATCACAGGCAAAGCATTAGGCCATTTTGGTTTCACCGGACAAATCAAAGGTCTTTCAGAAGAAGGTGTTAAAGCCTTCATGGCAAACAAAGTGTCCTTGATTCGTTTGGACGATATAGAAACGTTTGGTAAAGCCAAACCTCGTGAAGAGCGTCCCGTAAGAACCGCTCCAAAGGCAGAGAAAGTCCCTGCGGTAAAACCTGCTGCAGTAAAGAAAGCAAAAGCAGCAGCAAAACCTGCGATGGCCGAACTTGAAGATGACACCGACTTTGACGATGATTTTGGGGACGAGGACTTGCGCGCCAAAAAAATTAAAAAAGGTCAGCCCAAGGCCGCTGGCAAAAGTGGCAGCCGCTTTATTCCGACCTCTAAAAAGTAGTTAGCCAGAGCAGGCAGGGTGGGATTGACATAGTCAACACAGTTTGACAGGCCATTGCACTTCGAACAGACTTCTTCATGAATGAAAATCTTCAAAGAAAAATTAACCAGAGGGTTAGCCTGTGCGGTGGTGCTGTTGTTTGCCATGCCTGGTCGCGCAAATAAGATCATAGTAGTGGGAGAGGAGTTTCCTCCCTATAAATACCTTGATAATGGCAAAGCTGTCGGAGTTGATATTGAAGTGGCACAGCACATTTTTCGCAGACTCGGCGTTGAGGGCATTTACTCCCTTTGCCCTGGAAAGATGTTGGTCGATGCTTCAGGCGGGGCGGGCTGATGTCGGCATGTCTATTTCAAAAAATCCAGATCGCGAAAAGTACGTGCTCTATTCAAAGCATGCAGTCTGGACGTCGGATTTTGTGTTGTTCACAAATACAAAAATTAAATTGAAGTATCCAGAAATTACAAGTCTCGATGATATTAAAAAGTACAAACTGAAAGTCGGCATTGTGAATGGGAATTCATCCGGATTTTTGGAAAGAGTTTCCATTTCAAGACCACTTGCAAACCAAATACAACGCGCAACGGGAGCCCTACACCACGGCAGTGACGAATTTAAGAATGGTGAACTCCGGTCGCATTGATGTTTTTCCGATTGATAAAAGAATTGGCAGTTTTACCACTAAAAAGATGAAACTGGCGAACGTCACGCACTCCACAGGCATAGAAGAGTCAGCATTATTTTGAACGCATTGACCATAAACGTCCTCCATAAATGCGAATATGACTACATCGGAGGAATTTCCTTATTTCTTAATAAAATCACGGCAAAAGTGACGTTCTTTTTAATCAGTGTTCGGTGAGTCCCTGTTGGGCGGGGAGTTTGTGCGGAGCCCTAAGTGAGACGTGGGATGGCGGAAAAATGCAGGTGATATTAAAAAAAGGACGGGTTTTTTCCCGTCCTTTTTTGGGAATACTTAGTTTCCGGTGTCGGCACTGGCCATGTGATCGCTTTTACCTGACTTCTCTTCAACCGGCGTAATCAGGTTGAATTTCATGTCAAAAGTATCAAGCATCGCAACCAGGTCATTGAGTGCGCCTTTTGCAGGCTTCGTACCGCCCATCATTGCGCCAAAATCCTCCGAGGACATGGCGTAAGTGGCATCATACTTTTCGCCCGGCTTCGCTTTTCTGATATTCAAAACCGAGTTGTTCAATTCCAGTGTTTGTTTCTCTTTGGAATTGTTCAAGGTCAGTCCGATTTTCATGGATTTGCCGGCGGCCTTTTCTGGATTTAAGCGAAGACCTGTGTAGTCGATCAGCATTGCCAGTGGCAAAGTGCGTGTGTCGACGACCGGCATTCCCGGTCCAGGAACTCTGCCGCGCAATTCTGCTGCACCTGAAAGATAGACGTCTCTCCAAGGGCCGCTTTCCGCCTGGAATCCCAATTGTTCCAAGGCTGCCGCTTGAAGCTGTCGCGCATCTTTGTTATTGGGTTCCGCATAGACCAGATGGTTCACCAATTCAGCGGTCCAACGATAGTCACCCTTGTCGAAGGATTCTCTTCCAATTTTTAAAACTTTCGACGCTCCACCCATCGCCGAGATATAGCGCTTTGCTGATTCTGTGCGTGGATGTTTGTGCAAAGTTGCGGGATTCCCGTTGTAAAAGCCTAAGTACAATTGGTATGTGGCTTTGACGTTATGGCTTAGGGAGCCATAGTAGCCGCGATTGTAAAACTCTTTGCCTAAATTGTCGGGGAGTCTAATTTTTTCCGCGATCTCTTCAGCGTCATAACCTTGATTTGCCAATCGCAAAGTCTGGTCATTGATGAATTTATACATGTCTCTTTGCTTGGTGATATGCTCAACCACTTTGGCATTTCCCCAGCGTGGCCAGTGATGGGAGGCAAAGCTCACGTCGGCTTTGGATCCGAACATGTCCAGTGTGGTGTTAAGTGCTGTGGACCAAACAAGGGGGCTGCGCACTTTTGCTCCACGCAATGTGTACAGATTGTGCATTGTGGAGGTCGAGTCTTCGGAAAGGCAAAGGGCTTTCATTTGTGGGAAATAGAAAAGCATTTCAGACGGAGCTTCTGTTCCTGGCGCCATTTGGAAAACGATTTCCACGCCATCGACAGTCAATTTTTCTCCGGTTTTTGAGATGATTTTATTTGGTGGAATCAGACCGCTGGTCCCGATAGAGGTGCCTGGCCCAAGACCTGTGCCCAAATTTCCGATAGGGGAATTTTGCAGGGTTCGGCCATACATGTAATCGGCTCTGCGTAACATGGCGTTGCCGGCATAAAGATTTTCGCTGACCGCTTCTTCAACAAATCCTTCAGGTGCAATGACCTGTACTTTTTTGGATTTTGCATCGGCTTCGCTGATAACACCACCGGCGCCACCAAAGTGATCGATGTGGCTGTGGGTGTAAATCAATGCCTTAACCGGGCGTTTACCCAGCTTGTCGTTGGCAAGTTTCAATCCCGCCGCCGCAGTTTCATTGGAAATCAGTGGATCGATAACAATCCAGCCGGTTTTTCCTTCGATCAATGTCATATTTGACAAATCAAATCCGCGAATTTGATAGATTTTATCCGTGACCTTATACAGACCATGCATGCGTGTCAGTTGGGATTGGCGCCACAAGCTCGGATTTGCAGTTTCGGGAGTGTCACCTTTTACGAAGTCAAAAGCGGAAAGATTATAAATGGTTTTACCATCTTTGTCCTTGATCATCGGGTTGTCCAAAGTGCCAATAAAGCCTCTTTGTGCGAACTCAAAGTCCTCCTTGTTGTTGAAGTCCAGCAGTTTTGCAAACTTCTGGTTTTCCCTTTTGGTGAAGTCTGTGGCTTTTCCATCAGGAAGGTCGGCCGCCTGACTGACTGAAGTCGCAAATAAAACGGCGAGAGATCCTCGCAACAAGCATTTTTTCATTTCTTTCCTCCTAAGTGTTTAATTGTTTCTGAGAATGAAAAGAACTGGAAATGAAGGGTGGACAATGTGTGGAAAATCACCCTCAATGTTCGATGCCCTCAGAGTGGGCCGAATGACAAAGGACAAAGCGTGTTTTTTTAATTCCCTGTAGAGGTCGGCAGATTCCGGGCATAAAAAAAGCCGACTCGAAAGTCAGACTTATTACTCCTGCGAAGTAGGAGTGTAGACAGTACAAATAAAAAAACCGCCAGAAGGGCGGTTTTATTTGGTGCGGGTGGAGGGACTTGAACCCCCATGCTTTCGCGGAAGATTTTGAATCTTCTGTGTCTACCATTTCACCACACCCGCAGTGAGGTGATCTTTGTAATATTAGATGGCCTCCATCCTCAACATATTTTTTAAAAAGCCCTAATTTTTCTGCGTTTTTGCCCTCTTTTTCAGCGAGTTTGTCACTCCTGGCCAAAATGACCCCAGTTTGAAAGGATTTCAGGAACCGCTCTAAGAGTTGTCACTTCTTTATTCAGACAAGCGAATCAGGTCCGCCTGCTTTGGAGCCCTAAATCCCAAGATTTCAACAACTTAGGTGCCAGCGCCGAAATCCGTCCCTGTTGGCACTGGCCTTGCTTTACAGGGTTTCGATTAAAAAAGGTTCTAAGAAACCACACTGAGGAGACTGTATGAAAAAGTATTTCTATGTCCTTGCGGCTTTGAGCATGGCGCCGGTATTCGCGTTGGCTCAATCCCTTGAAGGTGATGTTGATGCTGAATTGGATGCTATGTATTCCAAGCAGACACAACCACAGGTTGTAAGCACACAAACGGTGTTGCCAGCGGCAGCTCAAGGTGAAGTGCAAACGGTTAAGCCACAACCTATCTATATTATTAACTCCCCAGCTCAGGCGGCTCAGGCCACTGCGGCTACTCAGCAGGTTCAAAAACAGCCTACGACTGTTATTGAAGCTTCTCCTTTGGCGGAATCCCGTGCGGAAGCTATCCGTAAGAGCCGTCAGGATGCTGAAGTTCAAACTGAACAAAAAATCGTGGAAAAACTTGAGCAATCCCGCATGGAAGATGAAAAACGCCGTGCTGACGTATTGTTCGGTGATAAATTCAATAATCTAAATCAAGCTCAACAGGTTCCAGTTCAGCAACCAGTAGCTCCAGTAGTGGTAGCTCCGGTAGCAGCTCCGGCTCCGATTATCGTTGAAAAACAAGTATCTGATGATTCTGCAACTCGCGAAATCGTTCGCCAGGAAATGGCAGCATCTTTGGAGAAAAACAAACCAGAAGAGCCAGTTCGTAGCAAATACGTTTCCGGTCTAGTTGGTATGGGTGACTATCCAGATGTTTCTAACGTTAAAGGCAACTACGCGTTGGGTGTTGCTTTCGGTAGCAAAGTTGATGGTTTCATCATCGAGGGTTCATTCCTTTACTCGAACTACTCCGTGAACAACAACGCCTACGGTTATAACTACAACTATAACTACAACAATCAAGGTGTTGATGTGAATCAATACACAGGTGCGTTGGCAGCTAAAATCCAGTTCTTTGATGGTATCGTGAAACCAGTTATCGGTGGTATCGCGGCTTACTCTTACAGAACTTACGAAATGAAAAACAACTATGGTTACAACTACTCATACAACAACTCTAACTCTGATGTGAATTCACATGCAGTAGATTTGGGTGCGTTGGTAGGTGCTGACCTTGAGTTCTCTCCGAAATACGCTATCGGTTTGGACTTCAGATATATGTGGAATCTTTCCAACCGTATCAACTACGGCAGCAACTGGAACTCTGCATATAACGAATGGCAGAACTACAATCCGATCGAAAAACTTCAATACTATGTAATGACAGTTTCCGGTCGTATGAATTTCTAATTGTTTCCGAAATATCTCTCAGTGGTGGCGGAGTCCTGTTATGGGGCTCCGCTTTTTTTTTGGACAAAGCCCGGCGCTTCGGTACAATAAATCCATGCGCATCCTGATGCTTTCCTTATTTTTTGCCGTGCCAGCCCTGGCTGCCAATGTGGTTTCAGAAACCGTAGGGCAGGTCGGGGACTATGTGATCACCAGTCGTGAAGTGCAAATCACGACCGTGATCGATCACATTCTTTTTCCTCCCAAAGATAAAAAATCGACTTCCTTGATGGAGACGGGGCCTGAATCCAAGGAGTTCCGAAATCACGTGACAGCCGTTTTGTTGGAGGCGGTAGTGGCCATGGAAGCTGCGACTTTCAATGTCGGTACAGCCTCTGCTGCGGAGTTGGATGAGGCGATAGCCAAAGTGGAAAGAACAGCCTCTGGTAAAACCTATTGGAATCAGCTTCAACCAACGCCAGCCGAAGTGAAAAGGTTTACGGATCGCAAGCTTGTGGCTAAAAGTTTTATGAAGTTTAAAACCGGCTCCATGGCGGGGATCGTCTCGAACGTCGATGCCTATGAGTACTATCAAAAAAATCGCAGCAAATTCGGCAGCACGCCCTTTGCGGAGATTCGCGACAGCATTAAAACGTTCCTGGGACAGCAACAGCTTGAAGAGCGTTTGCGCGCATGGTTTGAGTTGATGAAGCGCAAATACAAGGTCAGAAACTTTATCTAGGGCGATCATGAAAATCGAATCTTTATATACTCCTCACAAAGCTGCCATGCGCGCCCTGGTGGAGGCCATTCATGCTCAGGCAGGAATGCTGCCACAGTTTTATTGGCCAGCGGAGATGTTGGGGGCGGAGATGGCCACAGCCGAGGGATTTGGGATTTTCGAGGGCGAGGAACTTGCCGGATTTGTTTTGTACCGGGAAGTACCGGGCGCCTGGGAGATTTCTTTGGTGGCGACGCATCCCCAATTTCAGCGCCGCGGACTGATGGAAAAGCTAATTGGCTATATGATTGCCGCAAAGGGTCAGGGTCGTGAGCTGTGGTTGGAAGTGCATGAAAACAATGAATCAGCCCGAAAATTGTATGAAAAGCTCGGGTTTAAATTGAATGGGCGACGTCCTCGCTATTATAAGGATGGGGCCACGGCTTTGCTTTATTCCTGTCCCTGAATGGGCTGCTGTTGACCTTGGGCCAGATAAGTCCTTGCACTGGTTCGATTTTTTTGTTAGTTTAAGGACGTTCGATGGGCCCAACAGGCCCATTTTTTTTTGCCACTGAATTCTTTTTTGAGTTCCTCGGACAAAACGGGATGTGCATGCCAGATACGCTTTAAGCGTTTGAGCAGGTACACGCTGCAGGCCCAGTTGGATATTTCCCAACGGCTTTTAGCAGGAGTCACTTCATTAGTAAGCTGAAACCACCCGTACGGGGTTGGTGGGCTGAAGTTAAAGGAAGTGAAGAGATGTCTGAGAGACCCTCTTGGTTAGATCAAGTAGAAAAAATCGCAAATGATGCTGCCAAAGCAAATGGCTGCCTGCTTTACGATATTGAATTCGTAGGCATGGGCAAAGGGCGTACTTTGCGTTTGTTCATTGATAAGGAAGACGAAGGCGGGATCAGTCTTGAAGATTGCTCGAATGTCTCCAAGGCATTGAACGAAGTGTTGGAAAAGGATGAGGACATCATCCCGGGTGCGGCTTACGCGTTGGAAGTTTCCAGTCCGGGTTTGGAACGTCATCTGGTGAAACCATGGCATTTTCAAAAAGCCGTGGGCAAAAAAGTATATCTGAAAACATCCAAATCTTTAGAGAGCATGGGTGTGACAGATAAAAAATGGAAGGCCGTTAAGACCGTCGAGGAAGTTATTGAGTCCGCTGACGATCAAGGTGTGCGTTTCGTGGTCAAAGACGTCGAGATCAAAATCCCGTACGCGATGATCGAAAAAGCTAAAGTTTTATTTGAAGTTACTAAAGGTCAAAAAAAGTAGAGAGGATGAGCCATGGCTGAAAATATGTTTTCAGATCTTTCCAAAGTGATTGAGCAAGTTGGTAAAGACAAAGGTATCGACAAACAGGTCGTTATCGATGCAATCACTCAAGGTATGCTTGTAGCAGCCCGTAAAAAGTACGGTACTTACCGTGAAATCGAAGCGGCATACAATGAAGAGACTGGCGAAGTTGAATTGTTCGAGTTCAAAGAAGTAGTTCCTCGTGAAAAATTCGTCGACGAAGAAGTTGAAATCACTTACGACGACGCAGTTAAATTGGATCCAAACGTTCAAATGGACGATTCTATCGGTATCAAATTGGAAGCTTCTGATTTGGGCCGTATCGCTGCTCAAACAGCGAAACAAATCATCATGCAAAAAGTGCGTGATGCTGAACGCTCCATCATCTTTACTGAATTCGAAGAACGCAAAGGCGAAATCGCTTCCGGTATCGCTCGTCGTGTTGAAAAAGGCGCGATCGTTGTCGATTTGGGTCGTTCTGAGGCCTACATCCCGCCTCGTGAACAAATCCCAGGTGAGCAATACAAACCAGGTGACCGTATTCAAGGTTACTTGTCTGAAGTTCGTCAAACAACTCGTGGTCCTCAGATCATCATGTCTCGTGCAGACGAGCGTTACTTGATGAAACTTTTCGAAATGGAAGTTCCGGAAATCTACGACGGTGTGGTTGAGATCATGGCGGCGGCTCGTGAGCCAGGCCAACGTGCTAAAATCGCAGTTCGTTCCAATGACTCCACTGTAGATCCAGTAGGGGCTTGCGTTGGTATGAAGGGTTCCCGTGTACAAAACATCGTACAGGAACTTCGTGGTGAGAAAATCGATATCGTTCCTTGGGATGAAGACATCACTCGTTTCGCGGTGAATGCTTTGGCTCCGGCTGAAATCTCCCGCGTATTCCTTGATGATACAAATCGTGAAATGGAAATCGTTGTTCCAGACTCTCAATTGTCATTGGCAATCGGCAAACGTGGTCAAAACGTTCGCTTGGCAGCTAAATTGACGACTTGGAAATTGGATATCATTTCTGAGTCTTCAGCGGCGTCTCGTACAGCGGAATCCATCTTCAATTTGATGTTGATCCCGGGTATGAACGAAACAATGGCACAAAACATCTTCCAATCCGGCTTCGGTTCATTCCAATCTGTAGCTCAGGCGAGCGTTCAGGAATTGATGACGATCCCAGGTTACGATGATCCTGAAAAGGCAGAAAAACTTTCTAACGAAGCGAAAGCTTTGCTTAAAAAGTATGAGTCTGAAGGCACTCCGGTTCCAACAGCTCCATCTGCTGCGAAAGAGACAAAAGCTGGTGGGTCTGCAAAGGCACAAGCCGATGCATTGTTGAAGCAAGAGTTGCAGAAATTGAACTCTCAAGAAGCTGAAGAAGAATAGATTTTTTAAAGATACAGTTACTACACAGGGAGACTGAGTGAGTAATCCAAAAGTTTTTGAATTTGCAAAAGAAATCGGGATGACCCCGTTGGCCTTGATGGACAAAATCCGCGAGTGGAATTTGCCTATTAAGAGTCATATGGCGGAGTTGGATCCACAGGTTCTTGAGCAGATTAAAATTAAGTTGGGTGGTGGCGATAAGCCGGCTGAAGAAGCTAAACCCAAAAAAGCAGCAACTCGCAAAGCGCCAGCTAAAAAAGTAGCGGCAGCAGCGGCGGAAGCTGAGGCGGCTGCAGCAGCAGCTCCAGCTAAAGTCATTCGTCGTAAGACGAAAGAGGAAGCGGCTCCAGTTGAAGCGAAAGCAAAAGTTATTTCCAAACCCGATGTTGACGAGGAAGCAGAAACAGAAGCTTCTAAAACAACTCGTGTTGTAGTTAAAAAACCTGCAGCAGTTGCAAAGGAAGAGGCGGTAGAGCCAACTCCGGCAGTTGTTGAGGAAAAGCTTGTCGCAAAACAAGAGTCGACTCCGGTTGCACCTGTTGCTGAAGCGAAAGTTGAAGCTCCGGCTCCTGTGAAAACAGAAGCACCTGCAGCTCCAGCGGCAGCGGCTCCGGCGCCACAAGCTCCGGCGGCTCGTAAGAAGGAAGTTGTTGTGGGAACAAGCGGTGTTGCAAGTTCATCCACTCCAGCATCTGCGCCGAAAAGAAACATCATTGGGCGTATGGATCTATCCCGCGTTCAAACACAAGCTCCTCCACGCCAGCAAGGTGATCGCCCACAAGGTGGATTCCAACCGCGTTCAGGTGGTGGTGCAAGTGCATCTTTCACAGGTCCTCGTCCGGGTGGTTTCAATCGTCCAGCGGGTGGCGCGCCAACGCGCAATATCCGTCCAGGGTTTGTAGCTCAACAGGCTCCACCGGAAATGCCACCAGCAGAGGGTGCGGGGCACTTCCAAAATAAAGACTTCGATAAACGTAAGCGTTTTGGCGGTCCTGCTCCGGCGGCTCCACCAGCTTTCGGTGCGGGTCAAAATGCTCGTGAGAAAGAAAAAGAAGAAGAAATCAAGAGCTTCAACGCCGTTGATTTCCGTAAGCGCGAAATGGTCTTCCAGCCTAAAAAGAAGAAGATCGTTACTGAGCAGGGTCAAAAAACTCAAATCACCAAAGCTGCTGCCCATAAGCGCGTAGTTAAAGTGAACAACTCCATGAAGCTGACAGACTTGGCGATGGCGATGGGTCTAAAAGCTCCGCAATTGGTTAAAGTTTTGATGACGAATGGTGTGATGGCGAACATGAATACGGACCTGGATTTCGATACGATCGCGTTGATCGTGCCTGAGTTCGGTTGGGAAGCACAAAACGTATTCAAAACAGCTGATGACGTTGCGACTGAGACTGCATTCGGTGAATTGGATGCAGACAAAATCACTCGTCCGCCGGTTGTTACAATCATGGGTCACGTTGACCATGGTAAAACATCTTTGTTGGATGCTATCCGCAATGCTGACGTTGCCAAAGGCGAAGCCGGCGGTATCACTCAGCACATCGGTGCATATTCTGTAAAAATTGAAGATGGTTCTTTGATCACGTTCTTGGATACTCCGGGTCACGAAGCCTTCACGGCAATGCGTACTCGTGGTGCGAACGCGACAGATATCGCGGTTATCGTGGTAGCTGCGGATGACGGTATGATGCCGCAAACGCAAGAATCTATTAACCATGCGAAAGCAGCAGGCGTACCTATTATCGTGGCTGTGAATAAGATGGATAAACCGGGTGCAAATCCGGATCGTATCAAACAACAATTGACTGAACTTGAAATCGTCCCGGAAGAATGGGGTGGTAACACGATCTTCGTGGAAGTTTCAGCACTTAAGAAAACCGGCTTGAAAGAGCTACTTGAACAAATCAAGTTGCTTGCTGAAGTGGGTGAATTGAAAGCAAATCCTAAACGTTCGGGCACAGGTCTTGTGATCGAAGCGAAAATGGAAAAAGGCAAAGGACCTGTTGCAACACTTCTGGTTAAAGACGGAACTGTGGCAGTTGGTCAGTACCTTGTTGCAGGAACAATGAAAGGCCGCGTTCGTTCTTTGACGAATGATAAAGGCGTAAGAGTTGAATCTGTCGGTCCGGGTCTTCCAGTGGAAGTCTTGGGTCTTGATGGTGTTCCAGCTGCGGGTGATAAGTTTGACATCGTTATTGATGAAAAAACGGCTGAAGAGATGTCTACATTGAGAAAAGAACAAGCAGCGAAAGCGGCGAATGTTCCTGCTCAAAAAATGTCTTTGGACGAGATCTTCTCTAAAGTTAAATCAGGCGATGTGAAAGAACTTGCGATCATCCTGAAAGCAGACGTTCATGGTTCTCTTGAGGCCATCAACGGCATGCTTGGTAAATTGGTAACTCCGGAAGTTAAAGTGCGTGTGATCCACGCCGCTGTCGGTGGTATCAACGAGAATGACGTAACTTTGGCGAATACTTCCAAAGGTATCGTTTTGGGCTTCAACGTACGTCCTGACCTGGGCGCACAAGCTAAAGCGAAACAATTGGGCGTGGACATCAGAACTTACTCGATCGTGTACGAATTGATTGATCAAATGAAAGCCGCTATGTCCGGTCTTCTTACTCCAGATATGGTTGAAGAAGTTATGGGTCGTGCGGAAGTTCGTAACGTGTTCAACGTACCTAAAATCGGAGCGATCGCTGGTTGCTTCGTACTTGATGGTAAAGTTCAACGTAACAACTCGATCCGTCTTCTTCGTCAGGATAAGATCATTTACGAAGGTAAAATCTCATCGCTTAAACGTTTCAAAGACGATGCTAAAGAAGTGGCGCAAGGCTACGAATGCGGTATCGGCATTGAAAACTACAATGACGTTAAAATCGGCGATATGATGGAAGCGTTCATTAAAAAAGAAGTTGCTAGAGAGTTGGGTCTTTAATGAAAAATGTGGGTGATGGCCGCAGGGTCGCGCAAGTTGAGCGTCAAATTCAAGCGACCATTGCTCAATTTTTAATTAGAGGTTTCAAAATGCCGTTGCCAGGTTTGGTAACGGTGGCTTCTGTAAAGATGCCAGCGGATTTGCGTGCGGCAAGAGTTTACATCAGCGTTCTTGGTTCTGAAGCGGATCAGGAACAAGCGATTGAGCTTTTGCAAGAGCGCGCTTTTGAAATCCAAAACTATATCGGTAAAGAATTAAAGATGCGTTACTGCCCAAAATTAAAGTTCTATCCGGATCATACGACAGAACAGGTTTTGAAAGTGGAGCGCATTATCTCTGATCTTGAGGCTGAACGAAAAGCCAAGAATCCCAAAGACGAATCCGAATCTGATGACGAATAATTCTGAAAATAATAGACCGCCTAAGCGGGACCCTGTCCCGTTTGATGGCTTATTGCTGGTCGATAAACCGTCTGGCATTTCCAGTCACGACGTGGTTTCACGCCTCCGTCGCATCATGGGCACAAAGTCTGTCGGTCACTCCGGCACTTTGGATCCAATGGCGTCGGGCTTGATGGCCTGTTTGATCAATGAAGCAACCAAGCTTTCCCAATACATCCTTGAAGGTGACAAAGGTTACCGCGTGCGTATTCAATTCGGTCTTCGTACCGACACCTTGGATACGACAGGGGAAGTGCTTGAAACGCATCCGGTGGATTTAAATGAAGCCACCTTGCTTGCTGAAGCCATGAAACTTCAGGGCGAGATGGAAGTTGAAGTTCCGATTTACTCGGCCATTAAGGTGCAGGGTAAAAAGCTCTATGAATATGCCCGCCAGGATAAAGACGTGGTGATTCCCAAAAAGGTCATGAACTTCTGGGATATCAAATTCTTAGGGATGGGGACTGATTGGGCTGAGTTTGACCTGCGCTGCTCAAAAGGCAGCTATATCCGCACTTGGGTCGACCTGCTGGGGAATGCGTTAGGGTGTGGTGCAGCGATGAGTGGACTGCGCCGGACTTATTCGGCTCCCTATTATCTGGAGCAGGCCATGACCTTGGAGGCTATCGAGGAGTGTGTAAAAAAGGACACTCTTTCGGGGGCTTTTGTTGCGATGGATGCGGCCTTGCCGATGGTAAAGCGTATTCGAGTTAAAGGGCAGGATCAGGTTCTTTTGGGCAATGGGCAGATCAGTCATGACCTGCGCAGCCAGCTTATAGCGGTTTTTAAGCCCGAAGAAGACCAATATGTACAGATCCTGTCGTTGGATTCCGGGAAACTTTTGGCCATTGTGGGGCTGGAGCCGGGCCGCGGATTTGTCTTAAAGCGCGTGTTCAAATACTAATTATTTTCACTACTTGACCCCGCATTCGGGGTCGGATAGAACCTTACCAAACCTGCCTAGGATCGACAGCCATGACGACTGAGGCGGGGAGTTTAGAAACCGGCGGCAACGCCAATAACAGGAGACGCTAATGGCAGTCACTAAAGAACAAAAAGCACAGATCGTTAACAAGTTTAAAACTGCGGGCCTTGATACTGGTTCAGCACAAGTACAAGTTGCTTTGCTAACTGCAAGAATCAACGACCTTACAGGTCACTTCACAACTCACAAAAAAGACTTTCACGGTCGTCGTGGTCTTGTGACTTTGGTTAACCAACGTCGTAAGCTTTTGGATTACTTGCACCGCAAAGACGTGGCTGCATATCAAACTCTTATCAAAGAACTTGATATCCGTAAGTAATCTCATCTTAAATAAGATAATCAGAAGGGGCGTAATAGCCCCTTCGAATTTTAAAAAACAGGAAGCCAGCTGAGAAATCGTGCTGACTTCACCAGTAGCAAGATAGCTGCTGAGATCTCGGAATGATTTTTGAGATGGCTTCCACAAACGGATGGCGAAAAAGAAATTTCGCTAAATAAGGAGATTTAATGAAAACGACTGTAACTACTTCTGTAGGTGGAAAACAGATCACAATCGAAACAGGCCGTATGGCAAAACAAGCTGATGGATCAGTACTTGTTTCCAGCGGTAACAACATGGTTATCGTAACTGCTGTTTCTTCCAAAAAACAATCTGAGCTGGATTTCTTCCCTCTGACTGTTGAATATATCGAAAAATACTATGCTACTGGTAAAATCCCAGGTGGTTACTTCAAACGTGAAGCTAAGCCAACAAACGATGCGGTTCTTATCGCTCGTTTGATCGATCGTCCAATCCGTCCTTCTTTCCCAGAAGGCTACCGCTACGAGACGCAAATTGTAGCGACAGTACTTTCTGCTGACGGTTCTTTCCCATTGGAAATCCTGGCGAGCTTGGGTGCTTCTGCAGCTCTTCACGTATCAAACATTCCATTCAATGGCCCAACTGCAGCGGTTCAAATCGCTCGCGTTGATGGTCAATTCATCGCCAACCCAACTCCACAACAAATGGAAAAATCCGACATGGATATGATCGTTGCGGGAACTCGCAATGGTTTGTTGATGGTGGAAGGCGAAACGAAATTCATCACTGAAGCAGACGCTTTGGCAGCATTGAAATTCGGTCACCAGGCATTGATCCCACTTTTGAATGCACAAGATGAATTGCGCGAAAAAACAGGTTCTGTTGCTAAACGCACATTCACAGCACCTGCAGTTGATGCTGATTTCAAAGCTTCTGCAGAAGCTTTCTTGCAGCCTAAAATTGCTGCTGCTTTGGCAATCAAAGAAAAGCAAGATCGTTACGCAGCTTCTGCAACTGCAGCCGCTGACGCTGAAAAAGCATTGCTTGCAACAATCACTGATAAAGAGCTTTTGAAACAACGTAAAAAAGATCTAAACACTGTTATCGAAGATCTTAAGTACAAAGAAGCTCGTGCGATGATCTTGGATCGCAAAGTTCGTATCGATGGTCGTAACACGACAACTGTACGTCCGGTTGCCAACGAAGTTGGTATCCTGCCACGTGCCCACGGTTCTGGTCTTTTCACTCGTGGTGAGACTCAAGTATTGGGTACCGTGACTTTGGGTACGGGCGATGATGAACAAATGGTTGATTCATTGTTGGGCGTTCAAAAACGCAAATTCTTGCTTCACTACAACTTCCCTCCATACTCTGTAGGTGAAGTGGGTCGTATGAGCGGTACTTCTCGTCGTGAAATCGGTCACGGTAACTTGGCAGAGCGCGCTCTTAAAGCAGTTCTTCCTGACCATGAGAAATTCCCATACACAATCCGTATCGTGTCTGAAGTTTTGGAATCCAACGGTTCTTCTTCAATGGGTACTGTATGTTCTGGTTTGATGGCTCTTCTTGATGCCGGCGTTCCTGTTAAAGGCAACGTTGCAGGTGTGGCGATGGGGCTTATCAAAGAAGGCGACCGCGTAGCTGTATTGACTGACATCCTGGGTGACGAAGATCACTTGGGTGACATGGACTTTAAAGTTGCTGGTACTGCTCAAGGTATCACAGCGGTTCAAATGGATATCAAAATTGACTCTGTTTCTTTCGAAGTTATGGAACAAGCGTTGTCTCAAGCTAAAGACGGCCGTATCCACATCTTGAACGAAATGGAAAAAGTAATGAAAACTCCTCGTGGTCAAATCTCTGAATTTGCTCCACGTATCGAGACTATCAAAATCCGTCCAGACAAAATCCGCGAGGTTATTGGTTCTGGTGGTAAAGTTATCCGTGGTATCACTGAAGCGACTGGCGTTAAGATCGAGATCGAAGACGACGGTACAATCCACATTGCATCCGCTGATCCTGAAGCAACTAAAAAAGCTATCGGCATGATCAACGACATCGTGGCTGAAGCTGAAGTTGGTAAAACGTATAAAGGCCGCGTAGTAAAAATCGCTGAGTTCGGTGCTTTCGTTGAAATCCTTCCGAACACTCAAGGTTTGCTGCACATCTCTGAGATCTCTAACGAGCGCGTTCGCGCCGTGACTGATGTTCTTAAAGAAGGCGAAACTATCGATGTGAAAGTTCTTGAAGTTGACCGTGCAGGTCGCGTGAAGCTTTCTCGTAAGGCTTTACTTCAGTAAAGCCTTATGCGCCAAAGCTTTAGCGACGGCGCATGGGAGTAACTACATTGGCTAATTTGTTCAAGAAATCTGAACTATCTAACGGGATCCGAGTGATGAGCGAGTTTCATCCAGGGTCCCGTGCCGTTTCTATCGGTATCTGGGTTTTGACGGGGACTCGTGACGAGACTCCAGCCATCGCCGGGATGTCTCACTTACTTGAGCATCTGGTGTTTAAAGGCACCAAGACCCGCAATACTTATCAAATCGCAAAATCACTGGAATCCGTGGGTGGGGAGCTGAACGCATACACTACTCGCGAATACACGTGCTACCACGCTCTTGTCTTGAAGGATCATTGGGAGACTGCATTGGACGTTTTGTCTGATCTTGTTTCCAATATGGATCTGGTCAAAAAAGAATTCGCCCTGGAAAAAGGTGTGATTCTGCAAGAGATCGCGATGTCAGAGGACTCTCACGAGGACGTGATCTATGACGTTCTTTATGATGAAGCCTACGGCAAGCATCCATTGGGTCGTCCGATTTTAGGGACACCAGCCTCTATTGCTTTGATGAAGCAAAATCAGGTTTTGGATTATTATAAGAAAAACTACACCGGCAAAAATATCATCGTTAGCGCAGCGGGCTGCCTGGATCATGATGAGTTTATGGCGGGCGTGCAAAAGCACTTGGGTAAAAAGAAAAAATCCACACTTAAGAACACGCGCAAAAAGCCAAGCTGGTTGCGTCGGCGTCGCGTGATGGAAAAGCAATCCGAACAAGTGCACATGTTGCTGGGACTACCGACCGCGAGCTTCCATGACAAGCACCGCTTTGAAGCGGTGATCGCGAATACTTTGCTGGGCGGGGGGATGACCTCAAAGCTGTATCAAAGTGTGCGCGAAAAGCGCGGATTGGTGTATTCCATTTTCTCCAGCTTAAATACCAATATCGATTCAGGAATGCTGAATATCTATGCGGCTTCTGAATTGAAAAGCGTCAAAAAAGTCGCGGATCTTGTTGCCAAGGAGTTTCAGAAATTGCGCACCAAAGGTGCCACCAGAGCGGATGTTGAGATGTTTAAGACTCAAGTCAAAGGCTCTATTTTGCTGGGCTCCGACGACATCGAAAATCGCATGACTTCTTTGGCCGTCAATGAAATGGTGTTTGGCGAATACAGATCAGTCGAATCCGTCATCGAGGAAATCAATCTGGTCACAGTGGACACTGTGAATGATTATATCCGCAATGAGCTTAAGACTGACAAAACATCCGGCGTATTGCTGGGCACTGGTGTTGAGGAACTCAAAGACTGGTGGGAGGGGTTTGAGCTATGAATAAAGTAAACGTAAAAATTAAGACTCTTGAAAACTTCAAAGGTGAATTGCCAGCTTATCAATCAGCGGGCGCTTCCGGCGTTGATGTTCGCGCACAACTTGATGGCCCTGTGGTTTTGGAACCAGGTCAGCGTGCGATGATCCCAACGGGTTTGAGCTTTGAGATCCCAATGGGTTTCGAAATCCAAGCTCGCCCTCGTAGCGGCTGGGCAGCAAAAAACGGTCTGACTGTTTTGAACACGCCGGGAACTATCGATGCGGACTATCGCGGTGAAGTAAAAATCATCGTGATCAATTTGGGTGATGCAGCTGTGACAATCGGCGATCAAGAGCGTTGCGCGCAATTGGTTGTGGCGCCCGTGTACCAAGCAAACTTCGTAATGGCTCAGGAGCTAACTGAGACAGAGCGTGGTGCAGGTGGCTTCGGATCCACAGGTCGCGCTTAGGTACGGACACACTTTCTCCAAACAAAAAAAGCCATGGTTGATTCCATGGTTTTTTTTTGTTTTGAGTTAGATACTGGGTTTGATGCAGCTTTTCTTGGTAGCGCGGTTCTTACATTCTTGCGACTTCGATGCGGTTGTAGAGCCACAGGAAGAAGACGATGGCGAACAGGATCGTCACCAGGCGCAGAGATCTGCGCTTTTCCATTTGGAAGTTTTCAGTCAAGCCCACAGCCATCAATAAGGTGGTGAATGCAAAGCCTACCAATGTGAGTGGTGGAATCAGTTCTGAGCCCGCTTGGAAAATAAAAAACGGGATGTTTGCAAACAGAATCAAAGTGAAGATCAAGCGCAGCGAGCAGGTTCTTTTTTCGAACACCTGAAAGTAATAGTAAATGAAGACAGCACCCAGCCATGTCATCACCAACGCAACAAACGGGGCGAAAATAATTCCTGCACCAATGCGGTAGATGTTGGGTGGGATCAGTCCGGAAATAACCCCAGAAATAATTGAAACAACAGCCAGTGTGATCAACAAAGAGGACCACTTCCAATCCGGCAGATTTTTGATCTTTTGAATCGGGTGGCGAAGGTAATCAATGATGTAATTGAAAACTTCTTTGGCGGTTTGTAGGTGTGGGGATTGATTTGGTGTTACGTCGCGGTAGTCGCTCATAGGCTCATTGCACCACGACAAGAGTCCGTTAGCAAGTAGTAAGCGAGCCCAAATAGCGAGTGAATTTAGTTTAGCCTTCGCGCAGGTCCATTTCGGCAAGGTTTTGTGCTCGCTCCAAAAGCAGGCGGGCGTTTTGGAGTTGTGTCGCCTTGGTTGCACCGAGGCAGCTCAGTGAAGGCAGGGGGCGGCCGAAAAGTAGCAATCGATGCAGATCATAGGCCCACTTGATAAAGAAGCTGCCTTTCTTGGAGGGCAGGGTTTGCAGTGTTTCCTGAGGGACGAATGAGGCTTTCAGGCTGGTAGGCTTGATGCTGTCCGTGTCAGCAATTTCCGTGATCGACATCAGGCATTCCGGTTTCAATTCACGTAAGACCGGTTCCAGCTCTTGCAGGGAGTAAGAATCCAAAACCATATGAAAGCGTCTGTTGGCAGCATCCTGGGATTTCAAAAACTCAGTCAGGCGAGTCTGTCGTAGCAGGGAATCACTCCACGGCAGGCGCAGGTGATAGACCTCGTAGCCGTGTTCGGCCAGAAACGAAGGATAGATGTTCCAGTAATTGGAGAAGTAAAAAAAACTGCGCGGACCCGTGACAAATAACAATGGCCAGCGAGTCAGCAGGCAATTGGGAGTCAGGTTTGAATCGTAATGTTGTTTGGAGCGCGCTTTGTTGGTCCAGACGGCCAAGGCGACAAGGAATACGAATAAGCTAAGAAGAAGAGCGAGTGTGTCCACTCGCTCAGTATTGCGAATTACAGGGAAGTGTTCAAGCGAAACGCGAAGTCAAAGGAGTCTTTATCTGCGGGCTTATTAACGAAAGCCGTGCGGGCGCTACCTTCGATACCCACGGAGATGTGTTTGTTAAGCTGTGCAAACAGACCGCTGGAAATGACAACTGAAGGGGTTGTTTCATCCACATGCAGATCCTTGGCAGAGTTAACATATTTCATCATGCGAGCAGACAAACCACCGCTGATGGAGTAGTTCCAAAGTCCTTCAATTTGATTCGTGTAGCCCACTTTGCCTTCAAGTTCGCGCAAGGAAAACTCTTCGTTCATGGAATCAGCAGAACCGTAGTTGCGGAAAATAGCTTCAGCATAGGTTTGGCGGGAGCCAAGATCACGGCCGGCAGAAAGTTGCACACCCGTGGTACGGCGATTGAAGTTTTCACCTTCGGTGGAGATGTTTGTGAACGCATTCACGTAACCAATACCGATGTGGGATTGCGGACCGTTAGCGTCTTTTTTGACCTGCTCGTAGGAGGATTTCTTCTGGCTGAGTTCATTAACCAAGTCGTCATAGCCGACCTCTTGGTATTCGGCGGCGGAAGCAGCCCAGACCATAGTTGAGGAGCAGATTGTAAAAAGGGAAACGAAAGCGAATTGGAACGTCTTTAGTTTTGTCATAAGGTGATTCTAGCAAGGCTTTGTCATTTCTCAAAAAATGATCTTTCAATCTGGACCACGTCTTTGGCAGACTGGTTATATGTTTTCTTTATTTAAGACCAAACACAATTGCTACTGCGCCTTTTGCAAAACTCCGCGCAATATTTATCGCAAGAAAAATATTGGAGTGATGAACATCCTTGCCGCAGCTATGGCTTCGATCGTGGTCATGTTCGCTATATGGCAGGAGTATGATCCTCGCGTGATGATTGCCTTTGTGGTGTGTTTGGCGATCTCGGAAGTGTTCGTGCAAATCCGCTGGCGTCTGTCGGTGGTGTGTCGCACATGTGGGTTCGATCCGATTCTTTACGTGAAAGACCCGGCGGCGGCAGCAGACAAGGTTAAAATCCAATTGGACGTGCGCAAGCAGGATCCAAAGTACTTGCTGACCAAACCGTTAAATTTGCCAACCATTACACCGAAAAAAGCCGATGCCTTGGAAAACAAGGGCAAAGGTAAGTTGGTTTCTCGTTCTATCTAAAAATTTGAGTTCCAATGCCGCCCGGATGCGGCGCGTTCGTTGCCAGTCCGGGAGCTTTATGCCAATTTAGGGGCATGAAAACTCTGATCGTAATTCCTACGTACAATGAAAAAGAAAACGTGCAGACCATTGTGCCTGCGGTATTTGCTCAAAATTTGGGCGTTGATATTTTGGTTGTTGATGACAACTCTCCAGATGGCACAGGTGCCATCGTTCGCGAAATGCAAAAGTCTCTTCCGAATCTTCACTTGCTTTCCCGTCCTGGTAAACAGGGTTTGGGTAAAGCCTATATCGCCGGATTCCGCTGGGGTATTGATCAGGGTTATGAAGCCATTACCGAAATGGATGCGGATTTTTCCCATCGTCCACAGGATTTGGGACCTCTTTTGGCTAAGCTTAAAGACAATGATTTCGCAGTTGGCTCCCGTTATGTCGCAGGCGGAAGCACCGTGAACTGGGGATTGATCCGCAAAATTATCTCTCGCGGTGGCGGCATTTACTCCCGCATGATTTTGGGTTTCCCATTGAATGACTGGACGGGTGGATTCAACGCCTGGAAGAAGGAAGTTCTTTTGGGAATCGATCTTTCGACTGTGGGAAGCAACGGCTACAGTTTTCAAATTGAATTGAAATACAAAGCTTTGAAAAAAGGCTTCAAGGGAGCCGAGTCTCCGATCGTTTTTGAAGATCGTCGCGTGGGTCAAAGCAAAATGTCTTTGAAGATTGTTCTTGAGGCATTCTGGCGTGTTTGGCTTATTCGCTTTAAGTAAGCGCTTCTTTCTAGTTGCTCTTCTTTTTTTTCCAGGAGTTGTGCTGGCTCAGGCACAGCGCGGGACTGTCGTTGCCGACGAGGCACAAGTCTACAAAGATCCTGACTTCGATGCCCCGGTGATGACAGTGCTGAAGCAAGGTCAGGTGATGGCTATCTCCAAGGGCAAGAAGGGACCTTTTTTCAAGGTTCGCCTAAAGCCCGGAGTCACGGGTTGGATTTCTGATGCCGAGATTCGCCCCGGAGTTATCGACAAGGAACAGTTGCAGGAGGATTCCGAGAATCCCGATGAGGCCGAGTACTCGGGTAAAAAACCATTCTTTGCCACGCGCTATCGGGGACTGTCGCTAAACTTTATTGATTATGCTGAAGACACCATGGGTGGTCGCAGGAATGCACAGACCTCTTTTTTGGGTTTGAACTTTCATGGTTACAACACTCTGTTTTCCGGCGACATCTATACCGAAACCAATATTCTTTTTCACTCGGGCGCACCTTCGTACTACAAGGACTACACCGGGGATGAGGGCAGTGGTTACATCGTTATTTTGAACTTCCTATTTCAAACAGTTCTACCGAAGGGCAAAGATTTTTTGTTCTTCTATGGCTTCGGTCCGATGCTAAAGTATTCGCATTTTGAATTAAGACTGCCAGGCGTGGTGGATCCGTTCTCTGCGGATGACATGACCTTGGGAGTTTTGTTCAACGCTGGCATTTCCTATCGCATTAAGCGAGTCTCTATCCGTCCCGATATAAAGTACTATTGGGAAAAAGAAAGTTACTTCGGATACGGAATCACCGCCGGCCTCGATTTTTAGAGGTAACAGTTGGGTCTATTGTTCCGGTAATTCCGGCAGGTGAATTGATCCATTTACCGTCTTAAGTAGTCTCGCGACAGTTTCCAAAAAAGGAATGTCGGAAAGCACCGTTTTGCCATCTCGTTCATATTTAATAGTACAATGGATTGTCTTTATCGCCGCCTTGTTGGACTCGACGTCAACCAATGAAGAAGGATTAGAATTAGAAATAGTTTTCAACACTATTGGAGCTTTTAGCTTTAAGCCCTGAGGTTGAGCACTTTTTAATCTCAGCATGCACATTGTGCGAACTGTATCGAGTTCATAACCGGGACGCTTCTTAACCGTTTCAAATGCGGCCCAGCCTTGATTTGGAACAACGAAAAGATCTCGATTGATCGTGATTGTCGAACCTACAGGAATCTCATCAAATTTGACGATTTCATATCCAGGTGGCAACAATGCTGACGAGGATGAATCCGGATTATTCATAGGGGTCGATATTCCAAAATCATTGCAGACAGCCGTCATCTCTCGCGAGTATTTTCCGTTCGGTCCGCCTCCTAGGAAAGAATTGGAAATTTGGTAGTTGGAGTCTTCTAGACCTGCGGCACGAAGGTACTCGTGAGCAGCAAGCGCGAATTTGGCTTCACAGCTTTTGGGGCGCCACTTTTTTCGGTCAAATTCAATTTTTTTAAGTTCTGCCTGATATCGCGCATCTAAACAATTGATAGCCCCAGTATTTGGATCTTGCGAACAGATTCTGTCCACATCAAATACAGAAGTTTCTTTAATTGTTTCATCAATCTGTTGTCGGGATATGATGCCGTCACTGTTTAAAAGAAGTAGTGCCGTTCTTCCAATATAAACGAATCCAGCAGAGACCTCCGTGCCACCGCCACTTTCGCGTCCCATTTTTGGAGTGGCGTGAGAATTGATACTGAATAGCATTATTAAAGTGATTGAAAATCTCATCATTTTTCAGCTCCTACTGATAAAGGAATAAAAGAAATAGTTAATTGATAAACTTCGTCGACAACGGGGTTAGCCTCTAAATCACTGCAAAAGCGACGACGGAACTCTTTGATATAGGCCTTCGCTGCAGCTAAGTCTTTTGTATTGATCGCCATAGTCATCGAAGTGTTGTCGCGTATTTCGGCAGGAACTGTTTGGACGGCCTGGATTGCTTTTTCTAAAGAGCGTTCTTGAAAACGTCTTTGCGCAATAGTGCTGAGGCCCTCACGGATATCTGAACTAAACCCTTGTGTTGTATCGAATAGATCGCCATCTTCATTTCGATCCAGAAGTCCAACTCGCAGGAGGCGCTCGATCGCCATATTGATTTCAGAGACAGTCACCTGCAGCCTTTTCGCGATCCATTTCGTGTTCCAGTGAAAATTTTCGGTCTTCATCAACTCCATCAAGGCATAGTGATGAGGCTCGGAGATGATCGAGAATGTGTCTGCCGCAATCGGATGAAATATGTCCTGAGAAGAGTCGTTCCGTTTTTTGCTATTTCCGTGAGGTTTTGATTTTAACTTTTGAAGATCCGAAATCTCCAGGCCCAGCTTAAGTCCCAAGCGCTCTTTCATTTTATGAGTAAGGGGACGTTTTCCATTTATTATCGCTGATAAAGCTGACGGAGACACATCCAACATTTTGGCAAAGGATCGCAGGGAGTAGTTCGGATTGCGTGCACAACGCTCCGCCAAGCTCTCTTGAAGAACGAAACGAAAGTCTTTGTGCTCGTTCCTAGTTTGCAATTTTTTGGTTTTCTTTGCCATTTCCATGTCTGGTTAGTATTGAGTATTCCTATCCCTGTCTAGAGAATTTGGAACAAAATGTGCCAAAATATTTTTGAACAAAAGAAAGGTTTTGAGCCAAAAAGTGAGCATCCAGTGAGCCAAACATAATGATGCGAAGCAATATTGATGACGGTTTCAACGCGAGTAGGTTACAAGCCACTCATGTTTAAAGCCGCAGTACTCTTTTTTATCAGCACATTCGTTGTATCCTCTTTGGCCTTGGCCGGTGATCTGAACGCCGCTTTTGATTCTATTAAGAATTCAGGCGCTGATTTTGATCCGGATGGTGCCGTGTGTGAACAACTGGAAAGAGTCCGTTTGGCCCAAAGCTATCCCGCAGATAAGTTTTTAATCACCGGCGATATCGAATATAGCACGGGTAAAGAAACCGTGGGGGAGCTGGACATCATCGTGATCGATCGCGCGACGAATAAGGTTGTGCTTTTCGGTGAAGTCAAATGCTGGAAAAACATGGAAGACGGTCTGATGAAGGCGAAGTCGCAAATGCTGCGCTTTTTCTGGAACCTTGAGAAATATCCAAATTCCCTGCAATTTACGTCTTACGGCGACACGAATATCACGGCGGCTCAGGTTCCGTTAAATACGCCTTTTTACACCGTGGGTCCCCAAGGATCTGTGGCACAAGGGGCGACTTTTGAGTTGAATTTGACGCTTAAGGAAACCCAACATTTGCGTATGATGCTGTTAAAGTGTCAGCAAAATGGCGAATGCCCAAGTCCGCAATACTAGTTTGATTTAATTGCGTCTGTAGGGCATGGTTTCGCCCATGTCTATTCAAGTATTATCCCCGGAAGTAGTCGATCAAATTGCCGCAGGCGAAGTGGTCGAGCGTCCTGCACATCTTGTAAAAGAACTCGTTGAAAATTCCATAGATGCTGGCGCCACGCGCGTGCATGTCGAGTTCTTTGATGGTGGACGAATCGTTAAGGTCATCGACAACGGGAAGGGCATGTCGCCTGAAGATTTGCCCAAAGCCTTGGATCGTTTTGCAACCAGCAAAATTTCAAAATCCGATGATCTGTGGAGTTTGAAAACCTTCGGCTTCCGTGGGGAAGCTTTGGCGAGTATTTCTTCGGTCAGTAAAATGACTTTGACAACCCGACGTGCTGGCGATGAGCAGGCATTTCAACTGGTCAGTGAATACGGCAAAAAACAACCGATCGACCGGGTCGGCGGTTCCCAGGGCACAACTGTGCTGATGGAAAGTCTTTTTGAAAACATGCCAGCGCGTTTGAAGTTTTTGAAATCAGATGCGGCAGAACACACGGCGATCAAAACCACGCTGAAAGCGATGGCCCTGGCTCATCATGATGTTGAGTTCCGAATTCAGGAAAACAGCAAGCTCGTGAATTTTTGGCCAGCCTGCAGGGACCGCAAAGAGCGCGCAGAACAAATTCTGGAAATCAAACCCCTTTTCGTGGGCGAAGCCGAGCGCGAATATGTAAAAGCATATGCTGTGTTCGCGGATCCTCATAACGTCGCAAAGACAGCTAAAAATATCTGGCTGTTTGCGCAAAATCGCTGGGTTCAGGATCGCAGTCTGCAAGCGGCGGTGAATGAAGCCTATCGCAGTCTTTTGATGCACGGGGAGTTCCCGATTGCAGCGGTATGGGTTGAAACAGATCCCGAATACATTGACGTCAATATTCATCCGACGAAATCTCAAGTGAAGTTCCATGATCCGTCCTTGGCTTTCCGAGCCGTGGCGGGGGCTTTGCGTTCGACTTTAGAGAAAGCCCCGTGGATTCAACAAAGCGGTCAGCTGCGCTCGCAAGCGCAGTTTGGTGAAGCGGGTGGGACCGTTGATTATTCTGATCCTGCGGCGACTTATTCTTCAGCCAAAGGCCTGCCAAACTTTGCGAACTACTCCGGCGAAGCCGGAGGGCAAAATGCTCCGGTGGAGATGCCCAAAGAAAATCTGGCATTTAATGATTCCACTTTTAAAACGACGCAATTTCAAAAGAAAGATTTCAACTTTCCGGCGTCTTCAGTTCAGCAAAATAAAACCAGCTATCAGACTTTGATGGATGCGGCAGAGTCCCGTCAGAATTTTACAAATCAAAATCCTGAAGCGGGGGGAGCGCAATCGACCATGATTTCTAACGAGACAGTGGCTCCCGTCAGTGGCGGCTATTGGTCTTCACTGGAAGTTTTGGGTCAGGCGAATCTAACTTACATCGTGACTCAGCATCGCGACAAAATGGTCTTCGTCGATCAACACGCGGCTCACGAAAGAGTCGCCTACGAAAAGCTGATGAACGCCTGGAAGGGCGGGAAAATCGACATCCAGGATTTCCTGTTTCCGCTGGCGATCGATATGTCGCCGGAAAAAGTCGAAGGACTTCTGTTGCTGGCAAAAGACATCGAACGTCTGGGAGTTTTCATCGAGCCCTTGGGACCGGGAACTGTCGGCGTGAAAGCGGCGCCTTTGTTTATTAAAGAATCTGTATTAGGTAAAGTTCTGGATCGCATGGCAACGGAAGTTGTCGATCAAGGTGGCAGCTACTCTTTGGAAAGAGCCGTTGGTGACATCTGTGCCACGATGGCTTGTCATTCGGTGGTGCGCGCAGGTCAGGCTTTGAGCATTGATCAGATGAAAAATCTTTTGCGCGAAATGGATCATTTCCCACTTTCAAGTTTCTGTCCTCATGGGCGTCCTGTCAGTGTGGAGTATCCGTTCTACAAGCTTGAAAAGGATTTCGGGCGAATCGTGTGATGAATAAAACCAAGCCCGTTATTTTTGTTGTCGGTTCCACGGCCACTGGCAAAAGCGAGTGGGCGCTGAAACTTGCGCAGGAATTCAAGGGCGTCATCATCAACTGTGATTCAGTTCAGTGTTATTCTCACGTGCAGATCGGGGCGGCAAAGCCCACGCCTGAAGAACTGCAATTGGTTCCGCATTATCTTGTAAGCTACGTCACACCCCCTGAAGAAAGCACCGCCGGCAGTTACTGCCGCGATTTTTCGGAAGTCATGGAAAAGATCCCTGACGGTACTCCGGTGTTTGTTGTGGGTGGGACGGGTTTTTACTTCATGGCGATTGAAAAAGGCATGTATCCCGTGACCGAAGTTTCAGAGGAAATGAAAGCTCAGGTCGAGAGCGAAATGTCTTTACCCGAGGGGCCTGCGAAACTTTATGCCGAATTGACTCAGGTGGATCCCGAATACGCAGCTAAAATCAATATCGCCGATCATTATCGTATTGGTCGTGGGATCGAGTTGATTCGCACTCAAGGCAAAGGGGTCACGCAAATTCAAAAAGAGTTTGATGAACAGAAAACGCCTTTTGCTTATCCACTCCTAAAAATTGGCCCCGAGTGGGACCGCGAAGTTCTGCGCGAGCGCATTGCTTTGCGCACGCACAAGATGCTGAAAGACGGGCTGGTGGATGAGGTTGAAAAGCTTCTGGACCTGGGTCTGGAAGGTTGGGCTCCACTGAGCAGCGTTGGTTATAAAGAAACGATTGAATTTGTTCGCGGGCATGTCAACGAAGATCAAGTTTTAGAACAAATTACGACAAATACTCGGCAGCTGGCCAAGCGCCAAAAAACCTGGTTCCAAAGGGACAAGGATATTCATTGGTTTGATGGGGCTCGCGGATACAATGAGGCGAGGGCCGTGGTCGAGAAATTTCTGAACTCTTTGACCACAATTACTCCCGAAGACAAGAATGGATCTATATGAAAAGTATGACTGGTTATGGCACCGCAAAAGTTCAATCCAAAGACGTCACTGTGGAAGTCAGCATTCGTGCTGTGAACGGTCGTTTTTTGGAAACACGCTTTCATTTGCCGCGCGAATTCGTGGCGATGGAAGGGGAGCTTAAAAAAGTTCTGGGTGCAACTTTATCCCGTGGAACTGTGGATATTTTCGTTTCCAGAAGAGTGAAGGCCACGTCCTCCGGAAAAGCGCAAATGACCGTGAACGATGCTTTGGTTAAAAAGTACGTTGCGGCTTACAAACACCTGGCAAAAGAATTGGGCATTGGTTATCAGGTTCACCTGGAAGCGATGGCGCGATTGCCGGATGTCATCAAACTTGAAGAGAGTTATGAGATGTTCGCTGGCGAAGATAAGGTCTTGAAAAAGGCCTTTGCTGATGCTTGCAGCAATTGTGATAAAGAACGCGCGCGCGAAGGCAAAGCTTTGCGCAAGGATCTGGAAAAACTTCTGGCTTCTTTGGATAAGGAAATCAAAGTCATCACCACTCTTCGTGAAGAGGCCAATGCGCAGCTTCAGGAGAGATATGAAACCAAGATTCGCTCTCGTATGAAGGGGAACGAAATTGATCCGGCTCGTATGACTCAGGAAATCGTGATTCAGCTGGAAAAAGCCGACATCAACGAAGAATTAAGTCGTTTAAGTGAGCACATTAAAAACTATCGTCAATTGATCGCATCCCAGCAGGCCGAGGGTAAAAAGCTTGATTTTTACACTCAGGAATTGCTGCGTGAAGTGAATACGATCGGTTCAAAGTCTCAGGTAGCCAAGATCACTCAAAGCGTGGTACAAGCGAAAACCCTAATCGAAAGATTAAGAGAACAGGTACAGAACGTTCAATAATATGAAAACGCGTATGATAATTGTCGCTGCACCCAGCGGCGCAGGAAAAAGTAGTTTTGTTGCCAGAGCCATTGAGGAGATTCCTCAGCTCGTGGACATTATTACGTTCACTACGCGTAACATCCGTAAGGGTGAAAAGAACGGTTTGCAGTACCACTTTATCTCCCATGACGAATTCAAAGCCAAAATTGAGCAGGGTTTCTTTGTGGAGTGGGCGAAGGTTCACACCAACTTCTATGGCACCTCCTATGAGTCTTTGGAGTCTACGTGGGCTGCCGGGAAGTGCGCGATCATGGATATCGATATCCAGGGCGTGTTGACCTTTAAATCCAAGTATCCGGATGCCAAGACCATCTTTATTCTGCCACCGTCCATCGACGAGTTGCGTCGTAGAATTGAGAAAAGGGACGGGGGGATGCCGGCGGATATCGAGGTCCGTATGGCCAATGCCGAGAAAGAAATCGCCGAGGCCTCCAAGTTTGACTTCCAGATCGTCAACGACCAATTCGAGCAATCCTATGCCGAATTTAAGAAAATCATTGAAAAGTTACTAGGTTAAGGGTAATTTCCTCCTTTGAATTCATGAATTAATTGCGCCCGGAGGCATTGAATGGCTCGTGTAACCGTTGAAGATTGCTTGGAAAAAGTTCCTAACAGATTTGCTCTTGTTTTGATGGTTGCTAAAAGAGCGAAGCAACTTCTAAAAGGTGCTGAAGCGACTGTTTCCACTCGCAGCAACAAATACATCGTATCTGCACTTCGTGAAGTGGCGATCGGTAACGTAGGTTATGAAGTGGCGATGGATCCTAAAGACGCTCTTCTTCAAATCGAAAAAGATTTGAATAAATAGTCTAGGACTTAGGTCCTAAGTTCCTAAAAATACTAATATATTTTAATTATCAAGCGAATCTATTTGGAGACGCCTCTTCTTCTCAGGTAAACTGACTAGAATATGGCGGAACCCCAAAAAGAGACTGGCCTCTCTCACAAGCCAGTCAAAACAGTTGATGATCTTCTAAACCGCATTCGCAGCTATTGGCCGAATGCGGATCTTAAATTCATTGAAAAAGCATACTACTTCTCAGAGAAGCATCACGAAGGTCAAATCCGTCGTAGTGGTGAGCCGTATATTTCTCATCCGCTTTCCGTAGCGGCGATCCTCGCAGATTTACATTTGGATTTGGATACGATCGCAACCGGGCTTCTGCACGACACGGTAGAGGACACTGAGGCGACTCTCGAGGATATTCGTCGCGAGTTCGGTGATGCCGTCGCACACCTGGTTGATGGTGTTACAAAAATCGGTCAGATGAAATTCAAAAATTCCCACGAGAAGCAAGGCGAAAACATTCGCAAGATGATCGTGGCGATGGGTAAAGATGTGCGCGTGGTTTTGGTGAAGCTTGCCGATCGCCTGCATAATATGCGCACTCTGAATTTCATGCCGTTCGATAAGCAAGAGAGAATTGCTTTAGAAACCTTGGAAATTTACTGCCCACTTGCAGGTCGCATGGGTATCAGCTCCCTGAAGATTGAATTGGAAGATCTGTGCTTCCGTTACTATCGCCCGGACATGTACTACGAGCTGGTACAGCAAATTAAGAAGACCGAAGCCGAGCAGAATCGTTATATCGATGACGTGAAATCACTTATCGGTAAAGAGCTTAGCAAAGTTGGATTTAAGTTTGAAGTTTTTGGCCGCTCAAAGCATTTATGGTCCGTATATAGAAAAATGCAAAGTCGTAACCTGGATTACGATCAGGTTTATGACGTTCTTGCTTTCCGCGTGATCGTTGAAAGCGTGGCCGAATGTTACGCAGCGCTGGGTTTGGTGCATTCCCTGTGGAAGCCGATTCCAGGTCGTTTCAAGGACTTCATCGCCATGCCCAAGGCCAATAACTATCAATCCCTGCATACCACTGTGATCGGGCCGGGCGGGGAACGTATTGAAATTCAAATTCGTACCAGTGCCATGCACTTGGTCGCCGAGATGGGTATCGCGGCTCACTGGAAATACAAAGAGCGCGGCAAGATGGAATCCGATGATTTGCAGCAGGCGAACTGGCTGCGTGATCTGGTTTCCTGGCATCAACAAGTGCGCAGCCCCGATGAATTCCTGGATACAGTTAAAACAGATTTGTTTGAATCTGAAATTTACGTCTTCACTCCGACGGGTGAAGTTCGTGAGTTTCCAGAGGGTGCAACACCGGTGGATTTCGCCTATGCCGTGCACACCGAGCTTGGTAACAAGTGTGTCGGTGCGCGGGTCAATGGCAAGATGGTTCCGCTAAAGCACCAAATGTCCAATGGCGATACGGTTGAGATCATCACAGGTAAAGGGCAGGAGCCTTCCAAGGACTGGCTGAAATTTGTTGTTACCAATAAAGCCAAAGCCAAGATTCGCGCCTTCGTTAAAGAAGAGCAGCGTCGTCGCTCCATCATTTTGGGCAAAGAGCTGGTTGAAAAAGAATTCCGTAAATTCGGAATGGCCGCTGCAAAATATCTAAAAGGCCCGGCCTTTGAAGAGTATTTAAAAGACAACGGTTTGAAAGATCTGGAAGAGCTTTTCGTGACCGTGGGTTATGGAAAGCTTGAAACCCGTCATCTGGTGGAAAAATTTTCGCCAGAGGGATTGGCGAAAGAGGCTGCAAAAACCGAAGACTCCACTTTCATGGAAAGAGTCATGCGGGCGGCAACTCACAAGACCCGCAAAACCAATTCCCTGGTTTCTGTGGATGGTATGGACGACATGCTGGTGCATTACGCCAAGTGCTGTCATCCAATCCCAGGAGATCCGATTGTGGGCTTTATCAGTCGTGGGCGTGGTATCACAATCCATCGCAGTGACTGCAGTAAAGCCTTTGAATTCGATCAGCTTCGTAAAGTGGATGTGACCTGGAACGTGAAAGTGGCTGGCGACGGGCAAGAGCGCGTCGTGCGCCTGAAAATCATTTCCCAGGACAATCCGGGATTGTTAAAGTCCATGTCCGAAGCCTTTGCACAGTCAGGAATTAATATTCAATCTGCGCAAATTCGTACAACCAAAGACAAAAAAGCCGTGTGTAACTTTGAAGTGTCCGTAAAGGATGCAGTCCAGTTGAATCAAGCAATTTACGAGATTCAAAAAATCAAAGGCATCATCGGTGTCACACGTGTCATTCAGTAACTATCTTCCTAAATCACACAATCTGCTAAGTTTCGTGGTGCTGGTCATTTCCGTCATTGTGATGGTGGGGTGGCTGGTACAGGATCCCGGGTCCATTCGCTTGGGGCTTAATTACACTCCGATGCTGTTTAATACGGCTTTCCTGTTGGCATTTGTGTCCCTGGGAGTTTTGTTCTCAGACCGGGATTACTTCAAAGTGGGCCGGGCTTGTGCCATCGTGGTGATGATTTTAGCCGGCGCCATGTTTTTGCAGTATCCGTTGGACAAGAGTTTTGGAATTGATGAATTCTTCGTCAGGGATTTTGAAAACCTGCGAACGCGCTTCCCGGGGCGCTCGGCAGCAAGTACCTGTATTGCGGCTTTTTTGCTGGGGCTGGGAATCTTCTTTAATAAGACAACGTTGCTGTGCCGATTTGTCAGAATGACTGTCGCTTCGATGGTGTGCTGTGTGGGCGTTGTCGGATTAAGTGGAAATGTTTTTTCGATCAACTCACAGTTTGGTTGGGGCAGTTTTTCAAAAATGGCTCCTCACACCTCGGTGTCCATTGTTCTTTTGTCAGTGGCGTTGGTTCTACAGCTGCGAAACCGGATGTTGTCTTTGGGATATCAGCGTAAAACGTTTCGTCCGTACTATGCGTTGGTACTTGGTATATTTGCCACAATTGGTTTTCAGCAGGTTCTGATTATCAAGGACTATCAAAAAAACAGAAGCATCACACAGATTCGTCTCAGTGCCATGCTCGATGGTTTTGATTCCACGTTTCGCTTCGTGAACAGCTCTCTGGCAAATATGGCAGAGCGGTTCGTACTTGATGACTATCGGGGCGAGGCTTCCTGGCAGTTGGATGCAAAAATGTTTGTCCAAGAGATCAAAGGCATTCGCAGGATCATGTGGGCTGGAAATGATAGACTGGTAAAGTGGCATTATCCCATCAGTGAGGTTGTTAACTTTAATGGTGTAAAGCTTTCCGAGCAGCCAGGTTCCTTGGGGCTCTTTGATAAGGTGACCAGCACAAAACAGCCCGCAATTTCCGATATGGTTCCGTTGAAAACCGGGGGTGAGGGGCTGGTGATGTACTATCCGGTCTTCAGAGGCAATGAGCTTCTGGGGGTGTTGAGTATCGCTCTGGATGCGAATTTGTTTTTTATTAATGCAGCGAAGGCGCCGGACTATTTTGTGCAAATCACAGATGATGACGGTCATGTGTTCATGGAAAACAAGGACATCCCGCAGTATTATCTGAACGATTGGGCTGAGACCGCGGAGTACCATGCGCTGAATGCAAATTGGACCTTTATGCTGACACCAGTTCCCGCATTGGTTCGCACCAATTCCTCAAGTCTTCCTGCGCTACTTTTGATTTTTGGCGTCAGTGCTTCCATTTTGATGTCACTCAGCCTGGTGTTCTTTTTGCGAAGCCGGCAATCAGAGCGTGAAATGCGTGAGCTGAATGAGTGGCACAAAGCGGGGCGTGACAGTATTTCTCTGTTGCTGTTGCAGTTGGACAGTTCCGGAAATATTTTAAGTTTGAACAAAGCCACGACAGATCTATTGGGTTATACGGATCAGGATCTTTTGGGGCGGCCCGTGTTCAACCTGGCAGAGCATACCGATGCCCTGATGTACCGCAGTCGAATGGAAGAAAAGGTTCAGCGTCAGCTGCAGCTGGGACCCACTTATTTGGAAGCCATTCTGGAATCTGGTGATGCCAGCGGTTACGAAAGAGTATTCGTATCAAAAGCCGGCAAGAGAATTAATTTTCTGCTATCCCTGCATAGAGTCTCCGGTGAGCAGGGTGAAACAAACGGGTATCTGGTTGTGGGAGAGGATATCACGCAACGAAGAGAACGTGAGCGTCTGTTGAAGGAGCGCGAAGAAAAAGTCATGGTCTCATCACGTTTGGCTTCACTGGGTGAAATGGCTGCGGGTATTGCTCATGAGATTAATAACCCTCTTGCGGTGATGGGTGGTTACGTGAGTATGATCCGTAAAAGCCTGATGAACAAAGGACTTGGAGACGATGCTGAGCTCAACAAGCGGATCGATTCTGTGGAGTCCATGGTGGGTCGTATTGCCAAGATCGTAAAGGGCCTAAGAAGTTACGCCCATGAATCGGCTTTGGATGAACTGGAGTCGACAGAAGTTTCTTTGATCGTGGATGACACTTTGGCGTTCTGTCATGAGAAATTCAAACTGGCGAACATTCAACTGCAGGTTTCAGTTGAGCCAGGGATGATTGTGAAGTGCCGTCCTTATCAGATTTCCCAGGTCCTATTGAATCTTTTGAACAATGCCTTTGATGCCGTTGAACACGAATCGGTTAAGAAGGTGTCGGTTCAGGCGCAGTTCCAAAATGGTGGAGTTGAAATCAGTGTGACCGACTCCGGTGCCGGAATTCCAGCAGAGGTGCGCGAGCGCATGATGCAGCCATTTTTTACCACCAAAGAAGTTGGTAAAGGTGTTGGTTTGGGATTAAGCATCAGTGTGGGGATTGTCGAAGCCCATAAAGGGCGCCTTTATCTGGACGCTCAGTCCAAGCAAACCCGATTTGTTATTTGGATGCCGGTTTAGCTGAAAGTTATTGCCAAGCGTAGCCGACTTTAAAAACAATGGCGCTTGCCGTGACTGTATCGGAAGGCGGGAAGTAGATATATTCCACGCTGAATGGAATATAGTTTTTGCGATTCAATTGATAATCACCACCAGCCGCCAAAGTCAGAACCTGATTCGTGGCGATTTGATTCTCATCCAGGGCCGTTGCTGATTTGGACATGGCAATCAGGAATCCACCACCAACGCCCGCCCAAGAGCGGATTTCAGTTGTGGTGAAATAGTATTTCGCCAGGGCATAGCCGGAAAGATAAGTGATGTTTGCAGAACAATTGGTGGAGCCTTTGCAGCCAACGTTTCTGTCGGTCTTACCCGTGACGTTAAACTGTTCAAGGACGCCGGAAGTGTTCACTGTGATATTTCTGGTCAGAACCCATTCATAAAAACCACCGGCACCCAGGCCCGTGCCTTTGAGTTGCGGTTGTTCAGTGGGGTTGATCACTGGATTTTCTTTGATCGTGGGTTTCATCGAGTCCATGCCGAATTGCCCAAATACACCGTAGGAATTTTTCAGGGTGCGCAGGTAACTCATGTCGCGGGCTTTATCAAAGGCTGCAGCTTCCTCGTCGGGAGTGGATGCCTTGGCCAGAGCTTCATTAGGGGCAGAGGATTTTGGTTTGGAAGCTTTGGCTGTTTTAGTAGTGGCTGCTTTGGCCTGAAGTGTGGCACCCACAGCGCCACGTCCTTGCAGCACATCCGCAATGGCACGACCGCCTTTGACTTGCTTCATGCGAATGATCGCAGATTTTTTACCCGTCGCAGGATTGATCAAAAAGAACTCGTCACCAGCTTGAACTTCCGCGCCCTGCAAGTCCACCATGACTTTACCGCCTTTTACAGCAGTGACATTGGCCGATAAGGCGGGGAGGGAAAACAGAATACCGACGAGAAAGGCGAGAAGTGTTTTTTTCATTCGCTATTCACTGATCATCAGGTTGTTGTTGAGTTCGCGGATAAATTCATCTTTGTACAAATCCCATACGGCCACGCTGGCAAATTCATAGGAGCAGGATTGAACCGCTTTATCGTCACGTTGAAAGGCTTTAACCTGAATAACTCCCGGCTGAGTGGTGCGCCAGATCTCCAGATCATTATCCATCAACACCAATTCATAATTGGCACGAGGGAATTCATCATTGAACCAGGTTTCAATAAAACTTTGATTGCGGCAACCAGTTAACTTGTAAATATGCGAAGAAGAATCCAATGCAGAAGTGGAAATTTTAGCCGGAGCCGCAGCTTCAAACTGATTGCGACCGTCGGATTTATAAACCGAACAACCTGCTAAAAACACAATGGAAATAAGGGGGTAGGCCAATAGCTTCATACTGTTTAAGTATAAAGTCCGACCCTTGGAAAAACAAAACCCGGTCAGTAAACCGGGCCTTGGTCTAATGTGATCAAGAAATCCTAGAAAGGAATTTCGTCATTAGAGTTGAAGCTAGGTTCTGGACCGAAATCGTTGAAATTGAAATCGTCTCCGCCACCTGAATTGCTGTTAGAACGTGAACCAGCTTCTGCACCAGCAGCGCCTAGGAATTGAACTGTGTTTGCTACGATTTCTGTAGCGTAACGTTTTTGACCTTGTTGGTCTTCCCATGAGCGAGTTTGAAGTTTGCCTTCAACATAAACTTGGCGACCCTTAGCAAGATGTTTGCCGCAGATTTCTGCCAATTTGCCCCATACAGTTACACGATGCCACTCAGTTTTTTCCTGACGTTGACCATCTTTAACCCATGATTCGCTAGTTGCGATGTTAAGGCGAGCTACAGTGCTCCCACTTCCGATTGCTTTCACTTCTGGATCAGCACCAAGACGACCTACGATAATAACTTTATTTACTCCAGACATTGTCCCCTCCAAGATAGATGACCATAAGGTTTTTGGTCAGTTTGGGGAGTATGTCAACCGTCGACAACTCCCTTAATTTATTTGGATTTGGAGCTGAGCAACATTTAAGCACAGCCCTGTGTCAGGTTTAATCAAATAGAGATGGGGAGCGGTTTGAAAAGCGGATTAGCGCACGGCGCCAAAACTAGGCGGCATCATAGGATTTGCGGCCGATAATTTGAACTTATACTGAGCCCCTTCAGAAGTGGGCGTTTTATAGCCATCAATGAAAGTCAGGAACAGAGTGGCCTTGTCCTGGAAGCTCTTTTTCGCACGCAAATCGATCTCGAAATTGTAAGCGCCGATTTGCTGACCAAAGCGGCCGCCACGGTTCACAATCATAATGCCGATATCGCCCTTAACAGTGCCTTGCAGCTCGTCTCCGGGCTTGCCGATAGTTCCACTCTCGATCACGAAACGACCTGCTGCCAGGCGCCCTCTAAGCTCTACAGCGCTCAGTTTTAATTCCGGCAAAGTCAAAGGCCCCATCGGAGTGTTCACGTTGGATGGCGGAAGTTCGAACTGATTGATCGTCAGGTTCACTTCAACGTCAGGTTGTTCCTGGAACGTCAAATCAGCCAAGGCCGTGGTTTCAAGATTCAACTGACCTTTTAAAAGAATCGGAAGGTTTGCCAATTCACGAACGTCGTTCAAAGCTACTTTCTTGGCGCTGACTTCGATGCGCTGTCTTTCAACGCCGTTGTCACTGCGAGAACCTTTACCCATGGAAACTTGCACGTCACCTTTGAGCAAACCCTTTGCGGAAACAGAACCGTAAGGCTTTTGTTGAATCAGGCCGGGGATCGACGGAGTGATAGTAAGTTCTTTGGCGGTCAAAGCCGGTGTGCTGATGGACTCGATGTAGACTTGTTCCATTTCAACGCCAGGTTGCGGGACCAAGCTCATTTTCAAACGGTCAAAAGTCACATAAACAGAGTTATTGCTCAGTTTGGCCACTTGTGACGAAATCAAATCACTCAAGTCATCAAACGGGAAAAGAACAAAAAGAAAGATGATCGCAGAAAGAACCATGACGAAGAGACGTCCTTTGTTTTCTTTGAGCGATCTGAAAAACTTAATGATGTATTCCATTATTCATCCGATCCAGAGCGGGCTCTGCCACGGTTGCCTCTTTTTACCGGAGGTTCCGGTTCGGCAGCAATCACCGGAGGAGCGGGAACTGCCAAGGCCACAAGTTTGTAAACCACGTCAAAGTAACGATTGTCCTCGCGGTTTGCGGTCATCGTCATGTCGGCCATTTTTACACTCGGGGAGATGTTGGCGAATTTGTAGCCTAAATCAACAATCTGGCGCAGGTTCAATTTTGCCAGAGTGATTTGCAAGCCGCCTTCACTTAAATTTGTCGGAATCAAGTTGGAGCCGCCCGTGGACTGCGTGCCTTTGACCTGTTCAGGTAAAAGGTGAGCGGATTGAATCATGTTTTCAACAGTGCTACGAATGGCGTCCATCGGGGGAGCCTGTGGGATGGCCGGAACTTCAGAAGCTTCGCGGGAAACTTTTAGAAGTTCGCGAATCGTCATACGCTTGCCTTCGAATTCACCCACGGCTTCGCTGGAGCCGCTGAAGTATCCGTAGGGAATAGACAGAACCATCAGCGTCACCAGTGCAATGCCGCCATAGATAGTCAGCTTTTGCATTCCGGGAGTCATGTTCTCGTAGCGGTCGCGCATTTGATTGTAGGCGCCACTTTCCTGGATGCGATCCCAGGTTGAGCGAAACTCAGAGGAAAATCTGTCTTTTAAATCATCTAAATTCATCGAGTCACCTTTTGAATGCCGCGGTCTACGTTAAAGCTGAAAGAGAAAGCCTGACGTCCTGGCAACGCTCCCAATCCCGGAGTCTGATTCTTGATCTGACCATCTGCGGTGATATTGGAAAGTGATTTTTGCAGAAGGTTTAGTTCAGCCGGGGAGCTGACGTAGCCTTCCAAAACCACATGCGTGTCACGGATGTTGAAAGTGCGCACATCCAGAGTTACTGCGTTTTTTGCAGGAGTCGCGTCGGTCACTTTCTTCATAACATCCAGGGCGGAATTCATGTTGGCCACGCTGGACAGGGTTTTTAGATCTGTCGCACGTTTTTTGTTTTCCAGAATATACTTTTTGATTCCTGACTCAGTGGCATTGCGACCTTTAAGGTTCGCCACGTTCTTGGCTTGAGTCTTTAACACTTCCTGAGAACGCTCTGCCAGGCTCAATGCGAAGTCTTCACGCAGGTAAGAGTAGACGAATAAGACCGCCAATGCCGCTGTTGCGATCTTGGCAGTGTGGCCCCATTTTTCCCAAAGAGCTTTGAACTGATGGTTTTGACGGGCGAACTCGCCACGCAGGAAATTAATCGGAGGATTGCGGGGCTTTTTGAATCCTTCGATGGCAAGACCGACAGCCACGCCCAACTTTGCGGAGTTGGCTTGGGAGCGTTCGAAAGTCACATTGGGGATTGTATCCAGGACGGAAAGGCGATTTGCCGGGATCTCCAGCGCCTGAGTCAGGAAAGGACCCAGATTCTGGATTTGCGAAGTGCCGCCGGTCAATCCGATATTCAGAATCTCAGCATTGAATTCGCTTTTGAATTCCAAAATTGAAAGTTGCAGATCACGAGTCATTTCACGAACGCACTTGGCAATTGTCTCAGAGAACGTCACTTGATCGAAAGTTGCACCCTGTTTATTGGTCAGGATGAATGCCTTTGTCTGCAACTCGCGCAAAGCTTCCTGATAAGGAATTTCGTATTTTTTCGCAATCGCTTCTGCGATGTTCTTGCCGCCCCAAAGAAGGGAGCGCACACCTGTCAGGGAGTTGCCTTCGATCGCGCAAACCAAAGTGCGAGTATGACCGATATTCAAAACCAAGCGCACGTGGCGAAGGGGTTTGTATTCGGAGATGTCGTAGTTTTGCGGATTGCTGATTGTTGTCGGAGGAGCCTCATTCCAGCGTTCAAAGACATTGCCGAAAGCAGTGCCTTCCGCAGAAATCAAAAATGGCTCAACGCCGATGTCTTTGGCTCTGTCGATCAGGTTTTGAACGTGAACTTTAGGAGCGGCACAAGCCAGAACTTCAGCGCCACCGCCGACAGTACGGATGATTTTCGCATCAAAGACCGCGTTATCGCTGGAGAAGGGAAGGTCTTCCTCAAGTTCGAAGGCCAAGCTTTTGAAGATTTTATTGCGATCACTGAATGGGAAGAACTTGTTGCGAATCGCCACGCGATCCTGACGAAGTCCCATGATGAAGCGGGTTTGCGAGTGATCGTACTTGCCCAAAAGATCACGCAAGTACTCGATGATCTCCAGTTCGGAATCACTTTGAGGATTGGTGCTTAGAACATGCTCGAAGAACTGAATGACTTGAAAGCCCTTCGCCGTCGATTGCATTTCAACAACTTTAATGCTGCTTGACCCGATGTCGATACCAAGTGATTTCAAAGACCGTTCCTCCATGAACGAGATAATGGTCTAAGTATATGTTGCCTTTGGACTTAAGTAAAATCTTTCCTCTTTGCGAGGGCTCGACCTAAGGCTATCTTTCACCCCAAAATACAATGCGTGGAGGGCCTTTGGGAATCGGGTCTGATTTGCCTTGTGTTTTGCCATCACCACCAGCTGAACCACCGGAACCAGAGCCGCCAGAGCCAGAGCCGGAGCCTCCGGGATTCCCAGCGTCGGCACCAGGGTTTTGGGCCTTTTTGTCTTTGTCGACGTAGTCTTTGATTTTTGCGACAGTTTTATTCAAATCCATCGTGATGACCGTGATCTCACTGGTGGAGCGGGCGAACTCTCCGGTGCTGCGAATGCGGAAGTTGAATACGGCATCAAACACCAATGGCACGTCTTCAGGTTTTCCTTCAAGACGTACATTCTTGGTGGTCACAAAGTTCCAGAAGTCATCGGCGTCCTTGAACGGGCCACCTTGGTTTTGATCGTCACGGCGTTTGATGATTTCAGTTACAGCTTCATCAGTCATGCCGGGATCCAGGGATTTAAGAACGTCTCTGGTCGCAATGTTGGGGTTGATACCCTTCATGCCATAGATGGTGATTCGTGGCTCTAAAATCTCGTAAAGTTCGTCGGTCAGTTCCGGCACAAAATGCAGTTCAGAAATCGTGCGGAAACTGCGATTCGGCGGAAAGTAATCAGACTGAAATTCAGAGTTCATGCTCGAATAAGTGGCGCGTTTGTCGCCGCCATTTGCCGACTGGGATTTGTCACTCATAAAGTCCGCGATGTTATTGACCACGCGTTCAAAGTTGGTGTTGGAATTTTCGCGGGCCCACTTTTCGTCTTCCTTCATTTTTTGCAGGAAGATATTTAAGATCTGTTGTTTGGTGATCTTACGCAAAGTTTCAGACGGGGAGACCAGGTCATTGATATCGATCTTGGATCCCTCATCCTCAATGGTGGTGATGTAGCTTGCATCCATCGAGGAGTCTTTAACCAGCTTTTTGAAATTGTCTTTGTCAATTGCGGTCAACTCATCCGGAATTGGCATGGGCCAGGCAAAGGGAAACTGCCAGATCATGTTTAATAGCGGACTGTTGCTGCCCAATTGCTGCCCGAATTTATTTTGTGCTGTCTGATAAATTTTAACTCTAAGCAAAGAGAGCTGCATGCCGGATTTGGCGGCATAGTAAGCTTTAATGCGATTCATGCCGGAAGAATTGATTTCGTATTCAATCCGCGTTTCGGCAATCAGTTCAACGGCGAAGTACATGATGAACATCAAGCAGGCGGTGACAATCATCAGCGCCATTCCTCGGTTATTACGAAGGGGTTTAAAAATGTTCATCAGTTAGCCCCTCCTGGTTGACCTGGTTGTTGACCCTGGCCACCTTGCTGTTGGGTCGCTTGTCCGGTGTTGGTGTCATCTGGATTATTGGTGAAGTGAATCGGGATGATCACTTGCATCGAGTACTTGCGATCTTTGCCGGATTCTTTTTTGGTCACCGTGATCGAAAGCTCCACAGCCTGCGGAAATTTGCCTTTAGTGGCGCCATCGCCACCCTGATCTGTACGCCACGAGGACACCCAGTCCTGCTTGCCTTTGCCCATGTAGCGGAATTTAAACTCGCTGACATTTTCCAGCAAAACAGTTTCCTGACCACCCTTGGTGACATCCAGATCCGCAACCGGGGAGGATCTTCTCCAGATACACTTGGAAGAACCGCCACCTTCATTCAGGCTTTTGCATTCTTTAAGTTCATAGCCTACTTCAATAAAATCGGCCTGAGGGGAGTTGCGAATGGTGCGCGCGTTGTTCATGGTGACGAAATTCAAGGTTTCTTCAGTGCCCACGAATTGCGTTTCGGGATTTTTGCGAGGAACTTCGCGATTTTGCTGTTGTTGTTCAAAAGCCGAAGGTTGAGCCATGCCGGGTTGGGCGAAGCCGGGAAAGCCAGGCGGGGTGGCAGGCGCTTGCGCCGTCTGGCTTTTTTTCGCCAGTAGATCTGTCAGTTCTTTTTCAACATCGCGATAGTGGTAAGCCAGGTTCACATCTTTTTGAATCAAACGAACAGCATCGCGCAAATGGGAAACGTCATCCACCTGAGTGGTTACTTTGTTTTTCATTTTCACACTTTGCTGGATTGATTGCGCGACCAAAACCGTCATCGTGCCAAGAATGGCAATGGTGATCAGCACTTCAATCAGCGTAAAACCACGGCGCGAAGTGACCACTACATGCCCCCTGGTAGAGGGATTTCGCGGTCATAGTCGACAAAGTACTGAGTGGCAGAAAAGCTCATTGGCTTTTTGCTGCCTTTGTAAATCACTGTGACTTTGACTTCTTTGATGGATTTGGAAAGATGCTGAGTCAGCGTCTTCATCAATGTCAGGGACATCTCATCGGCACCGCCCTCACGGGCAGTCAAGGTTGCTGAAATGTCAGGGACTTCAAATTCTTTGGATTCCATTTTCCAGGAGTATTGCGGAAACTCGGATCCAAAATCGTCTTCTTTGTCTTCAGGGATGGAGTCAAGGGATTTGCCGGAGTATTCGATTTCGATCTCGGCCATTTTGCGCTCAAGCAGAGCCGTGACTTCGGTGGCGAATTGGGCTTTGCGGACGTAAGCGAAACTTCCGCCCCAGGAATTTGCCAATAACAGCAACCCGGAGGAGAGGATGACCAGTGCAAGCACGGTCTCGATCAATGTAAAGCCTTTATTTTTCACCGCTGAAGTCCCTTTAACGATTGAGCTTTCTCTATGATATCAGCTTGACCCGTTAAAGGATTAAAAACAAGAGTCCAAATGGAATTATTTGCCCCGGAAATCTGAATGGCAGAGGCCTCTACAAATCCTTCCGGGAAAAAGTGAATGTAAGCGGTTCCGGATGTGATGGGATCTTTAACGGAAACCGTTTCGACTTGTACGAATTTGAAAGAGCCAGGTAGTTGCGCTTCTTTTTTTAAAACAGTAGTGTCCATCGCATATTTCGGCGGTGGGGCATCTTCATCTTTGAAGCTGCTTTTCATTCTGTCGCGTTCTTTTTCTGCCGCTTCCGGATCAATCGGAGTCGGGCCGTTGGCTCTTTCGACCCAGTACTGGCCGGCTTTGTCTCCATCGATATTAATAACCAAGCGGTAAGTGGAATTGTAGATGCGGGCTTTGTTGCGAATATCTTTGGTCAGAGCCATGAATTGACGAGTGGTGGCCCGGATATTCGTTTGTGCTTTAAAGAGTCGTGGGGCCCCAATGACAACCAAACCGCCAATGATGGCAAGTACAATCATCACCTCAATGAGGGTGAAGCCCCGACGATTCATAATGGACTAAAGATCGTCCAAAGAGATGTCAGCGTCGTAGCCAGAGCCACCTTCGCGTCCATCTTTACCGAAAGATTTCAAATGAATTTCGCTGCCGTTAAGTTCGTAAACATAGTCATGTTCCCAACGGTCTTTGATGTTTTTGATATAAGGCTCAGGACCCCAATTGCTGCAGTTTGGATCTTGAGTCGTCAAACCTTCCAGCGTTTGTGGGTACTTGTTGCAATCTGTGTAGTACATTTGCAAAGCATTGGAAATTTGACCCATGTGGATTTTGGTTTCTTTAACTTTAGCTTTGTCCATGGAACCAGTCAGACGTGGAAGCAAAAGTGCAGAGATACCGCCGATGATAGCAAGGACGATCATGATCTCGATCAAAGTCATACCCTTGCGGTTATTGATAGCTAACATTTAAAACTCCTTGTTGCCGAATGAAATACTAACAGAGCGCAAGGTCGTGGTAAAGAGATGCTTCTGACTTGGTACATTCTTTTGTCTTGTTGTCTTACAGAATTTGTCCTTGGGAGATGGTATTTTGGCCAGGAAGTTAAAGTAAACTTTTAACTTCCTATAGGATGTCTCAAATTAAACTTTTAAGACCGAACTAACCAGCGATATTGGTCATTTCAAACATCGGAACCATGACCGCAAATACGATCATCGCAATCGCAAAACCCATCAAAACAGTAACGACTGGTGTCATCAAAGATGTCAGGGATTCCAACTTGTTTTTAACCTGAAAGTCGAAGGCATCTGATACCTGGGTCAGCATGTTTTCCAGGTCGCCGGTTTTTTCTCCAATGTTAACCATGTGGATTACGATCGGGGGGAACTGGTTGGATTTTTTCAGAGGACCGGCAATCGATTCACCTTCCGCGATATTGTTGCGGGCTTCTTCGATCGCGACGGAAAGAACGCTGTTATCCACGACGTTCTTAACGATATCCAAAGCGGTCAGCATCGGAACGCCGCCTGTTAAAAGTGTCGCCAAAGTGCGAGTGAAGCGGGAAACCGCCACCATGCGCACAGCAGGACCTGCAATCGGAAGTTTCAAAGAAATAGCATCCCATTGAGCGCGGCCCGTCGGGCTGGATTTCCAGTTTCTAAACATCACAATGGCAATAAAGATCGCACCAAAGATAATGTACCAGTAATTCACCATGAACTGGGAGGCGTTGATCAAAGCGACTGTGTACCAAGGAAGCACCAGGTTTGGCGCGGACTCGAACACTGTGACCATTTTAGGAATCAGGAAAATAAATAGGAACGAAAGCAAACCCATCGTCACAACCAGCATGATAATCGGGTAGGTCATGGCGCTGGAAACTTTGGCACGAAGATCGGCCTGGGCTTCGGTAAACTCCGCCAGACGCATCAGGATCACGTCCAGGCTTCCTGACATTTCCCCGGCTTCCACCATCGAAATATAAATCTTGGTGAATATATTCGGGTACTTTTGCAGGGCTTTATGAAACGGGGAACCCTCGTTCACCATATTCTTACAGTCGGCAATGGCTTCTGAAAGAGTCGGATTTTCAACCTGTTCAGCGATCGCCGTCAAAGCATCCACCAAGGGGATATTCGCCTTCACCAGAGTCGCCAACTGACGAGTCATCAGGGAAAGATCCTTAACTTGAACGGTTTTAGTGGCGCGGGGAGCGCCTTTGGATTTTTTCGTGTCTAATTTTTTCTTGTCGCGAATATCAACGACATAAATATTATCTCTTTTGAGTTTGGTACGGGCCGCACGCAGATTTTCTGCGTCGATCACACCTTTGGTGTTTCTTCCGTCACGTGTCAGGCCCTTGTACTCAAAAATTGGCATATTATAGATCCAGTTGCGTATTCGTAGTTAACTGTTCAATTGTAGTCACACCAGCCAGCACTTTGGCAATACCATGGTCACGGAAAGTTTTCATTCCATTGGCCAATGCTTGTTTCTTCAAAGTGGCACCGTCTTTACGCTGCATGATCAATGAACGAATATCATCAGTCACAACCATCAATTCACTGATCGTCGTACGACCGGAATAACCTTTTTGCCCGCATTCCGAGCAACCCATGGCTTTGCAGATATGGCTCTTGCTTGCGACATCGCGGGAGATACCCAATAGTGACAATTCAAAATCTGTCGGCTCGTGCGGAGCCTTACAGTGTGGGCACAGAACACGCACCAGACGCTGGGCAACGACACCCATAACTGAAGTTGCGATCAAGAACGGCTCAACCCCGAAGTCAATCAAACGCGGGAAGGCGCCGGCAGAGTCATTGGTATGCAGAGTGCTTAAAACCAAGTGACCGGTAAGTGATGCTTGAATCGCAAGTTCGGCAGTTTCCAAGTCACGAATCTCACCCACCATGATGATATCCGGGTCTTGACGAAGGAAGGATCTTAATCCTGCAGCGAATGTCAGTCCGATTTTGGCGTTGGTTTGCACCTGACCGATACCATGAATACGTTGCTCCACGGGATCTTCTACAGTCAGGATGTTTACGTCAGGTTTGTTTAACTTCATCAAGCTGCCATACAGAGTTGTGGATTTACCAGAACCCGTGGGGCCGGTTACCAGCAGGATGCCGTCATTCCGGGAGAGCAGGTCATCCAGGCGATCCAGGTTCTCTCTCGAGAAGCCCAATTGCTCAAGCTCCAGAATAACTGTGGATCTATCTTGAATACGCATAACCAGGCGCTCGCCGTAAGCAGCGGGTACAGTGGAAAGACGAATATCGATGTCTTTACCGCCGACTTTCAAAGGGATGCGACCGTCTTGTGGAAGACGTTTTTCCGCGATGTTCAAGTTCGCCATAACTTTTATACGGGATGTGATCGCGTTTTGCAGTTTTTTAGGTGGTTTAAATACATCCATCAAAACACCGTCAGTACGGAAGCGTACAGCCATGTCTTTTTCATAGGGCTCAATATGGATATCTGACGCTTTTTCTTTCACCGCACGGAACAGAAGGCTATTCACCATCTTGATGACCGGCGCATCGTCTTCGCCAGCCTCCAGTAGATCCACGATAGGATCATCCAGGTCGTAATCTTCTTCGTCGATTTCATCCAGGCCCGAAAGATTCGCCGTGGATTTTTCGTACACTTTATTGATTGCATCCTGAATGCGTATCGTTGTCGTGATCAGGGGGCGGACTTTTTTGCCGAACATAACCTTCAAGTCATCCAGGGATTTCAAATTCACCGGGTTGCTGCTTAAAGCAATCAGTTGATCCGGTTCATCCTTGTAGGGGAGGACTTGGTGTTGTTTGGCGTAGTTGATCGGGATATCCCGGATCAAGTCGGCATTGATGTCTGCAACCGGAATGTCACGGATAAAATCCAATCCCAACTCTTTGCACAGATCACTGACGACTTCATCCGCTGTGGAGAATTCCTTCTGGTTTAAAGCTTCCCCGACGGTCACGGGTCTCACGACCGACGGGTTGGCAAGCACAGAACGCACTTGATCCTGTGTCATTGAAGTAGCTTTGGACAGAATTGTCAGAACATCCACAGTGGCCATTAATATTCCTTCTTAATTTCTATTCTACGTCTTCAGGGTCTGCTGGGGCTGCTTCCGGAGGAAGCTCACCTTTTGCTTTTCTGTAGATTGGATCAATCTTAGCACCATATGGGTCTTTTCCGCCCTGACCTTTGATATAGTCTATGCGTTCATCCAAGCGCTTAGAAACAACGTGGTTCATATCGTCTGAATTGCGAACGATTTTCGGAGTCAGGAATGAAACCATGTTCGTTTTTGTCTTGCGAATATCACGGGATTTGAACAACCAACCCAAAATAGGAATATCACCCAAAAGAGGGACTTTCACTACGGATTCAATGTCATCTTCCTTGATCAAACCACCCAGAATCGCTGTGTCGCCATTTTTCACGTTGATCATGGTGTTGATCGAACGTTTTGCCAGCGGCTGCGTGTTGTTTTGGAAATCCTTTGGAATTGCGGCTGATGAAAGCTGCGTCACCTGTTGTTTGATTTCCATACGGATTGAGTTTGAAGACGGACTGATGAAAGGCTTGATGTGAAGTTTGATCGTCGCATCTTCCATTGTCGGCGTCGTCGTGATGGTGCCACTCGTGCCGGACACGTTTTGCTGCATGGAAGTCACGACTTTATCACCCACTTCGATTTCCGCTTCATTGTTGTCCAAAGCGATGATCGTCGGAGTGGAAAGGATATTGGCTTTTTTGGTCTGTTTCAGGAAGTTGATGAAGCCCACCAAAGATGGAATCTTGATCGGTGTGCCACCTGTGATCGGAGTCACTTCGATTACTTTTCCGGATCCGAAGCCCAGGATCGCACCGGAACCTCCTGTAGGACTTAGCATTGTTGCCAAGTCGATACCACCATTGAAGCCGACTTTACCGTAACCATTGTCACCGTATTGGTAGTAACCAACCCCCCAAGTGTCGATATCAGATGCACTCATCTCCATGATGATTGCTTCGACGTATACTTGATCGCGGGCAATGTCGATTTTGTTCAATAGATTCAAAACCACTTCGTAGTCTTGTTTGGAAGCGGTGATAACCAAGCTGTTTGTTGCTTTGTCAGCTGTGATTTTTACGTCGCCGCCAAAAATCTCCTGTGGCGCCTGCATCTGACCACCAATTGGTGACAGAAGACTTGGGGCGCCAGTGCCAGGTTTCGGAGCGGCTTCTTTAGTTACGCCAGAAAGTGTCTGAGCGATTTTCTCGGCATCACCATTTTTAACGTAATAAACGTAAACGCCACCGGAATCTTCAGCGCGGATTCTGAAATCCAGCTGGCTGATCAGTTTTTTAATACGAACGATGCCGGATTTGTTACCAACCACGATGATGGAGTTTGTTCTGTCATCCGGGATCGCCATAAAGAAGCTTGCGCCCTGTTGAGCGGAAGTGCCGGCAGATCTGGAGAATCTTGGAACGCCTGCGGTAAATGTGCCCGGTGCAGAACCCTGGCTCTTGTTGCCTTTGTTGACGATTTTATCCACCAGGTCTGCAAGGTCTTTGGCTTTCGCGAACTTAATAGGGATAACTTCAAGTTGTTCTTCAAATCCCGGAACGTCCAACTGACTGATAATTCTCATCACGCGGTCAATATTTGCGCCGTAGTCAGAGATAATGATCGAGTTCGTTGGTTCATAGATATTCATCTCGCCATCCTTGGATGGCAGGATTCTTAGGTCACGATTTACTTGAGCCGCTGAGATGTGCTTCAAGTGGATGATTCTTGTGATCATTTGGTCGGTGTTAGGGTAGTAAGCACCGGAGTAAACGTCGATATTGTCACGTTGGGCATTTCTGGAGGATTTGATTTTCAGGAAGCCGCCAGAAGGAACCACTGTGAAGCTGTTGATGGCCAAAGCAGACAGGAAAGCGTTGTAAGCTTCTGCCACTGTGATCTTGGATGGTGCGCTGATCGTGATTTTACCGCGCACACCTGGATCGATGATAAAGTTTTTACCAGTCAACTCGCCCATGGCTTTAACCAGCTCGGTGATTTCCACATTCGGATAGTCAAAAGACTCGATGGTTTGCGAGAAGTTTTTATTGGTGATGTCCTCAGTCGGAGCTTTGGCGAATTTTTCCTTCTGTGCTTTTGTTAGCACTTGTCCGGCTTCGTCACCAGAACCAGACGCTGTTCCGCCGTGCATGACGCCAGAGGAGTCTCCGGAATCAGGAGCTGCGAAACCGCTATTATCCTGATTGCCGAAATCCGGTGGAGGTGGCGGTGGCGGAAATGATTCAAACTGCGCTTGTGCCGCAGGTGTAACCAGCTGTGCTGTCATCAATGACGCAATTCCTAAGCTGACTGATTTTTTCATAGGCTCTCTCCTCCTGAGGGAGTTTATTGAATATTATATGTCATCGTTTCGTTTTTGCCGTTGCGCTCAACCGTAAGAACAACTTTGTTATTGCTCTTCAGGGTTTGGTACAACTCCATCGCCTTGGCAGGGCTGTCGACAGGATTTCCGTCGACGGACTTAATGACATCCATTCTTTGGATGCCGAGTTGTTCGTAAATACTGCCAGGTTGCATATCTAAAACGCGGAAGCCGTTGATGTTGCCTGTGCCTGGTTCACGATTCGGAACTGCACGGGCTTGCATTAAAATACTGGAAAGATCATTTGTATATTTCAACAAAGTCGCGCGGGACAATGTGAAAGTATTGTCATTGCCTTTTTTAACTTCACCAGCAGTGGTTGGGGCTTTGGCAGCGGCGAAATTAAGTTTGCCGCCTTCTTTTTTCATCTCGATGTATTCCAAGCGGTTTGAATTCAGATTGCGGAAAACCACTTTTTGTCTTTCGATGCGAACGATGTTCGCCATGCCTTCGATTTCTTTTCCTGCAGAATAAGAAATCACCTGATTTTTTCCGCGGATTTCAATCGACGCGATGGATTTTTCAGGAATGGAATGCACAAGTGTACCAATCAAATTCAAAGGCAACTGAGACGGAACCGGATCCGCTTCTTTTTGCTCTGCCGCGCCTTTGTTTTTATCCACGAGTTGATCGGGGATCAGGCCATTGGAGGCGAAGATATTTCTGGAAGTAATATTATTGTAAAAGCCCGAGCTCACAGAGCTGGAAGCGGGTGGTGCTTTCGGGTGTGCTGGTGGCGCTGTTTGTGGCAGCATGCGATCGCGATATGAAAGAATTGCCAAGTCTGCCACGCAGTAACCGATAAAGATAAATAAAATATACGAATACCATTTTTCAAATGGTGGACGCTGATTTTTCTGGTTGCGTGAAATCACAGTTGCAAATCCTTTGTTATTTCCGGCACCTAGTCCTTGGGCCTCGGACTATCGTACCAAATCTGGGGGCGGGCTGCATCAAAAAATACATGCTGGACCATAGTCCTAACGCTCTGATTTTCATTTAAAATCCCGGAAGATAGGCCATGATAGAAGTATGAGAATTCTCTACTTCACGGATGGAGCAGGAATTGATCTAATGGGGATTCGCGAATCAGTTTTGCGGATTCCTGAAGTGCTTACCTCCCTTCGTCGCGGCCAGGAGCAGGCGCGCTACGTAGACTTAATGCAGGTAATGTCACTGTCTGATGATGAATTTCGTCAGATACCGAGTGTGTTACGCACTCTTTTGATCAACCTTGTGCAAAGAGGCTTACACCAACGCTGGGTCAATCGGGATCAGCGTGCGGATTTGATTCTGAGAAGAATCAATTATCGTTCTTTAGATGAACTAAAGAACGTCGTGCACAATTTTATCAATGCCAAAGTGGCGGGTAATGCCGTTGCTACCAAAGATTTACATCTTTTGCACTTTATGGACAAAGTCGAAATCACTGTCATCGGCCCTGGCTATGATGAAGTGGAGTTCTGGCTGCGTCGTGAAGTCACGACTCGCAAAGACGTCGAAGTTCAAATTAAAGACGTTATCGCAGCTGATCCAAATCTTGGCTGGTTCTGGCCACAGGTTCGCGACAGTTTCATCGATAATCAACAGCCCTTCATTTAATTTCAATTAATGAAGGGTTTGATCGCATCTTTTTTTATAACTACAGTTTGTTCTTCTGCACTGGCGCAAATTGCCGGCAGTTCGTTTTTTTCCGGCGTGCGTTCGATTAATCCAGGGGTGGCTCATCAGCGGGCTCAAGCTTTGATTTCTTTGGATGGCAGCAAAAAAGATATAAATAAAGATCATGAAGTCACCACTGGTGGAATTGTGGGTGGCGTGCAAACAGACGTGGCGCTTCAGAAGAACACTCTTTTTGGGGCAACAAAAGGCAGTCGGGTTACTTTTGAAGGTCTTTTTGACTATGAAACTGGGGATAAGACGGAGCATATTAATTCTACGACTTACGGAGCCCGCAATGTCACGAACTCGGCGAAGTCTGTGTATGCCGGGGGAATTGTTGATTTTGGGCTGATTGGATTGAGTGCGGCAACGGCCAAGTATGACACTTTCAATCGGTTTCGCGTGGGCACTCCTCCTAATGTTTCTGCGAATGACTTAAAAGCCGAGATTAGCTATCTACTGTTTAAAGCGGGCTCAGCGTATAATTTCAAAGGCTTTACTGTTGGCGCCTATGCGATGCAAAGAACTTCTAATGCGGATTACACTTATACCTATTACGATCCTTCTACGGGAGCGCAAGGTTCCACGGAAGTTTGGCCTGCGACAACCCAAAGTATGGGATTCGGTGCGGGCGTAGGTTTCACGGGTAAAAGTTTTCGCGTTGAAGGCAGTGTAGAGCAAATGGCAGAGTCTGATCTTGATGCCAAAGAAAATCCTTTGGAGTTGATCAAAGCTCCTCCGCTATCTGCCAGATTGAGTGTTTCGGGGGAGATGCGTCTTGGTAAATTGTCCCTTGGGGCTCGCGTGCGACAAATCTTTGGTAACTTCGCTGATCTTGAAGAATTGATACCTTCGAATTTGCTTTATAGTGATCTGTCTTCCAGCGATGAGCGTTTAGAGACTTCGTTCAACTTTGGCTGGGGTTCTGATAAGGGGATAACTTACTCTGCGTTCTTCTCTCAATCGACTGCTGAAACGGAAGAGGAGAGTAGCATCTTCATGAATGGTGAAAAGTATCCTGCTAAAACTACTTCTACTTCTTATGGTTTGAATCTTAGTTATTATTTTTAAAATTGCTGACGTCGTTCGGTGAGCTTTCTAATAAGCGAAGGCCCTCCTATATTTTCAGCACGGCCATCCTGGCCTCACTGCGCTTGGTTACCGCATCGTGCGGGCGCAGAGGCTGCAAATATAGGAGGGCCTTCGATTATTAGAAAGAACTAGAAATGTGCCAGCTTTATTAATAACTCTAGTTCATCATTAGTTAGTTAGTTAGTTAGTTAGTTAGTTAGTTGCTAACAGTCAACAATAAATCCATCATTCAATCCATCTTCATTCATTCACAGTCAGTCAGTCAGTCAGTCAGTCAGTCACCAATCAACCAGCCAGCCAACCAACCAACCAACCAACCAACTGCGACTCGGTGATTCACCGAGTATTCAATCCCAATTTTTCTGCCTCAGCCAAGTTATGTGCCCGGCATAAGACTCTCAGATTTTGCAGGTCATTTCTTCCACCCAAAGCAATTGGCTGTCTGTGATCGATTTGCAATTGGTATTTCGATTTGCACTTAGTTCCGTCAGCGCTTCGGTATTCACAGCAGTAATCTGCATGTAATAATAATGATCTTTTGGATTTTATAGAAATATGACTACGGTTTCGCGCTACCATGAAGCTTGGTGTCGATTTTCTCTTGAATTCTTGTGTGCTTGGCGCGTACTTCTCAGATACATTTTCCAACTTGTCTTTGCCAAGAATCCGTTGAATTTGCTTCACTGCAAGTACTGTTAAAACATCGGCCCAATTTCCGTCGGTCACGGTATGCGAAATTAAATCGCGTGCGGTCTCTAATGTTTTAAGTTGTTCGATGGTTAGCGTGATTTCCATGCGAACGGTTTCGTTTCTTTGAGGCGATACAATATCTTGTGTTGCAATCGGAAGATTGAAGTCTTTAGCAAGACTGGCTTTAGTTTCGAAAGAAGTTTTGTTTTCAATCTTTTCAAGAATTGCCGGAAGGGTTCTGGCTAGATCCATCTCGGATTCAGGGTTGGACTTTAGTTCTTGCTTTAAAGCAGATTGAACCTGAGTTAATTGAGTTAGCGTCAGGTTGCCGTTTTCAATTTTATCTGCAATTGCCGGTGACTTTTTCAATAGTCGCGCGGCACTGAGTCGGCGGTAAGCAGCGTCGTCGCTGTATTTCAAGTGTCGGGTTAAATAGCGAAACATAGAATCAAAGCCTAACTCTGCATAAAGACGACGCGACTCCATTTCATTAATATGGGCCAGAATAAGATGTGTAATTTTGCGTTCTGATTGTGCCAATTTATCCAGTCGTAAAGTGAGTTCTTCATTGGAAAGTGTACTTAAATTCATTGGAAACTCCTTTGTTGAAAGGGTTGTACCACAGGTTTTTAAAGGGGATTTTTCGCAGTTTTTAGAAAGTTGACGGAGAATGGGATGTGTTGACTAACTCCTTGCAGAGCGCCTAAGGATCGATCAGGTTGTGTTGAATAAGAATGAATGCGCTCGGGCTCGAAGGAAATGAAGTCGTTTAAAGGATGAGGTTTTAGAGAGATGAAAAACAGGGCAAGAAAAATTTCTTTAGAACTTAGTAACTGAAGCGATGCTTCATGGTAGCGCAAAATTTTGAAGGAATTGAGTGCAAGATAGAGAAATGAAAGAAAAGAAAATTGAAGAGAATAAAGAACCAGAAATAGTTAGCTGAATGTATATGATCAAATTGCTAGAAAAAAGTAAAAATTAAGAGATATCAAATAGGGTGTGATAACCAATGAAGCCCTGCTGAAAGCAGTCCGGAAGTCCTGCTCTGTTAGTAGAATTCAAGAAAATCAATGGTTCCATTTTGGGTGCCAATCCTTCTTATGCCGTCCATAAAAATTTTCATCAGATGCAAAGTTTGACTTAAATTCCTGAATCCGAAATTCTGTCATCAGGAGGAACGAACCGTGGAATTTGCATCAGAAACCGTTACCACTAAAAAGAACAAACCAGTAACCTTAAGATCGCCAAAAGTCGAAGATGCACAAAATATTCTAAATGCCATGGTCGAAGTCGCAGCCACCTCTCCCTATATTTTGAACGGGCCCGATTTTTTTGCGAATCAATCCCTGGAGGCGGAAATCAAATGGATTGAAGGATATCTGTCAAATCCAAGGGGTCTGTGTATTTTGGCCGAGTATCAAAACCGCGTTGTGGGAATTCTGGACTTTGCCGCATACCGTGGCGTGAAAACCCGGCATCGGTCGCTTCTGGGAATTTCTCTGCATCCCGATATGAGGGGTGAAGGATTAGGGGAGAAGTTGTTTGATAAGCTCATCAAGGAAGCAAAAAAAATAGAGGGGCTCACGCATATTGAACTCAGTGTGATGAGTGAAAATCACCAGGCTTTTCATCTGTACAAAAAAGTCGGGTTTAAAGAGTTCGGCAGAAGGCCTGAAGCCTATTTACAGCCGGATGGAACCTTTTGTGATGAAATTATGATGGGACTTAAACTTTAAGCGAGATTGCAGAATGATCGTAATAACAGAAACTAAAATATCAAAAAAAGGCAAAACAATCACTTTGCGATCTCCAGTGTTGGCGGATGCGCCGGCATTAAGAAGTATGATGGTTGCGATGGCAGAGACTGCTCCATACATTGCCAGTACTGCCGAAGACTTTCGCACCAAGCCTGCTGATAACGAGGAAAAGTGGATTGAAAGAAACAGTACTGACCCGCGCGGTATGTTGATCGTTGCTGAATGCGACGGACGAATTATCGGCAATTTGGAATTCAGTGCTGGAAACCGCACCAAATCACTTCATCGCGGTCATTTAGGGATGGGAATTGTTGAAGACATGCGCGGTGAAGGCGTCGGGGAGTTGTTGTTAAAAAAACTCTTCGCCGAGGCCCCGCGTGTCGAGGGGCTTACGCAAATTGAGTTGGGCGTAATGCATCCCAATACATCGGCTCATAACTTATACAAAAAAATGGGCTTCAAAGACTGCGGTAGAAAACCAAATGCCTTCAAGCTTCACGATGGAACATTTGCCGATGAAATTTCCATGTACGTGGAAATTTAGTTGGTTTGGTTTTTAATCCCGGTCATTGGAAGACCGAAAATGTAATAGCCCGCTGTAGATTCCATAACTTCTATGACGGGCTGAAGCTTTTCGTCTTTGCCGCAATAGTTGTGGGCTGCTTTGAAGCCGTAGTCTGTTGAACACAAAAGGTGAATTTTGTTTCCAACTCCATATTGAATCCATTTTGAATTTTTTAGCGAATTACGCGCTTTAGAATATTCGACAATTTTTTTTAAATCATTTGGAGTGAGAGCGCTTTTATCTGAAATGCAGTGCTCATGAAGGGAGCTAGAGTCGCTAGAATCGCAGCCGATGTAGTCCTCTAAAGGTTTCGTATCCTGAGAATTTATGGCTAGTGTGACTGCAGTTTTTGCGTCCTCTAGTGACTTCCAGGTTTTACTCGATTTAATTTTTTTGGCTGCGCAAATAGCCTCGATTTTTTTCGCAGCTTCCTCTTCATTGGGGTTACACAGAAAATCCTCTGTCGCCAGAGAAGAAATTGAATAAAATGACATGTCAATGATCGCGGTTTTAAGCCTGATATTCATGGCATTAGAATAAAGGGAGTGGATTAGGTCTGTCCACAGATCATCCTTGTGGAGCAGGGAGCATTGCGAGGGCTGCGCTGCTTCAGCGTTAAGCTGATTAACTTGACTGGAAGTTCCAGTGATATAGACGTTGGGTATGAAAAATACAGCCTTAAAACGTCTAATATCTTTGTTCGTGGTGGCGGCAGTCCTTGCGGCACTGGGTGTTTATTATACTCAGATGAGTGTTTCCCAAGCTCAAAGTCGCGCAGAAGAGTTTTGCAAAACAATTGAAGCCGGCAAAAGTGTTGATGAAGCCATGCAGTTGGTTGGGGCCTCGTCGTTTGATAATTTGATTTTTACGAACCCAGGTGGCGAAGTTGTGAATGCGGCCAACAGGGGAACTTTTTCTCCGTCTAAGTCTGCGGGTTTCACCAGCGGCAAGATGACCGTTCGTTTTCAAGCTAAAACCGCCGCCTTTGCAGATTGTGAAATTGAAGTAGCGAATCAGAAGGTCATTTCCGTCATAGTTACCAAGCACGCACCGTAATTAATTTTTATATAGGAAAAACCCCATGATCGGGTTCAAAAAAGCAGATATTCAAAATATGGCAGAAATTAACTCGATGATCGTTGAGTCGCGGTCTGTTTGGAACTATCCAGCAGAGTACGCAGAAGCTTCGTTGCCATTAATTATCGTTGATGAAGCTTTCCTGAGTAATGAGTTGTGTTACGAAATTCATAATTCCGGGTTGGTAGGTTTTTTGTCTTTTGTAAATGATGAAGGTGAAATTTTTCTGGAACACCTGTGGATTAAAAAATCAGTCATCAAGCAGGGGATTGGCGCGGCAACTTCAAAATTCATTGACCAACAGGCTGCTGAAAACCGCTGGTCAAAAATCAAAGTTTTCCCAGATCCTCCAGCAGAAGGTTTTTATTTGAAATGCGGATATCAAGACACCGGCAAGCGTATCCCTTCGCGTATCCCAACGGGCCCGGTATTTTCAATCTTTGAAAAAGTTTATTAGGACCATCGACGGGCAATTTGCGCTACCAAGAAATGTTGTGTCAAATATCAGTTTGGTCACGCGGAGAAAGTGTGTCTGTACCTTAAGTACCTTTAGGTGGAGAAAGTAAGGCCGTACCTTTAGAATGTAAAGAACGGCTCCATTTCAATCGGGCGCTCGTTGGAAGGATGCAGGAACGACGGTGGTTCCTGATCTGGCGGCAACATCAGATAAACCCCAAATGGCAGCTTCGCTGACACCCAATCCATCGGACGACGATAGATAAACTCCGAGCGCATCTGGTTGTAAACCAGAAACTCATTCTCGCGAGCATCATCAAAGGCCTTCCACAGCAAGGCTTCAAAAATATCGCCGTTATCTGCGTGCAGGAAATTCAAATATTTAAAATTCAAACTCGCTTCAATTTTCAGTCGTGAAAAAGGCTTGGTCATCGTGCGGGTCCAGCCCAGCATCTTGCCAAACTTTAAGAACTGCCTAAAATTATGGGCCTTCAAATTGTAAGTCATCGGGATGAAGTCCTGCATGCCTTCGGCAGACCAAGGTGCACAGCAACCGACGATGTTATCGTTCTTATCGATCGCTATAATAAAATCTTCCAGTTTCAAACCCTGCCAGCGATCCAATTTATCATGGAAGCTTTGTGCATCCCAAACAGTGGCTAAATCTTTAGAGCGGGATTTTTGCGAGATATAGTAAATCAAAGCGTCGACATTCGAAGCATTCCCGTGGCGCATGCGCAAATGCGGAAGTGGATTCTTGGCCCATGGAAAGCGACCGTGCAGGGAAATCATATTCAGTCGACGGAATAGATAATAGCGGGGTAGGGAGCGCTTGGTGTTACGTTGGCGAACGAAGGCGTTCATTGATTTGGCTTCGTTCAAACTCATCACCGTGAAAAAGTACTTTGCATCAAGTACCGAGGAGACTTCATTCATGACCGGCAAAAAGTGCTGACCCCATTCCAAAATGGCTTTACGATTTTGGGCAATACGCAGATCGCGACCGAAGGCCACAGTTTGGACTTTGTTGTTCAGTAAAACGTCGCGCACGACAAAACTTGCCATGCCTTCCAGTTTTTCCTCGTCTTTAAGGATGTATGTCAGGGCTTTTTCACCATGGATTTCATAGGGCTCGAAAAAATCCTTGTTGCGATCGATTTTGATCTGCAATGGACCGTCCAAGGGGAAGCTTTTGTAAAATTCAACTAGGGCCGCGGAGTCTTCAGGTGATGCAATCTCAAGTTTCATTCATGGACCTTTAAGTTTGTTTCCAAAGGACTTCGGTCTGTCCCATCTTCATGTTGGCCCAGCGAGCAGCGACAAATAAAAAATCACTCAGGCGATTCAGGTATTGCAAAGCCATGGCGTAACGCTCATCACGCACTGCAATTTCAGCAGAGCGACGTTCGCTACGGCGGCAGCAGGTGCGCGCCACATGCAAGTGGGAAGCGACGATGTGGCCGGCAGGCAAAATAAAATTGCGCAATTCCGGCAGGTCCGCGGTCAATTCATCAATCTTTAGCTCCACCACGCGAATTTGCTCTGCGGTGATGGGTGGCAGCATTTTGAAGACTTCGTCTTTTTCGGTGGCAAGCAGACTTCCAATGTTGAAAAGTTCATTTTGAATCTTTTCAAGGATGTCATCCAAAGAAAGCAGGATCGGATAGTCGCGCAATGAGGACCGACAGACGCCCAAATAACTGTTCAACTCATCCACGGTGCCATAAGCCTCGACGCGGGGATTGAACTTTTCGACGCAGGAGCCATCCACCAAACGGGTCGTGCCCTTGTCGCCAGTACGTGTATAGATCTTAGCTTTGGGAGGTGTCGTCATAACTTTTGCCCTTTTCAATTTAAGTGTCGCGTTTTACTGTTAAGGGGTCAAGAGAGGTTCCTATGGAAATCACAGCACCGTTGATGGTAACAATTCCGCATTCTGGAGAGAAAATCCCTCCACAGACTCCCTGGTTGAATACGCTGCCAGAAGAAATCGTTATGTGCGATGTGGATCGTTACGTCGACTTTTTGTATGAGCCCACTCTGCACAAACTGCAGATTCCCTATGTTAAAACCGAGTGGCATCGTTATGCGGCCGATATGAATCGAGTACCCGAAGACGTGGATGCGAGCTCTGTGATCGGTAACGGAAATCCTGCAGGAATGCACAACCGTGGTTTTCACTGGGTCATCACAACCTACAAACATCAGTTGATGAAAGAGCCAATGAGTCAGCAATCACATGATGAGCTGGTGAAGTTGGTGTATGAGCCTTTCCATAGTAATATCCGCGACCTTTACGCGAAACTTCACGCAAAAGGTTACACTAAAACTTATCACATTGATGCGCACAGCATGCCTTCGGTCGGCACCAGTGAGCACCGTGATCCAGGAGAACGTCGCGCTGATATCGTCGTGAGCGACAGCAAAGGGAAAAGCTGTGATCCAAGATTCAAGGATCTGGTGATCGCAGCCTATGTGACCGCAGGATTCAAAGTTGGATACAACTGGCCGTATTTTGGCGGTCGCGTCACAGAGCAATACGGCGATCCAACGCGAGAAATGCATACTTTGCAGGTCGAAATGAATCGCGAACTTTACATGGATGAGAAGACCAAGAAGCTGAAGCCTGAAGAAGCTAAAAAAGTGCAGGAGAAAATCAGCTTCGCACTCAGCTATATCCGCAACAATTTGCAGCACCTAACGTAGGGTGTCGAAGGCCGAAAAGCATAGTCACAGGGCAGGGTTTCATCTAAAGATATCCGCTCTATGGTAAATGTTTCTTTGAAGTCCGTTATTAAGCGCCTGAATAGACCGCTGGCAAGTTTGAAGCTCGCGGTTTTCATTATCATTTCAATTGCAGTCATCACAGCTGTGGGCACTATTGTTGAAGCCAAGTACGATGCTTACGCTGCCAAAAAGCTCGTTTACGATACTTGGTATATGTACACTGTCATGGGCATGTTGGTGATCAACTTGATTGCAGTGATGGTGGATCGTCTGCCATGGAAAAAACGGCACGTGGCTTTCGTATTGGCTCACATCGGAATCATCATTTTGTTGTTCGGTGGTCTTTTGACCATGAAGTATGGCCTGGATGGTTCGATGCGAATCGATATCGGTCAAAAAAACAATCTGGTGCAGACATCTGAAACCGATCTGGTGGTTTACAGCTCATTCGATGGGGATCGTTACACAAAAACCCTTGAGCAGGAAGTGGATTTCTTCGTCAAACCTCCAACGGAAAAAAAGCCGACGGTGATCCCGGTGTATGCCGGCGAAATCAAAATCGTCGAGTATAAAAAGTACGTTCTGCCTTCTCGTAAAGTCATCGCTGATGAAAGTGGCAAAGCAGGCTCCGGCTTGCGTTTCCAGGTGCAAAATCCCAACGTCAATGTGATCGAGTGGCTGGTTCAGAAAAAAGCCGGCACTCTGCAAACGCATGATTTTGGTCCGGCTCAGGTTCATCTGGGGCCGATCCCTGCAAAGGGGCAAATGCGCAATGAAATTTACCTGGAGCCGGTGAAAGAGAAAGGCGGCTTGCGCTACGCTGTCTTTTACAAAGATTCTGAAAAAGTCGGCAAGTCCGGATTCATCAAAGAAGGTGAAGTTTTTGACCCAGGATTTAAGATGGCCTTGGATTTCCGTGTTCTAAGATACCTGCCATCGGCTTTGGAAGATTGGGAACTGCAGGATATGGATCGTCCTACGCCGATGACAACATCCGCTGTGAAAATTATTTTCCAGGACAAGCCTCATTGGGTGTTGTTGAACGATATGGTGAAGTTATTCACAGACAATGCGGTTTATCTTCTGACTTACGGCAACCGTCGTATCGATATCGGTTTTCCAATTCAACTGAAGTCATTTGTGGTGGATCGTTATCAGGGCACGATGCGGGCTGCGGCTTACAAGAGTGTGGTTGAAGTTCCGGATTTGGGAGAGATTGAGATCTCCATGAATGAACCCCTGAAATACAAAGGACTGACGATTTACCAGGCCTCTTTCCAGGAGGAGAATGGTCATCCTGTGGCGTCCATCTTTTCGGTGAATGCAGATCCGGGCAGATCGTGGAAGTATCTGGGTTCCCTGATTTTAAGTCTGGGTATCGTTCTTTTGATGTGGTTTAAACATTTGGATTTCAAAATAGCTAAGAAAAAAGACGGCGGGAAAAATTAGATGAAAAAGTTTTTACTCTTTTTGACAGCGGTTTTAGTGTCCCTTTCTGGTGTGGTTGCTTATGCAAAACCCGGGGACCAACTGAAGTATTTGCCGGTTCAGGATGGCGGACGACTGAAACCTTACGACAGTTTTGCCAAAGAAATGTTGGAGATTGTCTACGGGAAAAGTTCCTACGAGGGACGTAAAGCCACAGAAATTATCCTGACGTGGATGTTGTCGCCTCAAGCATGGGCTGACAAAAAGATCTTTGAAGTTCGCAATCACCAGGTTTTGGAGGCGATGAAACTTCCCAAGGATCAAAGATACTTCAATGGTCAGGAGCTGTTCGGCAGCGATCGTTTTGCTTTGCTTCGTCAGGAGCTTCAGGCAAAGCGTGATGCCAAAGAAAAATTGAATCCGTACTTCCAGGCCTTGCAACGTTTGGAAAATCAGTACTTCGTGTTTCAGGAAGTGGCAGCAGGGCGCATGTTGAAAGTCCTTCCTCCGAAAGAGGGGGATAACTGGATTGCTGTGGCCGATTTGCCAGAGGCGTTTCAGCAAAAGTTTATGGGTATCACGACGGCGTTTGTGAGTTATATCGGTGGTGTGGCAAGTGGTGCAAGCCAAGCGGATATCGATGCAGCGGCAACGAAGCTTGATGAAGCCATCATTGCCTTTGAAACGGCAGCGCGTGCAGAGAACCCTGCACTTTATGATCACAGCGCTAGAATTCACGCGGAAGTTCACTACAACAGTTTCCATCCGTTCCGCTGGGCTTACGTGTTTTATATTCTTGCGGCAATTGCCATTCTTTTGGTGTGGGCTCTTTCTAAAGAGTCTTTGATGAAAGCAGCTTGGGTGTTCCTGGCGATTGGTTTCATCCTGAATACGTATGGCTTTGCGGTTCGCATGTATATTATGGAGAGAGCCCCTGTTTCAAATATGTATGAGACGGTGGTGTGGGTAGCCTGGGGGACCGTGTTTTTCGCTGCGATCCTTGAGCTGATCTATAAGTTCCGTATTGTTTTATTTGCGGGAACGTTGGTTGCTGCTTTTGGATTGGTGATTGCTGACTTCGCGCCAGCGGTTTTGGATCCTACATTGCAGCCGCTTGAACCAGTGCTGCGCAGCAATTATTGGCTGACGATCCACGTGATGACTATCACTATCAGTTACGCCGCATTCTTTTTGGCGTTCGGGTTGGGCGACCTTGGTCTGTTTTACTATCTTAAGGGCGAAGAAAAAAACCACGAGAAAATTCGCGCGGTCGTGACAGCTATTTACAGATCCATGCAAATTGGCGTCGCATTTTTGGCGCCGGGAATTATCTTGGGTGGTATTTGGGCTGACTATTCATGGGGCCGCTTCTGGGGATGGGATCCAAAGGAAACTTGGGCGTTGATTGCGCTTCTTGGTTATTTGGCAGTTCTACACGCAAGATACGCGGGGATGATTAAAAATTTCGGCATGGTAGTGACAGCGATTATCACTTTCTCTTTAGTTATCATGGCTTGGTACGGTGTGAACTTCGTTCTTGGTGCGGGGCTTCATTCTTACGGATTCGGCGCGGGCGGCGTTGAATATGTGTCTGCTTTTGTGGCTGCACATTTGTTATTTGCGCTGTACGTGTGGGTTTTGCGACAAGGCCGCAATAAGAAATCGGCAAAAAATTCCTAAGAAGAGGAGAGTCCGTAGGAAAATTGATCTGCATAAAAACTAAGCGAGAGGCCCAAAGCCTCTCGCTTTTTCAATATGCTTGCAAAAAGAATATGGACAACTGGACTTTTAAGTCATTAAATAAGGGCAAAATAAATATAGGACAGCGTTGTTGGCCTCAATCCTCAATTACAACAAGAGGATAGGAGTTTAGCAAAAGGATGATTATGCATCGGGTATTTAGAAGTACGACGGCGGGCGTGTTAGCTTGTTTGAGCGCGCTCATGATTTTTTCAACACTTCTCACGGGTTGTAAATTCCAACCAGGTTGGGGTTACAACAAAGGCTATGCTCCAGAGCAGCCAATTGCGTTTGATCACCAACTGCATGCGGGGACGAACAAGATTCAGTGTCAATACTGCCACAACCAAGTGGAAAGAAGTAAACACTCGAATATTCCAGCACTATCAACGTGCATGAACTGTCACTTACAAGTAGCGACAGACAAACCGGAAATTCAAAAACTTCGTGAAGCTTATGACAGTGGCGGCTCGGTTGAGTGGGTTCGCGTTCACATGCTTCCTGATTTCGTACACTTTAATCACAACGCACACATCGCGAAGGGCGTGAACTGTCAAACATGTCACGGTCCGATCGAAACGATGAAACGTGTGGAGCAATTCTCTGACCTTTCCATGGGCTGGTGTGTGAACTGTCACCGTCAACCAGAGAACAAAGCTCCAATTAACTGCTCAACTTGTCACTACTAAGGGTTTCGGAAGGTATTATGTCTGAAATGCATCATGATAATGAATTAGAAGCAAAAAAAGCGTTGCGCCCGAAAATCGTGCGTGACACGAAGTTCTGGGAAACGATCGAAGAAAAAATCGGTGGCCCTGAGTTTCAAGAAAAAGCAGAGACTGAGTTTAAATCCTCTCCACTTCGTGAAAGCGACGGTGAAGACGGTTGGGCTCGTCGTGAGTTCCTGAAGTTGATGGGTGCTTCTTTGGCTATGGCGACTGCGTCTTGCGTTCGCCGTCCAGTGCAAAAGATCGTTCCATACAACAAAATGCCTGAAGAAGTGACTCTTGGTCAGGCGAATTACTATTCTTCTGCATACTTCGACGGTAACGATGCGATGGGCTTGCTTATCAAAACTCGTGAAGGTCGTCCTATTCACATTGAATCAAATCCTGCGCATCCATTCACTCAAGGTGGTTTGAGCGCTCGTTCTCAAGCAACTTTGATGTCTTTGTATGATCCTGAAAGACTGCAAGGTCCTAAGCGCAATCTTTTCAACGAAAAGAAATCCAACTCTCAAATCATCGACGTGAAATGGGAAGAGCTGGATAAAAAAGTTGTTGAGCAATTGGCAAAAGGTGGCGTGGCTATCCTTTCCGGCCCCATCGCTTCTCCTTCAACTCGCGCTGTAGTTTCAGACTTCGCTCAAGGCTTCAAAGCCAAGACTGTGGTTTGGGATGCTTTTGCTCACGAAGAAATCCGTGATGGTCAAAAAGCTTCCTACGGTGACGATGTTGTGCCTCAGTACTGGTTCGACAAAGCTAAGATGATCGTATCTGTTGAAGCGGACTTCTTGGGTACTTGGATCAATCCAACTGCTTACACTCATCAGTTCACTCAAGGTCGTAAAGACATCAAAAACATGAGCCGTATGGTGTCGTTTGATTCCAACTACTCATTGACGGGTGCAAACTCTGATATCCGTTTCAAAATCAAGCCTTCGCAACAACTTGACGTTGTTATGGGCCTTCTTCACGAGATCATCGTGGTTAAAGGTCTTTCTTCATACGCTGGTAACGGCAATGTGAAGTCTGCGTTGGCGCCATTTGCAGACACTGCAAAAAAATTGGGTATCGACGCTGCGATGTTTGCAAAAGTTGCATCTGATCTTTGGGCGAACAAAGGTGAGTCACTGGTTGTTGCCGGTGGTATCACGACTTTGACTGACAAAGCAGTTGAACTTCAAGTTGCGGTGAATATGTTGAACTCCGTTTTGGAAAATGACGGTAAAACTGTTGATTCCAAATCCGGCAACTCTGCATTGACAGCGTCTTACGCTGACATGGCTCAGTTGATCCAGGATATGAAAGACGGCAAAGTTCAAACTTTGATCATGCACAAAGTGAACCCTGGTTACTCTTTGCCTACGGCAATGGGTTTCGCAGAAGCTGTTAAAAAAGTTAAAATGGTTATCTACACTGGTGACCGTGTTGACGAAACAGGTGTGTTTGCGGATTACATCACTCCAGACAACCACGCGTTGGAATCCTGGAATGATTTGGAAGTTGGTAAAGGTGTTATCTCCATCTGCCAACCAGCAATTCGTCCTATGTACGACACTCGTTCGTTCCAGTTGTCTTTGATGACTTGGGCGTTCATGGCAAAACAAGGTCCAGCACGTCTTCGTGACTACGAAACGTTCTATGACTACTTGAGAGTTTACTGGAAATCAGACATCCACCCGAAATACGGTAAAGGCGCAGGCTTTGAAGATTTCTGGCTGGAAGCTCTTCAAAAAGGTTATGTCGGTGACGTGGTTCGTGGATCTGGCGCTCGTTCATTCAAAGTGGACGCGTTCACATCTATCAAGCCAGCTAAAGCTCAAGAAGGTATGGAACTGGTTCTTTACCCTAAAGTGGCGATCATGGATGGTTCTCTTGCCAACGTAGGTTGGTTGCAAGAGCTTCCAGATCCAGTGACGAAGCTGACTTGGGATAACTACGTGATGATCTCTATCGGCATGGCTGAAAAGAACGGTTTGAAAACCGGTTCTATGATCACTCTTAAAGTGGGTGATAAGTCGGTTGATCTTCCAACTTACATCCAACCAGGTCTACATGACGAGGTTATGGCGGTAGCAGTTGGTTACGGACGCACTCGCGCTGGTAAAGTAGCGAACGGCGTTGGTAAAAACATGAATGAGTTCATCGCTGTTGATAAAGCTGGAAAAGTTATCTTCTCCGGTCAATCAGCGACATTCACAAAACTTGGTAAAAAATATGACCTAGCGGGTACTTCCGGTAACTTCTCTATGGAAGGTCGTCAAATCGCTGCTGAAGCGTCTTTGAAGGACTACAATAAAGATAAATCCGCTGGCATCCACAGACACAACACTTGGAACATCTGGTCTGGGCACCAATACTCCGGTCACAAATGGGGTATGGCTGTAGATCTTCATACTTGCACAGGCTGTTCAGCTTGCGTGGTGGCGTGCCAATCTGAAAACAACATCTCTGTTGTTGGTAAGAAGTACGTTCTTGAAGGTCGTATCATGCACTGGTTGCGTATCGACCGTTACTACCAAGGTGATATCGCAAACGCAGAAGCGATCTTCCAACCGGTTATGTGCCAACACTGTGACAACGCTCCTTGCGAGACCGTATGTCCGGTTATCGCAACAGCTCACTCAGATGAAGGTCTGAATGACATGGTTTACAACCGTTGCGTGGGTACTCGCTACTGCGCGAATAACTGCCCGTACAAAGTACGTCGTTTCAACTGGTTCAACTATGCGAAGTTGATCGAAAAACCAATGCACATGGCTTTGAATCCATCTGTGGGTGTTCGTGTGCGCGGGGTTATGGAAAAATGTACGTTCTGCGTACAAAGAATCCAAGACGGCAAAACTCAAGCTCGCAATGAGAAACGTCAGTTGAAAGACGGCGATATCAAAGTGGCTTGTCAAACTTCCTGCCCAACGGGCGGTATCGTGTTTGGTGACTTGAATGATCCAAACTCGGAAGTTGCAAAAATCTGGAAAGCTGAAGAGAAAGAGCGTGGTTACGCATTGCTAGAAGAATGGCATGCAAAACCATCTGTTCGCTACCTTTCCAAGATCCGTAACAATGATAAAGAATCAACTGGTGGCCATGATCATGGTCACGGTACTGCAAAACAAGGTGAGCACTCATGATGAAGCGTAATCCATTAGTCCTTGGCAATAAGACATTGAAGGATGTCAGTGATGACATCTGTGCTCCGTTGGAAAGATTCCCATCCAAAGGTTGGGTGGGGATGTTCCTTGGCGCGAAAACATTGCTTCTATTTTACATCGTAATCCTTGCCTGCGTAGTGGGTATTGGTATCGGTTTGCTGGGTGTAACTCACCCGGTATTCTGGGGTACGATGATCGTTACTTTCGTATTCTGGATCGGTATCGGTCACGCCGGTACACTGATCTCTGCGGTACTTTTCCTGTTCCGTCAGAAATGGAGAACATCGGTCGCTCGTACCGCTGAGGCCATGACGGTTTTCGCCGTTATGACGGCGGGTTTGTTTCCGTTGCTACATACAGGTCGTCCTTGGTTGGACTACTGGTTGTTCCCGTATCCGAATCAACGTGGTCCATTGTGGGTGAACTTCCGTTCTCCGCTTCTATGGGACGTTTTCGCCGTATCTACATACGCGACGGTTTCCATGGTGTTCTGGTACATCGGTTTGGTTCCTGACTTTGCAACTATCAAAGACCGTGCGAAAAATAAATTGCGTAAAACAATTTACGGCGCGCTTTCTTTGGGTTGGAGAGGAACTGCGAAAAACTGGTCGCACTACGAAATGTTGTACTTGTTGCTTGCTGGTCTTTCGACTCCGCTAGTTCTTTCCGTACATACGATCGTATCCTTCGACTTCGCGGTTTCCAACTTGCCAGGCTGGCATACAACGATCTTCCCTCCATACTTCGTTGCCGGTGCGATCTTCTCCGGTTTCGCGATGGTTGTGACGTTGATGACTTTGGTGCGTATCGGTTTCCCTGAATTCAAAAACTACGTAACTTTGGACCATATGGAAGTGATGAATAAAATCATCATGACGACTGGTATGCTCGTTGGTTACGCGTACGCATCTGAGTTCTTCATTGCTTGGTACTCTGGTAACCCGTACGAGCGTTTCGCATTCGTGAATCGTGCCTTCGGTCCTTATGCTTGGTCATACTGGATCATGGTTTCGTGTAACGTATTGTCTCCGCAAGTTTTCTGGTTCAAACGTTTCCGCCGTTCCATTCCTGTGATGTTCGTGGTTTCCATCTTCGTAAACATCGGTATGTGGTTCGAACGTTTCGTGATCACGGTTACTTCTCTTCACCGCGACTTCTTGCCGGCGAACTGGGGTATGTACCAATGGTCATGGTGGGATACGGGCGTTCTGGTTGGTTCGTTCGGTATGTTCCTGACATTGTTCTTGTTGTACTTGCGCTTGTTCCCAGCGGTTTCTATCGCGGAAGTTAAGCCTGTTCTACACGTTGGTTATGACACTGAAGGAGGGCACCACTAATGGCTGCTCAATATACTAAAGGTATTGCTGGCATCTTTATGGATGAAGCAAAAATCTTGAAGGCTGCACGCAAGATGCGTGAATCTGGTTCCAACAAGTTTGAAGCGATTTCTGCTTACCCAGTACACGGTATGGAAGAAGCTTGCGGTATCAAACGTTCTTGGATTCCTTATGTGACTTTCGTTGCTGGTTGCGTGGGTTTGTCTGCTGGTTTGGGTCTGACTTATTGGACTTCCGCCGTGAACTGGGCTGTGAATATCGGTGGTAAACCGTTTTTCTCTCTTCCGGCGTTCGTACCTATCATGTTCGAGTTGACGATTCTTTTCGCAGCTCTTTCTTCTGTAGGTGCTTTGTTCTACGCATGCAAAATGCCACGCATCGATCCACCGATCATTGATCCGGATCTAAGCTGCCATAAATTTGCGATTTTTGTTCCACACAATGACTCTATCTATGACGAAGCCAAGCTTACGAATATGTTCAAAGAGCTGGGCGCCGTTGAAGTGAAGAAGACGGAGTACTAGAAATGAAAAGTCTTGTTAATATGACTCTAGTTGTAGCAGCAGGTTTGTCGGCAATGGCGCTGACAAGCTGTGGTCCTCGCGGCAACAAACCAAACGTTGAAATCATCCAAGACATGATGGTGACTCCTGCAGTTAAGGCTCAGTCCTATGACGAAGGTGCTCCTCATCATTCTGGCATGCGTGTTCCTCCTGAAGGAACTGTGCCTCAAGGTTTCGAACCATACCGTTACGCTACTGATTTGGAAGGGGCTATTAAGAACCTTAAAAATCCATTGGCTGGCAAAATGGATGAAGAGACTTTGTTGGTAGGTCAAAAATACTATGAAACTAACTGTGCAGTTTGCCACGGTTACAAAGGTGAAGGCGGCGAGGCTGCGAAGTCTGTTGTTTCATCAAAAATGGCTTTGAAGCCACCTCCAATGTTGAGTGATAAAGTAAAAGGCTGGCCGGATGCTCACTTGTACCACGTAATCACGATGGGACAGGGTGTGATGGGACCGTATGCTTCTCACATTCCACAACAATATCGTTGGCAGGTTGTTAACTACATTCGCTTCCTTGAGAAGCGTGATGGTAAATAGGATTACGTATGGGTGAACATAAACACGTAGATCTACATTTGGGTAAATTCGAAGCGCCACAAAAGCTTAAAACTTTGAGCTTTGTGTTGATGGCGATCGGTTTGATCACTTTCGCAGTGGGCTTGCTTAAAAACCAGGACCGTTTGTGGACTTCTTACTTGGTAGCTTTCTTTTTCTTTTCTTGCATGGGTTTGAGCGGACTTTTCTGGATCGCGATCAACAACACTGCAAAAGCAGGTTGGTCGGTTTCAATCCGTCGTTTCGCTGAGGCGACAACAGCCTTCATTCCGTACATCCTGGTGTTCGGTTTGATCATGTTGTTCGGTTTCAAAAACCTGTTCATCTGGGCAGATCCTAAAGTGATCGCTGAAAGCCCGGTGATCGCTGCGAAAACAGCTTACTTGAATCCGACTTTCTTCGTGATTCGGTTGTTGATCTTCGTTGTTGGTTGCATGATTTTCAAATGGGTCATGGTTGGAAACTCCATCAAGCAGGATCAAACTGGTGACGAGAACCTGACTCACAAAAACGTGAGCCCAGCGGTTGGCTTCATTTGCTTCTTCGCTTTGGCGTTCTCTTTCTTCTCTGTGGATTTGTTGATGTCCTTGTTGCCAACTTGGTACTCGACGATCTTCGGCATCTACTGCTTCTCTGGTATGTTCCAGGCGGGCATGGCCTTCCTGGCGATCGTGATCGTCTTCATGAGACGCTCTGGCCTTGTAAAAGGTTACGTGACTGTTGAGCACCAACACGACGTTGTGAAGTACCTAAAAGGCTTCTCAATCTTCTGGGCCTACATTGCGTTCTCTCAGTTCATGCTTATGTGGTATGCGAATATCCCAGAGGAAACTGAGTACTACATCATGAGATCTTTGGATGGTTGGATGCCAATCTCTGTGGGTCTTTTGATCTTCCGTTTCGTGGTTCCTTTCCTGGCTTTGCTTCCTCGTGATGCAAAAAGAAATGACACGAACGTATTGTTGATTTCCACTCTTGTATTGGTAATGCAATACGTGGACATCTACTGGATGGTTTATCCAAACTTCAACCACGGTCACGTTGTGTTCGGGTTCTGGGAAATCGGTATTTTCGCTGGTTTTGCGGGCTTGTTCCTTCACTGCGTGATGGGTTTCTGGGCGAAGCACAACCTGGTGCCAATCAAAGATCCTCGTATGCATGAGGCTTTGAATCACCACGTTGCTTACTAGTCTGGTTGAACCGGAGTTGGCATAACGCTGGACTCTTAACAAAAGCCACCCACGCGGTGGCTTTTGTCGTTTCATACATTGTAGAATTTTACATCTGCCTTTTAGAGGCGGGGTGTGGGAGTTTTTGATGAGATATTTTATTTGCACTTTGATTGTTGTGGCGGTTGTTGCTGCTTGTGATTTTAAGTATGACTCCTTGGAGGCGACGAAAGAAATCAAAGCGGTCAAAGCTGAGATGACTTTTCTAAACAACCTGCAGGAGCCGGAGTCGGCAACAGTGTATTCATTGGATCCCTCTCAAAAGGGCAGTGGAGCCGCTGATTTTCACGGTTTTAAAATTCTGGGTGAAATCAAATTGAAGCCTGAGGATGTCAACGAAGCCGCTTTGGAGTTCAAAGATGCAGCTGAATCCTACAAAGAGGGTTTGGCGTTGCCAGGGTGTTTTAACCCCCGTTATGGCATCCGCGTGCTTAAGGGCGGTAAAGTCTATGACTACGCTCTTAGTTACGAATGCAACCACTTGCGCGGTTACGATGGCGGCAAAGTCTATGATTTCGATGCAGCAGGAAGTCCCAGAATTCTGGCGGAGTTGTTTAAAAACTCAAATGTCCCACAAGCAGAGCCTCCTGCTGTAAAACCGGCGGTTCCCGTCGCAGAGGATGATAAATAGTCCCATTGCCTGGCGACAGCCCCTTGCTTTTTTCCATTTGGAAGGGAGCTGGGTTGCCCTGCGTTCTAGACCTCTGTTGAAATTATTCAACAGAGGTGCAGAATGAATTCAATCAGTTCGTTTTCAAAATTATTGAGTTTGTTTTTGTTGATTTTTGGTATGCAGGCAAAAGCCTCGGACGCCGACAGTCGTCCCATTCGCCCTAACTATCAGAAGTTGCAACTCTATGAACAGTTAACCCGGGGTACCTTTTCGTTGCCCTTGCCTCTGCCTGATGATCCTGGTCAGGGAGAGCCTCAGCCGGAACCGGCGCCACCTCCGCCACCGCATTCTCCGAAACCTCAGCCTCCCTCAAAACCCCAGCCTCCGTACTGCAATCCTCGTGATCCAGATACGGCCCGCTGTGTGCGAGCGGTTTGTGATCAGATGCCAAACTTGAATTGCAACAGCGACAGCAAAATCAAAGACATTGCCTGTCAGTGTGACGGTGTAAACGGCGAGTGTATCACTGCTGTTTGCAATCAGTTGGATCGCTTTGATTGTGATGAAAAGCGGGAGCTCTTTAATATAGCCCGCATGTGCTATGACGTTCCGGATGCGGGTTGTATCAATCGGATTTGCTCCCAGCTCGGAAGATTTGAATGTGATGACATCAGTGATATGCGAAGAGTGACCGAGTTATGCCGGTAAAATTCATTGCGCTATTTTTGACTTTATTTTTGGTGGCCGGCGTATCCTATGGGCAAGAGAAGGATACAGAACCTGGGGACTACGGTTCGGATGTCGATGATTTTGATGAGCATAATCCTCCGGCGCCGGATCCTTCGCAAAGAGCGCCCTTGGAATACAAATCTCAAAAGACCAAGAATGAGCTCGTGGTGGCGCCCATTCCCAATTACAACCCTGCACAAGGGTGGGGATTGGCATTGATGGCACAGAATATCTTTTCGACAACTCCCGGAGTTAAACCTTCAACGGGGGTTGCGGCGATATTTGGAACTCAGAAGGAAAGCTATGGTGCGATGGCGGGATATCTGGGGCGGATGAATGGAGATCGTTGGCGGCTGAATATTTTTGGCGGTTACGTAAGGATCAATTCAGACTTTTACGGTGTCGGTGAAGCTGCCGCAGAACGAGATCAATCCGTTTTAATGCATCAGAATGTGGTCTTTGTGAATATTCAGTGGATGCCTCGCCTGGCGGAGGGCTTCTATCTGGGGCCCACGGTCGGTTACAATCGCATGGATACATCCTTTGATGTGGATCCATTGCCTTCGGGTGTAAGCCCCGACATCAAGTTGGATGATGAAAGCTGGTTGCCTGGATTCAAAGGTCAGTATGACAGTCGCAACAATACCTTTTATCCAACGCAAGGGGTTTTCTCCAATTTTCAAGGGCAGTTTTATGACAAGAATCTGGGGGGCGGTCACACCTTTCAGCGCTATCGTGTGAACTACAGTCAGTACTTTGGGATGTTCACCGAAAGTGCTTTGGCAGTTCGTGTGGCGACAGAAGCCAATATCGGGGATGTGCCTTTTTATAAAATGGCGGTGTTTGGCCGGGGTCGTGATATGCGGGGTTATAAAGCGGGTCAGTATCGCGACAATATCTTATGGGCTGCTCAAACAGAGTACCGGCAGCGTTTTACGGACCGTTGGGGATTTGTTGTCTTTGGGGGATTCGGGGACGTTGTCGGAAAAGTTTCAGAATTAACTTTAACTAATTTATTGTGGGCCGGGGGAACGGGGATCCGTTTCCGGATGGCTCGCCAAAATCCGGTGGATTTCAGGGTTGATGTGGCTTACGGAGACGATTGGGCAACCTATGTCTCCGTCAACCAGGCGTTTTAAGATGAATGTTTACGAAACACACTTTAAGTACTGCTTTAATATCTTTCTGGTGGAGTTGTGGGTGTGTTGACGTTTTCTGGAAGTGATTGTTGAGCACGATCACTTTCAGAAGGCAGCCGATTCGTTGTCGTGGGGTCGGTGATGGCCGGTCTGTTGGATGGAAATGGAACGCGGGATGTATTGGGGCCCGTTTCCTGAGTGGCCGTTGAATTTGGAATTTTTGAGCTTGTGGGTGCTGTCACAGTGGTCTGGTTGCCGGGGTTGGAAGGGTTGGATGTCGTTGTCGCTCCGATCGCCATGGATGCGGTAAAGGCAATTCCAATGCTGGTTAAGAGGGTTTTCACAGAGAACCTCCTTGTGAGTTATATGATTAATGATGATCGTTTTTCGGGCTTATGGAGTCGCAAAGGCCAGAAATTTTAGACAAAGTGGCGGTTTGTGAGTCACTTGTAGCGGTTTGCGTGTGAAATAACACATAGCGCCAGGTGTCTTTTGGACGTTGTCGGGGGCGAGAACACTTGACCCTTCCGGCACCGGGGATTACTAATAATGTGATGCAAAAAATCGCACTTGAAACATCATTTATCTCTCTAAAAAATAGCTCGTTCACGAGCACGCAATCATAATGTCACAAATTACAATTATTCTGCCGGATAACTCGACGAAGGTTTTTGACCATGAACCGACAGCGCTGGAAGTGGCGCAGTCCATTGGCCCCCGTTTGGCCAAAGAAACTCTTGGTGCAAAACTGAATGGATCAACTGAAATTTCTGATCTTCGCACTGTTTTGAAAGATCAAACGAAAGTGGCGCTGGTCACCACAAAATCTCCTGAATCAGTTGAGGTTGTTCGTCACTCGTGCGCGCATATCATGGCTCAAGCGATCCAGGATATTTGGCCTGAAGTGAAGGTGACAATCGGTCCGGTGATCGACAATGGTTTTTACTATGACTTCGATTCACCATTTGCTTTCACTGAAGAGCATTTCGAAAAAATCGAAAAGAAAATGACTGAGATCGTGTCCAAAGATCTTCCGATTCATCGTGAAGACTGGCCGATCGCAAAAGCCATCGAAACATTCAAAGGAATGAACGAGCGCTTTAAAGTTGAGTTGATTGAAGACCTTGCGAAAAAAGGCGAAACGAATGTGGGTATCTACTTCAATGGTACCAGTTGGTTTGACCTTTGCCGTGGTCCACACATTCAATCCACGGGTCAGATCAAGGCATTCAAACTTTTGAGCGTGGCGGGGGCTTACTGGAGAGGTGACGAGAAAAACGCACAACTTCAGCGTGTGTACGCGACAGCGTTCAACGACAAGAAAGACCTGGATCTTTACCTTCACAACATCGAGGAAGCGAAAAAACGCGATCATCGTAAGCTAGGTAAAGAATTGGGCATGTTCTATTTCAATGAACTGGCTCCAGGTTCTCCATTCTTCACAGGGAAGGGTGCAACGGTTTACAACTCTTTGCAAACGTACCTGCGTGAGTTGTATTTCGAAACCGGTTATCAGGAAGTGATCACTCCGCAAATTTTCGACGTGAACCTGTTCCATACTTCCGGTCACTATCAGAACTACAAAGAAAACATGTTTTTCACGAAAGTGGACGAGCGTGATTTTGCTTCCAAACCGATGAACTGTCCTTCTCACTGTTTGCTTTATAACTCTGAGAAATACTCTTACCGTGATTTGCCAATCAAAATGGCGGACTTCGGTCGCTTGCACCGCTACGAGAAATCGGGCGCGATGCACGGTTTGACCCGTGTACGTACGTTCTGTCAGGACGACGCTCATATCTTCTGCCGTTTGGATCAGTTGCAGGAAGAGATCGCCAAGTTCATGAATTTGCTAAATCGTGTTTACGACAAACTGGGTATGAGCAATTACAAAATCTTCCTTTCCACTCGTCCGGACAACCGTATGGGGACAGAGGAATATTGGGATATGGCAGAAGGTGCTTTGGCGGAAGCTTTGAAGTCCCTGAATTTGCCATTTGAATTGAATCCAGGCGATGGTGCGTTTTACGGACCTAAGTTGGATATCATGTTCGTCGATGCTTTGAATCGTCCATGGCAATTGGGTACACTGCAAGTGGATCCAAATCTGCCGCAGGCCTTTGATTTGAAATACACTGGCGAGGACAATAAGGAGCATCGTCCGGTGATGCTTCACCGTGCGATCCTGGGTTCCTTGGAGCGCTTTATCGGCGTTTATCTGGAGCATACAGCGGGTCATTTGCCTCCATGGATGATGCCAGTGCAGGTGGCGATCCTGAATGTTACGGACCGTGTGAATGCGTTCTGTGAGGAGTTGCAAAACTCTTTAAAAGGACACAGCGTTCGTGTGGAGTTTGACCGCCGTAACGAGAAATTGAATTATAAAATCCGTGAGGCTCAGCTTCAAAAAATTCCTTACATGATTATCGTGGGGGATAAAGAGGCGGAATCCAGAACGGTTTCATTGCGTTTGAGAGACGGTTCAGAACACAAGGGTATGACCGTGGATCAGGTGATGACATTGATTACGACAGATATTAAAAACCGAAGCTTGCAGAGCTCTCTTGCGAAGTCTGCCAGCACAAACTAGTCGTCACATTTAAGTGACGCTGGTACTTAACTAAACCCCGGAGGTTTACCATTAGCAAGTTTTCAGGAAATTTTGGAGGCGGCGGTGGCGGTCGTTTTGATCGCAACAAGAAAGACTCTAAAGACTCTTTGAGAGTGAATCGTGAGATTCGTGCCCAACAAATTCGTGTTATCGACGATGAAGGTAACATGTTGGGTGTTATGACTGTGCCTGAAGCGTTACGTATTGCTGAAGATCGTGGCCTGGATCTTCTTGAGATTGCTCCAACAGCAACTCCTCCCACTTGTAAAATCATGGATTACGGCAAGTGGAAGTACGAGAAAAAGAAACAAGCAACTGCTGCTCGTAAAAAGCAGACTGTTGTGACTATCAAAGAAGTGCAAATGCGTCCTCGTACGGACCAGCATGACTTTGAAACCAAAATGAATCACGCTCGTCGTTTCCTTCTTGAAGGCGACAAAGTGAAAGTTTCATTGCGTTTCATGGGTCGTGAGTTGGCCCATCAGGAAGTGGGCATGGATGTGATCAAAAAAGCGATCGCATTCGTTGACGACCTTGCCATGGTTGAATCCCAGCCAAAAATGGAAGGTAAGCAAATGTTCCTGATGTTGGCTCCGGATCCTTTGAAAATCAAAGAATACGAAAAAGCCCATCCGAACAAGTCTAAACAAGACTCAAAACAACTCGACGAACTTAAAGAAGTCGAGATCGACGACGAAGACTAGAAAAAAAAGGCAGCGCAAGCTGCCTTTTTTATTTGAGGTAACAGTTCCCTTTTTGTGCTGCTATGCAGAACCGTTCGGTTTTAATGTGCGTCAACCTTAGCGCGACATGCACAGGCCTTTGGTTTCCGGGCCCCACAAGTTGTAGTCGGTGATGTGCGCCGATAAGACAGTGCGCATGCTGCTGTCGACAAACTCCAATAAGACTTTTGTGACGGTAGTGAATTCGGTTTTGCGAACATCACGAATGCCAGGTTCAGAAATCGTGATGGTTTCACATACTTCACCACGATAGTATCTCTTTTTCGTTTCTCTGTCGTAGTCATACTCATCACGGCAGCGACGAGCGGTTTTTTCGATGCTGCAGCTTTCGGTGTATTCTTTGTCTTCTCCCATCGAGTGATTTCTATCGACAGTTCTGAATTTAATCGCAAGACCTTGTCCGGATGAATTCTGCAGGATTTGCAGTTTGTTAAGATCAGTGATCTCTTTAATGTTTTCGACGGAACCCAGAATTTTAAAGAGCATTTCCTTGTTACGGTCTTTGAAGATCAGGAAGTTTCCTTTTTTCTTATCCAAAGTAAATGAAATCGTCGGAGCCAGAATATCCTGATGTTTTTGGTAGCTGACTTTGGATCCATCTTTTGCAGTTAGTTGGAATGATTGTTCCACTTCGGCGTCGTGCAGAATTTCAGAGTCTATATAAGGTCGCTTCGCCATCGCAATTGATTGTTGGCTGATGAAGATTGTAAGTAAGCTGAATGCTAACAGCAGTGGTGTTTTCATGGTTAGTGCCCCTCCCCAGTGGCAATGTGGGGCATTGCAGAGGCTGTGCCATCTGCAGAGGTGTCACCATGATACTGTAAAAGAAATACAATTAGTTCGGAACAAACCAGCAGCGGGGGCGGGCCCCGACTTTGTGAACAGGTTCATAGCAAGAGCCCTGTTTGTAGTCAGTGTCACTCATGCGAGTGTATTCACTCTGCGCGCACAGCATGCCCTGAAAATAAGTATCCATGCGGCACTGTGTTTGGGGATATGCTTCATCTTCTTCAGTCTGTACGTAAGTATCCGGAGTTCCATATTTGGGTTGTACCGGAATTCCACCAATAGATTGATGCAGCTGAGATACTTGTTCACCACCAACAGAAGCTCTTTGGCAAATCAACTGGTCCCTTGGGTTTGAAAACTGCTTTTGGCAGGCCGTTTTCGCGACGGGGTCCACTTTTAGATTCTTAAGTGCTTTGGCGTTGTCTTCGCTAGCCAAATAGCGGCGCATACATTTTAAAGTCGCAAAGTAGTCAGCAGCACCTTCGGTGCCTCCCCAGGATTCGCGTCCTGAATATTTTGGTCCTCCGCCTAAGTGATGGCCTATCTCGTGACAAACGGCCAGGGCAAAACCCTCGACTCCCATGGAGTGAAAGCGGGCCACGCCTCCGTAAATATGGATGGTGCGATTTTTTCCTGACTTATTCGCATAGGCATTAACGGTTCCATCATCCCAGTAACGGTTGATGGTGAGGGTGTCGCCCAGCGATTCAATTTCAGGTTTGTAGAGAGCTTCAATGCGATCCAATATCTGGTTGAATTGAGCCTTACTGATCCCACCGGCAGCAAATGTATTTGCAGGGATGTAGAGGTCGTTTTCAGGTACCAATCCTGTGCAGGTATGCCCCGTATGAGGGGTGGTAAGGGCGAACCCCAATACTGCGGTAAACGCCGCCGCAGCTATGACACTAAGAAGGAATGGTTTTTTCATGTTTTCACTCTATGCGAGGAGCGTTCCGCCGCCATCTCATATCAATAGGTATTGAGACGAAGTGTGGTGGCTAACCCCTAGGCAGAAATGAAAAAAGTATCCGGGGGAATTCTCCCCTCTAAATAGGTAACAGTTCCCATTTTGTACTGTTGTGCAGAACCGATATCGGTTTCTCAGCGTGTCGTTAGGTTCGCTTATATTTGTTGTTCTGAATTTCAATCAATCCGGCGGCATTCATCTCTGTGATGAGTAAGCCGGGGTCAGGATAGATTTCAATCAGTAGTTCTTTAAGATCTGCGAGTGAATAGGTTTTATTACTCGCAAGATTTTCAGAGACTCGGGCTAAAACCCATTCGCGCTTCATTTTCTGTGACGGGATTTTAGTCAGTTTTCCGTATTTGAAAAACGATTTTAGAACCTTCTCTTTGTATTGTTCTTCAACTTTGTCCTGCTCTTTAAGCTTAACTCCAGCTCCCAACACTAAATTCTTAAGGCTCACTTCCGCAAAGTCAGGTACCGCAAAATAGATAGTATAATACTGATCTTTCTTGCTGGAAACGAGTCCCGCCTCGACCAACTTTTTAAGGTGAAAAGAAACCGTCGAAGGAGCAAGCTTTAAGCGCTCGGAGATCACTTCGATATAGGCGTCTCTTTCCAAAAGAAGACGGAAAATATTAAGACGAGACTCATCTGATAGGGCTTTAAGAATAGTCAGACTTTGCATTAGTGAGTGCGGGCTCCATGAAGACTGCGACGAACGTGATCCAGGAAAGCAATTTGAATTTTGCCAACTTCAACTTCATTCGTGACATCATGTTTGAAGCTATTCACAAGTTTTTGAGTAAAATCCAACTCCATTTTCTCAAGCAAGTTCTGCAAGGCAAAATACGCACGATCTTCCTGCGGGCAATCCTCAATCTCCGTCAGAGCAGGAAAGTTGATGCCATTTTCAACAGCGTCAACATACTTATCAGCCATTGTCAGATAGATATTCGATAGCGAATCGATAACTTTGCCCTCTACCGCGGAATCCAATTTCCCGCGAGAGAAGGACTTCATGTCATTTTGAACCTTTTTGATGCGTTCTTTGAAAACATCCTTATTAAACATAGTAACCTCTTTTGTGATTCGATAGATATCGAAACAAAAAGAGGCTGTCAATAGGTATAATTCGATGCGTATCGAATTGGTTTTACCAAAGACTGTCTTGCGGGCGCTGGCCTTTCAATGCCTGCTCGATGTTTTCCAGGGCGCGATAGCCCATGGCATCGCGGGTTTCCTGGGTGGCGCTACCCATGTGGGGAGTCAGGAAGACATTGTGGAGTTCTTTAAGTTCCAGGTTGTAGGCGGGTTCGTTTTCGAACACATCCAATCCCGCGGCAAATAGTTTTCCTGACTTTAAGGCACGAATCAATGCGGACTCGTCGACCAGGCTTCCGCGGGCCACGTTGATGAAGACTGAGTTGTTTGGTAGCAATGCCAATGTTTCGTCATTGATGATATGCTTTGTTTCTGCCGTGCCCGGTGCATTTAAAGAAAGAATCTGACAGTGAGGAAGCATTTCGTTGAAATCAGAAAAGTAAGTCGCGCCTTTTTCAAGTTCCGCAGGCAGTCTGCGGCGATTGCAATAGATGATCTTCATTCCAAAGCCTCGCGCGCGGTCGGCGACGGCTTGTCCAATGCGTCCCATACCGTAAATTCCCAAAGTTTTTCCGCTGACTTTAAGTCCGAGCATATCAGACTGACTAAAGGCTTTTCTCCAGCCGGACTCCATAATCTGCATGTATTCGCGACCGCGGCGGCAGGCGTTCAGTAGCAACAGCATTGCAATATCTGCCGTGCACTCGGTTAATACATCGGGAGTGTTTGTTAATAATATTCCTCGTGCTTTTGCAGCTGGAATCTCCAGATGATCAAAGCCCACGCTGCAGGTTGCAATCACTTTGACCGAGTCAGGAAGTTTATCGATGACGTCTTTTGTGATTTTTTGTTTAGGAACAACGACAATCCCTTCCGTCTTCTTTTCTTTGGCCAGAGCAATGATTTCGTCAACGCTTAATTCGCGATCAAATGTGGTGGCCTGGAAGCGTTGATTTGCAAGAATGACTACATTTTGGGGGGCTCGGTAGGGAAGAAGAATGGAGTGTTTCATGAAGGATAGTGTCGTTCTATGTGTTTTTTGTCGCAAGTGATTTTAGTCTTTTCTCAAATAACAAAGTGTGAGAGGATTTATTTATCGGACATCTTTTCTTGGTGTCGGGATCTTAGAGTCTCCCTCTGTTTTTCACAGCAACGACTTGCAAATAAATAAAATGAAGGAACCGCAGGGTTTCTATAAGAGGTTGAGTTATGACAACTACAACGGCTTGGATTCTTTTGATTGTTGCAGGAATTTTGGAATTTATCTGGGCGTCGGGCCTTAAGTATTCCGAAGGATTTACCAAACTGGTGCCGTCCATCTTTACACTAGTGACGATGGGGATCAGTTTTTATCTTTTGTCTTTATCTATGAGGGTGCTGCCGGTCGGCGTGTCCTACACAGTGTGGACGGGGATCGGGGCTGTCGGCGCGGTCGTAATGGGTACTTTGATATTCAAAGAACCTTTGTCTTTGATGAAGCTATTCTTTTTGGGGATGATCATTGCGGGCATTCTTGGTCTTAAGTTTGTAGAATAGCCGTTTTTTAGCAAATTAAATGGAAAATAGAAGGCGGCCACGTCATTCTTAAAGAATGCGATCGACTTCTATTTTTCTGCTGACAGCATTTTTTATTTCTATTGCCTATTCCGGAGCCTTGTCTGCAAAGGGGCGAGGTCTGGCTAGCGTGGGGTTGTCGACTCCGGCATGCTTGTTTGCGAAAAAAATGGAAGTTCACGGGCATCGTGGGATGAATGGTTTTCCGGATAACACGCTTCAATCGTTTAAAGCGGCCGTGACAGCTGGTGTGGATGCCATTGAGTTGGATCTCCAGGTGACCAAGGACAAAGTTGTGGTGGTTGGCCATGATGCGATCCCTAATGTGGGAACTGAACGTTGTGGTGTGGACGGAAAGTCCTTGAAGAAGGTCGCTCTATTTGACTTGAATTACTCCGACGTCAGTCGAATTCGCTGTGGTATCAAAGAATACACAGAAGATAATCTGCAGCCATTTCCAAAATTCAGTGAAGTTCTTGAAGCGTTTAAGCACGTCAAGGCAAGTTCGGGAAAACCGCTGCGTTTGAATATTGAAGTGAAATACTTCAAGGATCAGGCTCAGTACTATCCGCCTGAAGCCGAGTATATTGAGCTCATTTTGCGCGTGTTGCGTGAAAGTGGTTGGAATCAAGATCGCTATTTTGTTCAGTCCTTCAATCATGACTTTTTAAGGTCTTTTGAAGCTAAAGCATCCGACATTGAAATCGTCCCGTTGGTGGGTGATGCACGAAACGCCGAAAAAGCGGCTTTGGATCTTGGCGCCAAGATGGCGAATCCGGGATTTTGGCAAGTCACTCCCGAATTGATTTTCAATCTTCATAAAAAAGACATCAAAGCCATCGTGTGGACGCCGAATCTGGAAAGCGAAATCCATCACGTCATCGAATCTGGTGCTGATGGCATTATCACGGACTTCCCTGAGCGATTTTATAAAGTCCGTGAAGAGCTCTGTGGTATTTAAATTGAGAATGACAACAAAACAATTCTTACGCCCATTTTTAATTTTCTTTTTCTGTTTCACCTACTTAATTTCTGGTCAAGCAGAGCAACTATTGCCAGTCGATGAGTCAGGCAAGGATACTTCATTTGTTCTTTTTAAAAAAGAATTATTGAAATCAATTAGAAATAAAGATGTAAACTTCATTAAAAAGATTATATCGAAAGATATTAGGTACACCTTTGGCGTAGAAGTAGATAAGAACGCGACTGTTGGATTCCTTAAATACAACAAAATCGAGAAAGGTGCGGAGACGCCGTTTTGGAAGGAACTTGAAACGGCGATCGATCTTGGTTGCACCAAATCAGGAAGCGCCTTTGTCTGCCCCTATGTTTTTTCTAAGTGGCCAGAAGAGGGGTATGACTCCTTTTCGTTCGTCGCTGTTATTAAAAAGGGTGCAGAAATTAAGGAAAAACCAAGCAACACTTCAAAAACTATCAGAACTTCCAATTTCGATTTATTGAAGCTTTCAGAGGAACAAAATTCTAATGAGTGGTATTTGGTTGAGTTAGAGGGATCCCAAAAAGGATATATCTCGCGATCTGATGTGCGGGTGGCAAGTGACTACCGAGTCCAGTTCCAAAAAACTAATTCCGGTTGGGAAATGGATCTCTTTATTGCTGGTGATTAATCTAACATAGTTCACATTCCAGGCTCATAACTTCATCGTCCCACGCTCGTTAAAGTTCTGATGCCATGAAAAAGCCCGTTCGATAATGTGTGGAGTGTGCCCACCGCGAACGAGTGCCTCTTCGTAGTAGGCTTTCAGTTGATCGCGATACTCAGGATGGCAGCAGTTTTCAATCACCAATGGAGCGCGCTCCCTGGGTGCCAGGCCACGTAAGTCCGCCAGTCCCTGATCCGTCACCAGAATATCCACGTCATGCTCGTTGCTATCCACATGAGTGACCATTGGAACCACATGGGAGATACTGTTGTTCTTGGATGCTGATTGAGTCACGAAAATACTCAAATAAGAATTGCGAGCAAAGTCCCCGGATCCGCCAATGCCGTTCATCATCTTATTGCCGCCAATATGTGTGCTATTGACGTTGCCATAGAGATCAAACTCGATGGCGGTGTTGATAGCGATCACTCCCAGTCGGCGAATGACCTCTGGCGAGTTGCTGATTTTTTCAGGTCGTAGCAGTACCTTTCCGCGGTATTTGTCCAAATTTGCAAAAAAGTTTTCATAACATTTTTCCGTCACCGCAAAAGAACACGCCGAGGCAAAACTCATTTTGCCAGAATCCAAAAGTTCAAAGGTGCTGTCCTGTAAAACTTCTGAATACATGCGCAGATTTTCGAAGGGACCGTTTTTAAAGCCGCTGAAGACGGCGTTGGCAATATTGCCAATACCTGTTTGCAGGGGAGGCAGTTGGGAAGTAAGACGGCCTTTTTTAACTTCGTCTTTGAAGAATTCCATCAGGTGGTTTGAGATTGCCTGCGTTTTGTCGTCAACCGAGGTGAGTTCAATGGGACTGTCCTTAAGATCTGACACTACCACGGCGACGATCTTTTCCGGATCCATAGGCATGGTTTCAGTTCCAATTCGCGTATTGGCCTCAGTGACCGGGATGATTTGGCGTTGAGGGGATAAACCTGTTGCAAAAATATCGTGGAAGCCGCGGATCTCCAATGGGACGGTGGTATTCACTTCCAGGATGATCTGTTTTGCGTGACGGGCATATGTTAAGTTGTTGCCGACAGAAGTCGTGGGTAGTACGGAACCGTCTTCATAGATGGCTGCGACCTCAATGACTGCAATATCCACTGAAGGCAAAAATCCGTAGGCTAAAAGCTCTGCTGTTTCACCCAAATGAGGGTCCGTGAACATGACCTCGCCATTGTTGATTTTTTTTCGCAACGAAGGATCCGCCTGGAACGGCATCCGGCGGGAGAGTGCATTGGCCTCAGCTAACAATCCATCCAGATTGTGACCTAAAGAGGCGCCGGTCATCAGATTGATTTTTAGCGGATTCTTTTTGGCGCGAGCTGCGAGGGCTAAAAGAGTTGCCTTGGGATCACCAGCCTTGGTGAATCCACTTGCACCCACGACCATTCCGTCTTTGATTATTTCCGCGGCATGTTCTGCGGAGGTAATCTTGTTGCGAAATCTTTCGGCGATGCGGTCGTGGTGCATAAATTCCTCAGTCTTCTATTTCCGCCAGTATGTCGTTAACCATTTCCATACTTCCGGACGGCGATCCCCGATGTCGAAATGATTTCCGTCAAATTCAACATAATCATGGGGCACGCTGTTTTCTTTCAGTAAATTAGAAATCTGCCGGGCCCCATACTGCAAATGGAAGTTGTCCTTTGTGCCAACATCCAGATAGAGGCCATCAAGTTTTCGAACCTCGGTCAGACGTTTTGACAAAAAGTGAACGGGATCTTTTTCAAGCCACTGCTGCCAAATTTCAATATTTTTATTTCCTGTGCGCGGATCCAACGGATAATGAAAATCACCTGAGGAGCCTTTCGGTGAATAACACGCTGACATCCCAAAAGCGTTCAGTAATGAATGCCAATTGCGAAACTTGGTAAGCTTTCCACTGCGAAGTTCTTCCAGAACTCGCAAGCCGGATTGTCCGTATTTTTCCCATACGGGCAAGGCCTGATAAAGATCATTGATAATGCTCGCATCAAAAAATGAATCCGGCGCGATGGCGGCACACAGTCCAAACACGTCAGGATACTTACTGGATAAATGAAGTGCGCCATAGCCACCACTGGATCCGCCCATCACGCACCAGTCTGCAGGATTTTTGGAGACCGGGTAGTGTGAAAGTGCAGGAACAAGCTCGGTCATGATATAGTCTTCATAATTCCCAACACCAGACGAATTTAAAAATTGCGAGCCACCCCAGCTGGTAAGTGCATCTACGAAAACATACAGGGCTTCCGGCGCTTCGCCGCGAGTGCAGGCCTGATCAATCACTTGAATTGTGTTTTGTTCGTTGAATTTGGGATTGAAATAAAAAGGTGCGTTGCCACTGAAGCCACCCAACACCAGGACAACCGGCCAAGGTCCGCTGTTTTTTGGTAATAACAAAGGATTGAAGCGAACTGCGGAATCGTTCAGTGGATTGTTCTTAAGGACTTCACTGCGAATCTGCAAAGTCTCAATTTGAAAGTTATGTACTTCATAGGCACGAAAATTAGTCAGCGTCTCGAAATGTTTCATATTGAGAATGGTACAGGGCTGCGTGGGTGAGTTCTAGTCAAATGCACAGGGCCAAGAAGATCGACAAAACCCAGGCAAGTCTCGTCTTGGGAAGTGGTTGTCATGTTATGGGAAACGAATAACAAAAACTCGGGTTTTCACTTACGAAATCGCGAAATTAATCCGAAAATAATAGGAGTGGGAGCCCTCATGAAACATCAGATTTGCGGCCTTCTTTTGGGGGCGATGTACTTGTTCACTTCAACACCTGTCAGTGCCGCACTCGGGGACCAATTGGTCGTCGGTTCCTCGTCCTCTGCCAAATCTGCCCAATCCAAAAAAGCCACTTCAACGGGGACAACTTATACGGTCAGTGAATCTGAAGAGGGTGATCTGAAAATCCGTCAATTTGTTAATTCATCGGGTGTGGTTTTTGCGATAGCCTGGAAAGGTACAAGTCTGCCACCGCTCGAGGAATTACTTGGCACCTATTTGCCAGAGTACAAACAAAAAGTCGCAGCCCGTGGCCGTATCTATGGTCGTAAAACTTTGAAAATTAAAACTGACAATATCGTGGTCGAGGGATCCAGTCGCCAGACAGATCAACGGGGGCGCGCCTACATACCGGCAAGTCTGCCTCAGGGATTTGATTTAAAGGACATTACGTTCCATGAATAAGTTCAAAATAGTTTTAATCTTATTGGGTGGGTTTGTCGTCGGCATGAACCAGCTTGGATGCTCAGACGGTGGTGGCGGTACTTCGCGCAAGCCTTCTGTTTATTTTCCGACAAATCTTACTGGAGATAACGTAGTTCCATTGTCAGTGGGGGCTTGTGGGGTGCATGGCTATGTGAACGAGCCTTGTATCAGTGTTACAATCTGCACGCCAGGCACCTCGCAGTGCCAAACTATCGATAACATTCTGGTGGATACGGGAAGTTATGGTTTGAAGATTTTCAAATCACTTATCACGGTTCCGTTGAATCAGGTGCCTTACGCCGGGGACGCGACAAGAGGGCTTGCGAACTGCACTCGATATCTTGATGGTTCTGGGCACTGGGGGCAGGTGGTAAAAGCTGATGTGAAGTTGGGAAATATTAAAACTGACAGTTCGATTTCTATTGTAACCTTGGACTCTTCTTACTCAGAAAAAGCAAAATGCGCAAGCAACCCTGATTCAGGTCCTGATGTGGCGGGTTTTAATGGGATTATTGGTGTAGGGTCTTTTGTTGAGGATTGCAGCGTTGGTTTTGGTACTGTTGGACAAAATGGGTGTCTAGCAGGGAGTCCGGCCACCTTGCCTAATAAATACTGGGGTTGCAGATCTAATCCGAATGACTGCATCGAGGTTCCGGTTCCTGCCGCAGATCAAATCGTCAACCCGGTCGCTAAACTCGTATCTCATAATAACGGACTTGTGATGATGTTGCCTGAAGTGCCACTAGCTGGTGCTGGTGCAGCCTACGGATATCTTATTTTAGGTATCGGCACGGATGAGAATAATTCGGGAACAGGCTTGACTGTTTTTGCGCAGGACCATGATGCGACTTTCGCAACCGAGTACAATGGAAATACCTACGAGTACTCATTTATTGATAGCGGAACTAACTTTAACGGATTCCCACAACAATCTGGTGGGTATCCAGCTCTGTGTTCCGGAGATTCGGGTTTTTATTGTCCAGCAGCCTTAATCAATATTTCTGCAACGATGAAATCGGGCTCAACCACTAAAGTGGTATCTTTTGAGGTCGGTAATATGGTCACGTTAGCTTCCTCAGAGCCCTACAGTATGGTCTATCGCAACGTGGCCTTTGACTCCTCGGATCTAAACGGGGATCCCTTTGACTGGGGGCTGCCGTTTTTCCTAGGTCGGTCGGTTTATGTGGGGATCTATGGGAAGTCGGCTGTGATTAATAAGACAACCTTGAATCCTACTGGGACTACCGTTTCAGGACCTTTCTGGGCCTTCTAAGTGCTTAAAATCACTAATCTAAGCGAAGGACGCCCGGGCGTCCTTTTTTCGTTTTCAAGATCCGTTAAAATGCTTGCATTTCCACAGTATTCGACCTAAAACCATGAGTCCGTATTTATGACTGACTAGGGCACTACTAAGAGTCTTCCCCATCGGGAGGAACGCCTTATCGGAGACAAGGGAATACCTATGAAAATGCGTACTCACTCAGGCGCTAAAAAACGCATGAAAGTTACTGCGAGCGGCAAAGTTAAGAAAAAAAGCACTCGTATGCGTCACTTGAACTCTCACATGAGCTCAAAAACAAAAAGACAACTTGGTAAAACATCTTACGTAGAAGACGCGAACATGCTTCAAGCACGTCGCTGCCTAGTATTCTAAGGTTTTTAAGTTAATAAATAAATTTTCTCTCTTAAGCCGTACAAATTGGCAGTAGAGATCTAAACAGAGGTTCAAAATGGCTCGTGTAAAATCTGGTAAAACAAATCGTGCTCGTCACAAAAAAGTTCTTAAAAGAGCAAAAGGTTACTACAGCGCTGGTTCTCGCGCGTACATCCACGCGGTAGAAAAAAATGACCGTGGTATGGCTTTCGCTTACCGCGATCGTAAAGCTAAAAAACGTAACTTCCGCACTTTGTGGAATCAACGTATCAATGCAGCTGCTCGCTTGAACGGTACTACGTACTCTCGTTTGATCGGTGGCTTGATTAAAGCTGGCATCCAAGTAGACCGTAAAGTTATGGCTAACTTGGCTATTACTGATGCAGCGGGTTTCGCAGCACTTTGCAAACACGCTTTGAAATAAGTCGAAGCTCATAAGGAGCAACGGCAATGAGCGAATCCAATACTCAGTTTGAAAATAGAAAGCGCGATCACATCAGAATCGCGCTGGACCCAAGGTCTCAGACTGAAGGGCAAACGGGATTGGATTCGATCGAGTTAATTCATGAGGCTCTGCCTGATTTGAATTTTAAAGAGGTCGATATTTCGACCTCTTTTTCTTTTTCTAAGACTAACGTTAGTCTTTCTTCCCCGATTTTTATTTCTTCCATGACTGCTGGCCACGAACACGGCCGTGAAATCAATCAGGCCCTGGCTCGTTTAAGCGATCGCCGTCAGATTTTGATGGGTGTCGGCTCTCAACGTCGTGAATTGAATGATACCAATGCTGCCGAGGAGTGGACTCTGGTGCGTAAAGCTGCACCCAAAGCCCACCTCCTGGGAAATATTGGTATTGCTCAATTGATCAAAACCCCGTTGGATGACATTCGCCGCTTGGTGAATGCGACCGAAGCGGTGGCTTTGTTTGTCCATGTTAACCCTCTGCAAGAAGCTTTGCAGCCCGAAGGCACCACAGAGTTTAAGAACTCCTTACAAGCTATTGAAAACCTCGTGAAATTCGCAGAAGTTCCGGTGATAGTGAAGGAAGTTGGCTGTGGGTTTTCTGTGAGTACGCTGAAGCGCCTTGAAGGCACCGGCATTGCCGCGGTCGACGTGGCGGGTAAGGGCGGAACTCACTGGGGACGTGTTGAAGGTTATCGTTCTGAAGAGACCACGATGCTTTACCAAGTGGCGCAAACTTTCGCGAACTGGGGCATCAGCACGGTAGAGTCTTTACGCAATGCTGAGGCGGCTGGCGTCACTTATGAAGTTTGGGCATCGGGCGGCGTGCGTACGGGCCTTGATGTGGCTAAACTATGTGCCTTAGGAGCGAAAAAGGTCGGAATTGCAAAACCGTTTTTAGAAGCGGCTTTGCAAGGCGACGATGCTCTGGAGAACTTACTGAATCGTTTGGAAACTGAACTTAAAATCGCGCTATTCTGCACAGGCAGCGGAAACTTGGCTGAGCTGGCAGATAAGAAGGTGGTTCGATGAAAAAACAACTGCAAGAGATCTTTAAAGGTTTCTCAAAACTGACTCGCCAGGAACGTTTGGATTCTTTGGTTGAGGTGGGTGCTTTGCAACAAGCGGACGTTGATTACCTGGCAAAGGGTGGTTTGCGTGACACGACTTTGGGTGAAAAGTTCATCGAAAACGTTATCGGTTATTTTCAAATGCCTTTGGGAGTTGCTACGAACTTCCGTATCGACGGCAAAGACTTCGCCATTCCTATGGCGGTGGAAGAAACTTCTATCGTAGCGGCAGTATGTAAATCTGCGAAATGGATCCGTGAATCCGGCTCGATCACGACTGAAGTGGTGGGCAGTGAAATCATCGGTCAAATTCAAATCGCCAAAGTGAAAGACTTTGCGATTTTTGAAAAACAACTTCTGGCTCAGAAAAACTACATGATCGAAATCTCCAACCGCGAAGTGGCCTTCGGCCTGGTTCGTCGCGGTGGTGGGGTTCGTGATATTCAAGTACGCCGTGTACCTCGTGGTGACGGCTCTGATATGGCTGTGGTTCACGTTCTTATGGACCCTTGTGATGCGATGGGTGCGAACATCATGAATCAGGTGTGCGAATACCTGAAAGAGCCAATCGAACAATTCACGGGCGAAAAAGTGACAATGTGTATCCTGTCCAATCTGGTCGATACAAAAATCACTCGCGCTGTGGTTCATATCAAAGACATCGATCCTGCTTTGGCAGAAAAAATTGAAGAAGCTTCCTTGTTTGCGCAAATGGATCCGTACCGTGCTGCCACCAACAACAAAGGTGTGCTGAATGGTATCGATCCGGTTTTGGTGGCAACAGGCAACGATTGGCGCGCGGTGGAAGCCGGCATTCATGCTTACGCTTGCCGTGATGGTCAGTACCGCTCGATCACCAAGTGGTACCGTGATAACGGTGGCCTGACGGGTGTATTTGAAGCACCACTGGTTGTGGGTACGGTAGGTGGAGTTACGACTCTTCATCCTACAGCGATGATGTGTATGAAAATGCTGGGCACTCAATCTGCTAATGAGCTTTCCCGTGTTATTGCGGCCGTAGGCTTGGTACAGAATCTGGGCGCTTTGAAGGCATTGACGACAGTCGGTATCATCGAAGGTCACATGAAGCTTCATACAAAGAATCTGGCATTGGGTGCTGGCGCTGAAGAGCGCGAAATCCCGGCGGTACAAAAGAAGCTGGAAGAGATTTTGACTATTCGTAAGCGTATTTCCCTTAGCAATGCGATTGAAGTTCTAAAAGAGCTTCGCGCGGGTCAGGCATCCAGCACGACCCAGCATCCTCACTAAGAGGAGTATCCCTTGGCTTTGAAGTGCACTATTCCTGGCAAGACTTTTTTGGTGGGCGAGTATTTAGCTCTCCACGGTGGACCGACCTTGTGCGTTCTGACCAAGCCTTGCTTTGAAGTGACTGAAGCCAAAGGAACCGGCTCCTTGGGGAGTATTCATCCTGAATCTCCGGCCGGAAAGTTTGTTCAGGATCACTCTGAGTATTTTAAAAATATCGATTTAATATTTGAAGACCCTTATAAGGTCGGCGGCTTCGGGGCTTCCACCGCTCAGTTCCTGGGAGTGTATGCCAGTTGGATGCACCGGGAATCCCATTTGGTCGGGATGGAAGCGCAATTTGATTTCAAGCATCTGTTATCCGTTTATCAGCAATATGCCTGGAATGGCGAAGGCGCGCCCCCAAGTGGTGCCGACCTGATTGCGCAGATGAAGGGAAGCCTGACGTTCTTTGAAAAACGCAAAGGCTTGTTGTCTGTGAATAGCTGGCCGTTTCAGGATTTGGAATTTTATCTGATCCATACCGGAAATAAAGTGGCGACCCACGAGCACTTAAAAACTCTGAAGAAGTTTGATTCCTCGGCATTGGAAAAAGCCGCATACCGCGTGCAAGAGTCCTTTGCTTCCGTCAATTCTGAAGAGTTGGTCCTGGGAGTTCAGGATTATGCCCGGGCTTTGCAGAATCTGGAATTCACGTGTCAGCCGACGTTGGATCTTCTGTCAGGTATTCGCTCGCAACCCTTTGTTAAGGCTGCCAAAGGCTGTGGTGCCCTGGGTGCCGATGTCTTGTTTGTGGTGACCGAAAAGAATCAATCAGAAAACATCGAAAAATACTGTCAGTCTGTGAATGTGAAAGTTATAGCTTCTCAGCGAACTGTTTCTGCGGGTCTGCATATTAGTGAGAAGGAAAGTTAGTTTATGAAGCAGGTTTTAGTTTCAGCTCCATCGAATATTGCATTGATCAAGTACATGGGAAAAATTGAAGGTTCCGGTAACAAACCCACGAATGCTTCCTTGTCTTATACTCTTGAAAACCTGCGCACGTTTGTGCGTCTGACGGAAGTTGATGGAGGAGTGGATCAATGGAAACCCTTGATTCGCGATGATCTTGAGAAAATTGACCTTTCAGAAAAAGGCCAGCAGCGCTTCCTAAAGCATTTGGCTAATTTAAAAGAAAAATGGGGAGTTCAAAAAAACTTCCTGGTGGAATCCGCTAACAATTTCCCCTCAGACTGCGGTCTGGCAAGTTCCGCTTCCAGTTTTGCAGCGCTGACTTTGGCGGCGGCTGAAATGTTCCAAATAATCAATCCTCAACCTTGGGGTGCGGATAAGAAAACCTTGTCTGAACTTTCCCGTCAGGGGTCGGGTTCTTCCTGTCGTTCTTTGTTCAGTCCCTGGGCTTTGTGGCAACAGGAGTATGCGCAGCCAATGAATTTGCCTTTGGCAGACATGCACCACATCTGTGTGGTGGTGGAAGATTCCAAAAAAGAAGTTTCCTCTTCGGAAGCTCATAAGCTGGTAACAACCAGTCCGCGCTTTGAAGGTCGTGTTGAACGTGCAGAAATTCGTCTGCGTGACCTTTCGATGGCTTTGCAAAACGGTGACTGGGATATGGCGCGCCAGATTGTCTGGGATGAATTTATTGATATGCATCGCCTGTTTGAAACCAGCACTCCGGCATTTGGTTACATGACAGAAGCCTCTAAAGAAGTTCTGGCCGAGTGTGAGAAGTTGTGGAATCGTTGGCAGGATGGTCCGTTGGTGACCATGGATGCCGGCGCGAATGTGCATATGTTGTTCCGTCATGATCAATTGAAACGCTTTAAAGAATATCGCCAGCATTTCGGCGAGAAATTCAAAGTTTTGGCCTTCGAGGGAGTAAAGCCTGATGTCCACTAGTTTTCAGTGCACAGCTTTTGGTAAATGGATCCTGATGGGAGATCATTCCGTGATTCGCGGATATCCTTCCTTGGTATTTCCAATTCCATCACGCACTTTGGAACTAAAATACACTCCTGGGGAGCATGCCCTGGTTCTGGACCTTAAAGGTGATCACGGCCAGGAAATGCAGCTTCTTTTCTGGGGTGTTTTGGAAAGAGCCTTCCAGTTAAAAAACATTCCTCGCCCGGTTTTCACCGGGACTTTGCATGTGGATTCCTCTTTGCCGGTGGGTGCTGGCATGGGGGCCTCAGCGGCACTTTGTGTGGCGTTGACTCGTTGGCTGGGGCACCTGGGCTACGTTCAGGAATCTGAGTATTTTGAATTTGCGCGCAGTCTTGAAGATCTATTCCATGGCGAAAGCAGTGGTATTGATATTTCCGTGGCTTTAAGTGGCCAAGGATTGCGCTTTGTTCGCAATGGTGAGCGCACCGAGATCACTCCTAAGTGGAAGCCGCGCTGGTATATTTCTTATTCCGGCAAGCGCGGAGTTACCGCGGATGCTGTGAACAAAGTGAAGGACCTTTTGGCCAAGCAACCTCCGGTAGGGCAGCAAATTGACCTGACCATGGCCAAGGCCGTGGAGACTGCGCAGAATGCGCTCTTGATGGAATCTGAATCTGAGGGGCTGCAAGTTTTGGCTGATGCCCTGAATTTGGGTGCTGAGTGTTTTGAAAAGTGGGGTTTGAATGAAGGGGCTCCGGCAAGTCACATTGCCTGGTTGCGCGAGCAAGGAGCCATTGCGGTGAAACCCACGGGTTCAGGTGGCGGTGGATATGTGATATCCCTTTGGGAAAAACCACCTTCTGCGGAAACTTTGAAAAATCTGATTCCTTGCTAATTTTAAAAGTAAAACCCCATCTGAAAAGATGGGGTTTTGTTTTAAGAGAGGCAATTCAGGGGAATGAGCTGCCAGGGAATGGTTATTTACAGATTGAAATCGCTTTGGTCGCCGCCACGATTTTCGCGTAAGGCGAGTTCGATGATCGCAGAACGGCCCAGTAGCGCGCGCCACCTCTCCAGCTTCCGCTGACCTGCCCGGCGATTCGGGCGTCTTTACCCATCCAACGATTTAAGATGCGTATACCACAGCTTAAGTTCGTGTATGGATTGTGCAAGTCGGTTGTCTTCTTAAGACCACATCCGTAAGCGTTGCCACTTTCAACTGAGAGCTGCAGAAGGCCTGCGCTGATGACGTTGTTGCCGGAACTGTCGTTAAAGTTTTCTGTGTAATTCATAGTTGGTGTGAAGTTGGATTCATACTTCGTCATCTGTGAAATCAAGTAGACCCAGAAGTTCTTGCGTTGTTCGCGAGTCAGACTGTTGTATTTCGGGCAGAAAGTGGTGCCGTCAGCCGGGATCACATCAAGAAGGTCTTCTCCTAAAACCTCAAGTTGAGTCATCACGTGCGCGGTCCATAGTTTACCATCAGTTTTTGCAGCTTCCCAGATGGGGGCGACAGCCAAAGCACCAGGTGTTGGTGACGGTGTCGGCTCTACCGATGGTGTAGGGGTTGGTGTTGGATCAGGGGTCTCAATACCGGATGAGTTGTTGTCACCGGTTGTGCTGGAAAGTTGACTGGAGCTGAGTGAGGAATTGCTTCCGCAAGCAGTAACCAGAAATCCCGAGATCAAAATAAAAAATATGGTTTTTAAATTGAATCTTGCCATGACAAGCAGATCGGTCGCTGCCCGGAAAACCTTTACTGTTGCGGATACTGTCTAAAACATGAGAGCCAATGTCGTGGAGAATAGTCGAAAATTTGTACGATAGTCGGGGAAATGGCTCTGGGCACGGAAACCCGGATGTGAGGCAATTTAGAACTACTTCCTCTTTATCTTTAGGTAGCGCTGGCGGTGCTGCTCAGGGAACTTTTCAATCGCGTAGCGAAGCATGGTTCGCGGCATTCTTCCGGCGTTCTTATTGAGAAAGGATTTTAGAGTTTTCACATCACGCTTACCCACCTCACGCAACATCCAGCCCGCGGCTTTGTGAATCAGATCATGCTCATCATTTAACAGTGCTTCGGCAATCTGAAGAGTGTCCCGAAAGTCCTGTTGTCTAAGGAAATAGAAAGTGGAGATGATGGCGATTCGTCGTTCCCACAGATTTTTGGACTTTGCATATTTATATAGAATCGAGCGGTCTTTATCGAATAGGTGTGGGCCAAAAACCGCCGGAGCGATAGTGTCCACAAGATCCCAGTTGTTGATTCCTTTTCGATTTTTAATCAAAAAGGCGAAGATTTTTTTCTGCTCATTCTCATCTGCCTTGCGATAACGCTGTGACAGAATTATTAAGGAAATAAGGCGCTCTTCGTGAATGGGTGACGATAGAAGGGGAGTGAGTTCTAAGAGAGACAATTCCTTGAATTGCTTAGCGATAGCACGGCTTTGACCGACAGTAAGTCCTAAAAACACGTCGCCTTCTGCGTATTCGCCAGGGCCGGTTTTAAAGAATCTTTGAAGAACTTTCGCTCTCGTTTTGCTTTGCAATTTTGAAATTTCTGAATGAATTGTCATGATTTTGTTATTCTATACGATTGTCGCCCGCGTCGATAGCAATTTGATAGTCGACAACGCTTGATTAGTTAAGTGGTCTTCATTAGATTGCGCCCATAATCTTTGGACAATTAAATACTAAACAGGAGTACAAAATGAAAAAGTTTTTTATGATTCTTTTGTCTTTGGGCTTTGTTGGCTCTACTGCAATGGCATTCGAAGGTGCCCTTGTTCCAACACTTGAAGGCGCACAAATCCAACCTCTAAAAGGTGGCGTTTGCCCTGCTACACCAGTAGCGAACGGTAATTACTGTAAACCAGCAGGCAATTCTTGCCCAACTGGTTACGACCAATTTGCTAAGCTTTGCTGGGGCGGTTGGAAAAAAGGTTTCCAGAAGTGCGGTATCTCTTGTAAGCCACAAGAGCAATGCGGTTGGAACCACAGTGGTGACTGGAAATGCAGCCGTCCAAGAGCTGGTGCAGCTCCAGGTCCTAAGGCATTTGCTGGTGAAATCTCTGGTATCTTGAACCTTCAACAAGATGGCGCAGTTGAATTCAAAACTGCTAAAGTTATCTGCGAAGACCAAGGTGTTACAGCAGGTGACAACGAGCAATGGGTTGTTTGTCGTCCAGCTGACGGTGTGAACTGCGGCGCTGGTTACCAACGCATGCACAAATACTGCTGGGGTGGTTGGAAAAAAGGCATCCACCGTTGTGGTTATGTTTGTGAGAAATCACGCAATGCACATGACGATGGCAACGGCGGCTTCGGCGGCCCGTTCAACGACTAGTTGCTAAATCTAATTGATGATTTTAAAAGGCTCCCGTTTGGGGGCCTTTTTTTTATTCTGGAGCGCTCTAGCTAAGAATTACGCTTTTCAAAAGTGACAAGGGTTGCAATTCTTGGTCTGATTGCGGAACTTTATTAAAGGGAGAACAATTACTATGAGATTTCTATCTGCATTGCTTTTGATGAGCGTACTGGGTTTCGGTTCTGCTCATGCTTACCAAGGAACGCTGCAAATGACGGCTGATGGGTCCGTTGTTTTGAATCCTTTGGCAGCAAAGTGCTCTGATGTGCCAAAGCCAGCGGCTGCGGACGAAATGGAGATGCAACGTGCCTGTGATCCTGCAGGAAAAACTTGTCCAGATGGCTATGTAAACTCACGCAAATATTGCTGGGGTGGTTGGAAGAAGGGCATTTATCACTGTGGTTATGCGTGTAATGCCCGTGCAAATTGCAAATGGGCTCCGCATGGTGACTATAAATGTGACTACGGTCGCGGCAAAGACGACCATCGTGGCAGAAACCTTTTTGCTGAAGAGACAGTTTCTGGCCTTTTCACCATGAACGAAGAAGGCACAGTGGCTTTGCGTCGTCCTGCCAAGATTTGTGAAAATCAAAAACCGGGCGAAGCTTATGAAGGAAACACATGTGTACCTGCTGATGGTAAAACTTGCTACAAGCCTTACAAACGCATGCACAAACACTGCTGGGGTGGCTGGAAAAAAGGTTTCTACCGTTGCGGAGTAGTTTGCACGGTTCCGCGCAAACCCACTCAAAACTAGTAATAAGAATGTTTCTGGGCGTAACTGAACAGGGCAATGGATGCGGCGACAGTCGCATTTAAGGACTCAATACCGTCTGTCGGAACGGACAGGCGGTTAAGACCTTTAACTCCACTGAAGCCCGGGCCTTCCTCGCCGATGACCAGACGAAGGTTTTTCGGCCAGTTGAATTTGGCGACGTTTTCGCCCTTCATATCCAAAGCATAAATGTCGTTGTTCGTTTGAACGAACTCCAAAAACTTACCTGTTTTATACAAAGGAATTTTTAGCAACGCACCCGCTGAGGCCTTGATGGCTTTCGGATGGTAAGGTGAACTGCTCTCCTCGGTCAGAATAATTTTGTTTGCTTTAAAAGCAACAGCAGAGCGAACCAGGGCGCCCAAATTGGAAGGATCCCCCAGAGGAGCAATCACTTCCAGTCCTTCGGGTTTGGCAGCCGCGTTGAGGGGCTCAATAGTTTTCGGTTCCAAAACCAAAAGGTTGTAGTGCGTACCGACGACGTCGACTTCGTTAAAAAGCGCCTTCGGCAATTTAAAAATAGGAATGCGCTGAGTTTTTGAAACCGCATGAGTCAAAGTTACGGATTTCAAGTCTTCGTGAAGGATCTCGGCCTTGATTTTATAGTTTGGATTTTGCAAAAACTCCTGAATGAGCTTTTCACCCATCAGAATAAATTCACCGTGCTTTTTAATGCCTCGGGAGGAGGAAAGATCCATCCAGCGGCGAAAGTGGTCGTTCGTTTTAGAGGAGATTTCGATCATTTGTAAACCGCCCAGCGTCTTTTCTCTTCGTTTGTCAGCTCCTCAAACAACATCTCTTCGCCTTCATCTTCATCCGGCAAAGGCATGTGTTTGATTTTCTCATAGACCACCATGCGGCGGTCATGAGGTGTTTGGGGCAGGGAGTAGGCCGTGTCCTCGACCAACTTGAAATACTCGGACCAGTTCTCTTTGGCCATTTTGATTTCAGGATCCACTCCAGGACCCTTCATGAAATAAACACGGCCACCGATGTTCAGGCAGTTGATCACATTTCCAAGAGTATTTCCGATATCCTCCACCGCGCGTGTGATGGCACCATTGACAGGGTACACGCAGTGTTTGTTGATATTGCGGCCCAGGATGTCCAGCTTCGGAAGTTTCATTTCAGTGCGCACGTGTTTTAAAAATTCCACGCGACGTTGCACGCCCTCGCCCAGAAGAATCTGTTCGTCCGGGTACATGATTTTCAAAGGGATGCCCGGGAAGCCTGGCCCCGTGCCGACGTCCAAAAGCGGAAACTGAAGCTTAGTGTGCTTCATGATGATGATCGAATCGATGAAGTGCTTGATTGCGATGTCTTTCAGCTTCAACAGGCGCGTGAAGTTTTCTTTTTCCTGATTCAACATCAACAGGCGATAGAAGTGGGCCAGTTGCTGACGCTGACTGTGGTTCACCAGGTTGAAATCATGATTACGGAAAATGTCAGCCAGACGATCGTTGGCTTCGTTCAACTCGAAAATGGATTCAGGTTTTTTATGGCGTCCCTTTTGTTCAGCCGGCGGGGCGCTGGCGAACTTGGCACCCATTGCTTGCGCACGGGCTTCTTGACGGGCTTTATAGGGACTGTAGTTCGATTTGTTCTTATGTGCCATGGAACGGCTGTTATAGCCGTTTTTGTCTGAAGATAGAAGGGTTTAGCTTATTTCGAGCGGAAAAGCGGAGTCTGTGGAAAGGGGCCCTGTAAAAAGCCCCCGGGACCCGGGGGATTCGTCGGGATTTTAGACACTGATCAGATTCAATTATCGCTCGGAACTGATGCCGCGGTAGACGCGGTTACCGTCCTGGCGGGCTCTTTCGTTATAGGCCTCTTGTTGCTTGGCCTTGGCAGCTGCATAGGCAGCATCGCGCTGGCTTCTGGCCGCTTCAGCTTTCGCCTCAGCCGTCCATTTCGCGATATTGCGACCGTCTTCATTCAGACGCTCGATTTCCTTGTTGGTGACATCGCGCTTGTCTTTGTATTCCTGGGCGAACTTTTTGTAGCGAGCCGCCTCGTCTTTTTGGTACTGAATTTCTTTTTGCGCCTTGATTTTGCGCTCTTCGTTCATTTTGATCTGGCGTTGATATTCTTTCACCTGAACTGTCAGGCGTTCTTTTTCCACGCGAGTCTGTTGAGCTTCACGGGCAGCCTGTGCTTCAAGGTTCTTCGCCTCGCTGGTTGTTTTTACGGCCTGTTGGCGCATTTGTTCGCGGCGAACCTTTTCACGCTCCAGGAACTTTCGTTGCTCCTGAGCATCGATTTTCGCTTCCTCAGACATGCCCATGGACATTTCGGCTTCGATATCCGAATCCAGCTGAGCAAAGCTTTGGTGTGAATATGTCAGGATTGCCAGAGCTAAAAGCAAGTATTTCATAACGACTCCCATAGGGAATATATCGGCGCCGACGGGGGGCGACTGAACGGTTCTGGACCTGTTTCTCACGGCACAAATGTTGATTTTTCGAGGGACAATATCATCTTGAGACAGGACTCTGGCGCGGGAAAATGGCCGCTTTTGCTTAATTCAAAAGCATGTTGCCCTTGCCGCCGTGGGCTATGGTGGCCAAATCCTTGAAAATAGGGGCTTTTGGCGGGATAACTGACCTCTATGACAACGTCCAAACTCGATTCCATCAAAGAAGCGGCACTGGCGGCCTTCAAAGCGGCTCCCGGCTCCAAGGAACTTTATGATCTCAAGGTTCAATACCTTGGGAAAAGTGGTTCTCTTACAGAAATCATGAAAGAAATGGCTTCACTGCCGAAAGAGGAGAAACCTCTTTTTGGTAAGAAGGTCAATGAAGTGAAGGCAGTTCTTGAAGCGGCTTACACAGAAGCGGAAGAGGCTCTTAAAAAATCTGAGATCAATGCCAAGATGTCTTCTGAAGAGTTGGATCTGACGTTGCCAAGTGCTTCACGTGCCAAGGGCTCGCAGCATCCGGTGAACATGGTGATCGAGGAGATCTTCACCATCATGTCGCGTTTGGGATATTCCGTACGCACGGGACCTGTGATTGAAAAAGACTACTACAACTTTGAAGCTTTGAATATTCCAGCTGATCACCCGGCGCGTGACATGCAGGATACGTTCTTCATCGATAAAACTCACGTCTTGAGAACTCACACGAGTCCGATTCAAATTCACACGATGGAAGAGGAAAAACTTCCACTGCGCGTGATTGGTACCGGTCCGGTGTTCCGTTGTGACAGCGATATTTCGCATTTGCCGAACTTCCATCAGATCGAAGCCTTGTGTGTGGATGAGAAAGTTTCCATGGCGGATCTTAAAGGCACAATCAGCTTTTTTGTTCGCGAATACTTCGGTCCAGGTTTGAAAACGCGTTTCCGTCCAAGCTTCTTCCCATTCACAGAGCCTTCTGCGGAAGTGGATTGCTCTTGCCCGATTTGTAAAGGCAAAGGCTGCAGTCTTTGTAAACAAACTGGTTGGATCGAGATCGGTGGTTGTGGATTGGTAAATCCAAAAGTCTTCCAAATGGCGAAAATTGAATATCCTAAATATCAAGGTTTCGCTTTCGGCTTTGGTGTAGAGCGTATGGCCATCATCAAGTACGGCATCGAAGACATTCGTTTGTTCCCTGAAAATGACGTTCGTTTCTTAAGGCAGTTTGTAAAATGAAAATCAGTCTAAAATGGCTCCAAGAATATGTGGATGTGAAAGAGTTCTTTACCAAGCCGGAAGAACTTGCAGAAACTTTGACTCGCGCGGGACTTGAAGTTGAGGAGATCACGAATCTTGCCAAAGACTTCAATCACGTGGTGATTGGTCACATCCTTGAAAAAGACAAACATCCCAATGCGGATAAACTTTCCTTGTGCCGTGTTTCGACGGGCGATGTGGTACACCAAATCGTTTGCGGGGCGCAAAATCACAAAGCGGGTGATCGCGTGATCGTGGCCTTGCCAGGGGCAGTTTTGCCGGGCAATTTCGCAATTAAAAAATCTGCGGTACGTGGTGTGGACTCTGCTGGTATGCTTTGTTCTTTGAAAGAGCTGGGCCTGGCAAAAGAATCTGACGGCATCGAAATTTTGCCAGCGGATGCACCGATCGGTAAATCTTATGCAGAGTACGGTGGTTATGACGATATCACTTTTGAATTGAAAGTGACTCCGAATCGCGCGGACTGCCTAAGTCATTTCGGTCTTGCACGCGAGGTGGCGTGCTTGCTTTCAAAAGAATTGAAAACTCCTAAGGCAGAACCAAAACTGGGTTCAAATTCCTCCAAAAAAGAAATCGCCTTGGAAGTGAAAGCTTTTGATCTTTGCCCGCGCTATACAGCGCGCGTGATCAAAGGAGTTAAAGTCGGTCCATCCCCGGAATGGTTGAAACACCGTCTTGAATCTGTGGGCATGAATTCCATCAACAACATCGTCGACGTGACGAATTTTGTGATGATGGAATTGGGTCAACCGTTGCATGCTTTTGATGCGAAATTCATCGGTGGCGGAAAAGTCGTCGTGGATCGCGCCACAGCGGGTGAAAAGTTCATTACTTTGGATGGTTCTGAAAAGACTTTGACCGGTGAAGAACTGACGATCCGTGATACATCTCACCCAATGTGTTTGGCGGGTGTTATCGGTGGTAAAAATTCCGGCGTGACGGATGCAACCACAGAAATCTTCCTGGAGTCCGCTTACTTCGTGCCAATGAGTGCGCGTAAAACTTCACGCACGCACGGTGTGGATTCTGATTCCGCGTACCGCTTCTCTCGTGGAGTGGATCCAGACGGGGCTTTGCGCGGTTTGAATCGTGCGACAGCTTTGATTTTGGAAGTGGCCGGTGGCGAGGCGTTTGCTGATCACCATGACTTCTATCCAAATCCAGTTAAGAAAAATCCAATCACGATCACTGTGAAAACTGTTTCTGATCGTCTGGGCTATGAGGCGATTGAATCTCAATTCGTGGATTACATGAAGCGCTTGGGCTGCGGAGTTGAAAAAAATGGCGAGACTTTCAAAGTGTTGCCTCCAACATTCCGTTTTGACCTTGAGCAGGATATGGATCTGGTTGAGGAATATGCGCGCCTGAATGGTTATGATCATATTCCTGAAGCGTTGCCGGGATTCACAAATCCTCCAGCTCATCACGATAAAGGCTTCCTGCTGAATAAATCAGTGAGCGAGCTGGTGCGTGCGGATGGTTTCCAGCAGGCATTCAATTTTGCGTTTGTGGGCTCCAAAGGAGAGAAACCATTCCTTGGTGATGTTTCCGCTTTGAAAGCAGCGGGCTTGAACGCGACGGCAAAAGAAATCCGCATCATGAATCCTCTGAACGAGGAAATGGATGTAATGAGATCTTCTTTAAGCTTTGGCTTGTTCAAGAATCTTTCCACGAACTTCCACTACGGCAATATGATGGGTCGATTGTTTGAGATCGGCAGTACATTCTACACTGGTGATGATGGTTCGTACGGAGAAAATCCGCGTTTGGGTTTTGCTCTATGGGGACGCAATGAAAACCTTTGGAATAAGTCTTTGGATTATCCAATTGTGTTTGAGTTGAAAGCGACAGTTGAAACACTTCTTAAGAATTTGAATATCTCTTCTTACACTTGGGTTACTCCGGCCAATAAAGCCGAAGTTCCAGCATTTATGCACCAAGGGCAATTTGCCCAGTTGTTGGTGGAGGGTAAGAAAGTGGGCTTTATCGGAACTCTTCATCCGGTCATTTTGGATGATGCAAAAATCCGTGTGCCTGCTGCGATTGGTGAGTTTGATCTGGATCAATTGTACAAAGGTCAACCTCGTCCATTCCGTATCCAAAGTGTATCCAAGTTCCAGGTGGTGGAGCGTGACTTTGCCTTTGTGATGCCGAAAACGTTGAAGGTGGGCGATGTTCTAAAAGACATCCGAAAAGCTGCGGGTGCACTTCTTGTGAATGTGGATGTGTTTGACCTGTATGAAGGCGACAAAATGGAGGCGGGCAAGAAGTCCGTGGCGATCCGTTTGTGGCTTCAGGATAAAAATGGCACACTGCAAGAAGAGCAGATCTCCGGAGTGACAACCAAGGTTCTAGAGTCTTTGAAGAAGAATTTTGACCTTTCCGTGAGATAAATTGTTGATTGTTTTCAGATGCTTGTTACGCTTTAGTCTGCGAAAGCAGGCAGTGCTGGACCCCCGAATAGGGGTGAAAGCTGAAGCAGCGTTTGAAGTTAAAGTAAGATATTAAAACAAAGTGAAGGATCACAATGGCTGGCCAAAACTTGGGTAAATCAACTGTGACGAAGGCCGATATCGTCGAAAACGTCTACCAGAAGATCGGCTTCTCTAAAAAGGAAGCTTCTGAACTGGTTGAACTGTGCTTTGATACCTTGAAGCACGTTCTGCAAAATGGCGATAAAGTTAAGATTTCTGGATTTGGAAATTTTGTCGTGCGTGGAAAAAACGAGCGCATCGGGCGCAATCCGCAAACGGGCGAACAAATCAAAATCTCTGCTCGTCGTGTTCTGACATTCCGTCCTTCACAAGTGTTGAAGGCAATGTTGAACGGTGAAGAGTACGAACATCTCAAGGATGATGACGATGACGATGATGACTACGGCGACGATGAATAGTCCTGAAGCGGATACGACGGCAGCTACAAGTGAGCGTACTGAGTATCCGATGACTCCGATCGTTGATCAGTTTGCCAATGATGGGCAAATGAGCTTTGAGAGCTCTGAGCTTTCACTGGGTGATCAGCATCTGGAATTCGTGGAGGCTGAAACTCAAGGTGCAAACCCTGAGTCTTCTCAGATGCCGCAAATTTCCATCCCAGCCATGCTGTGTGATGAAAAGTTGATGGATGAGATCAAGGCGATACCGAATAAGATGGCTTTTAAGATCGGCGATGTGGCTGAGATTTTGGGTATCAAACAATACGTTCTTCGTTACTGGGAAACTGAGTTTGATGTTCTTAAGCCGAAAAAAGCTTCCAACAATCAGCGCATGTACACGCGCAAAGATGTTGAGAACGCGCTCTTGATTCGTAAACTTTTGCATCGTGATCGTTTTTCGATTGAAGGTGCAAGAAATGCGATGAAGGAACTAAAAGCTCATGTGCGCAAAGAAAAAGATATGAGCCAGGTCTATCACAAACTCGACAATGTAAATGAAATGGTCGAGGGTTTGTTGACAGATATCCGCAAACTTCGCGGAATGTTTATGTAAAACTTCAAAGGGCTTCGGAAACGAAGCCCTTTTTTTTATCTCCAGGGCGTCGGGCAATATGCTTTACGGTAACGAATCCATTTCTCACTATACTCGCAGTAATATCACGATCTGGATGCTGATGGCGTTCCAGGCAGGCGTTCTTAATATGGGCGGCTTTATGGCCTGCCATCGCTTTGTATCCCACGTTACGGGCTTTGCGACGTTCTTTGGCTATGAATACAGTCTGCGCAATCGTGCGCAAGCTTGGGGGATGCTGATTGTGCCTTTGTTCTTCTTATTTGGAGCAATGGTCAGCGGCTACCTGGTGGATATTCGATTAAAGCTTCATAAGAAGCCCAAATACTATCTGGCCTATGCGGTGATCTTTATTCTGACCCTGCTGGCGACAATCGGTGGCTGGCTGGGATGGTTTGGTGAATTTGGAATTCCATTGGAAGAGGATCGCTTGGGATACCTGTTGTTGATCCTTTTGTGTTTTACCTGCGGTATTCAAAACGGCACGATTACCAGTGTTTCCAGATCAGTTGTTCGCACCACTCATCTGACCGGGATTACCACCGATTTGGGAATTGGTTTGGTCCGTCTATTTAATAAAAACATTCTTCTAAAAGAACATCACGAACTTCTTGAGAATGAACAAAAAGCCACTTTCATGCGTCTCGGGATTATCTCTATGTTTGTATTGGGGTCCGTCGTCGGAGGTTTCGTATTTCCGGTTGCCCAATTTTGGGGATTTTTGATCCCGGCATTTACCTCCGGGATCTTATTGGTATCGATGATTTACTTCCAAATCATCAACCCACGCAAAAAACACTCTTAATGGGCTGAGCCTAACGAGTGGCCTCATTGGCAATTATTTTTTCTGCGAAGGATCGGGTCAGTAAGTTCGTGCTGTCGCCAAGGAACTTTTCTTCGTTCAGGTATAACTGGTTCGAGACTCCATTCAGTCGGTATACCAGGGCTTTAGCGATAAAGCTTTGTTCGTCTTTGGGTAGCTTTGTGAATTCAGGATCCTGCTTTAATTGATTGGCAAAAATCGTTAAGGACAGTGCTGCGTCGGTGATATTTTGAATAGCCTCGGCACTTAAAGCTTTGCCACCCATGGTCTGCTCAGATACGCAGCCTTCAGCCTTTTTTGCTTCAGCGAAGTACTTTTTGACCTTTTCTGGAATTTCCTTATGGGACTCCATGTAACTATCCAATGATTGGCAGCGGAAATAGGAAACCGCTGCTTTGCAGTTTGTGCCAGTGATTTCGTTTTTTCGACATTCGCTGTCCTTGGGAACTCCATACACTTTTAAAACAGTATCAAGTGACTGAAGCGCATACGGAGATCTTTTGTCGGCGCCATTTTTTGAATAGCTTAATTTTTCGGAAATATAAATAAATCCATGGGATTCGGATGTGACTCCCTTGTCAATTGTGCGGATGGCGCCGATATCACCGGACTGGCGAGTTTCACCGTCTTTGAGTTGTCGACACAAGGGCGGAGCCATATAAAAAGCCATCTCCTCCGGAGTTGTATAGCGCAGATGCGGAAGAATGCCTTTCATCACCAGGGAAAGATTCCAGCAGTTGGGCCCGTGCGAATCCGGATTCGCATCCTGATACTTAACGACGTGTTCAGGAACGCAAGTGGTGACATCATAGGAACAAACATCATCAAATTGTCGAGTGGGTGATAAGTTTTCGCAGCCCTTGCCGGCTTTACTGCTGATAGTCCACTGAGACAAAGTAGGAATGACTTCTTTGACATCATTGCAATCGCCATAGGCCATGACCTTATTTTCATGTTTTCCAAAAGAGACTTTGGCAAAGGAGATTTGAGGAACCAAGGCAATCAAAACGACCAGCATTTTCATATATAATAATGCTATCAGAGCCTAAGCGGATTGATTCGAGAAAATAGGGAGCAGGACCTTAGTTAAGCTTTAGAAGTAGTCCTGCTCGGAAAGTTCCAAGCTGAAATCGTTGAAGTAGGTGCCAGTCGGTTTGTCCGCAAGTAAACCGGAAACTTTCTGTAGCTGTTCGGCTGGAATTTCTTTGGCTGAATTTTGATGGGCTTCCTTGGTGGTCCAGCGCTCAATCACCAGGAACTCCGAAGTATTTTCCTGACTTTGTACAAGTTCGGCAGAAAGATTACCGGGGCATTTGCGAATGTGGGTGCAGACTTCAGAAAGGAATGCGCGCAGTTCATCAGTTGAATTATTTTTAGCGATGAATTTATTGATGCGCGCGACTGACATATTAGAACCCCACGTTTAGGATAGGGGAGATTTTAAATGGCCCCGTGTTATTCATATTCACCAGACCAATTTGCAAACCGTGCAAGTTGTCTGTGACGTTGATTAAACCAATTTGAAAGCCATAGACAGACTTGGCGCGGTTATAAAGTCCCAATTGCAAGCCATATATAGCAGTGAAGGCGCTGATGTTAGCCAGGGATAGCTGAACACCGTAGACGCTGCTTTCAGCCACGTTGTAGTTGGTCATCAAAGCTGCTTGCAGACCCACGACCGAGGTTTTTTGTTTGTTGTAGTTGCCCATGCCGGCCAGCTGCAAGCCGATGATGCGAGTGTTGCCGTAAGTGGCATTGAAAACCCCAGAGACCCCAATGCCAACAAAATCCTGATCCGTGATATTTCCCAACAAGCCCAGATCCACACCATAGACATCGCGGTGTTGTCCCCACAGGGCGCTTAGGCGTAAACCTGTGATGGAAAAATCCTCAGGAGGAAACTGTATCGGCGGCACGATGGCCACAGACAGTGGGGTGAAGGCTGCGAAACTTTGTGAAGTGATCAGGGAGATGGAGGCGATAAGTGGAAGTAGAATTTTTAATTTCATACCTCATCATAAAAACAAGGCACATCAATCAGCAAACCTTGGAAGCGAGATCCCGACCAAGGTGGATTTTTATTTCTAAAGTGATGGAAACTGCTGGAGCGAGCTGGATTACTTGATTGGAGTCAGGCGAGCGCTGTTCTCGATGATCCATGTTTTGTAGGCATGGATATTTGTATAGAATGTGCGCGTGGAGCATCCTAAGTCTCCGCGGCTGGTGATGCCCCAAACCAGGTACTCAGAGCCAGACTTGATGAATGCAGGGCCGCCAGAATCTCCCAAACAAGGGCCGTTGGTTTTGTCTTGTAGCAAAATAGCTTCAAACGGATTTGGGAAGCTACCGACTTTGACCGATGTGGATTTTAAAACTGCGGGACCAGAAAGCTCTTCACTGAAGCAACGTTCTTTATTGGCATCATCGTCGAAATAGCAAATGGCAGCGCCTTCATCCAGAAGCGCTTGGAGGTCTTCAGTTTGAGTCGTATCGATTTCGGTCACTTCGTCGGATTCAACACCATAACCGGCGATGATCGTGGAAAGACCGACCTTCAATAGGGCTGGCGTGGTTAACATGCGCGCGGGCTTATATCCTTTGGGGATGGAACCTTTGAATTTTAACAAAGCAATGTCATTAGCTGGATTATTTGTCCCGCGGATTTCTTCGGGAACCTTGAAGTCGCTGTGAACTATGGCAGCCAAAGTTCGGCGAGTCAGTGGGGATTTATGAAGAAGATCATAATCCTCGATGATGGGATCCATGTCTTTTGCAAAAACAACGAAAGTTTCGTCAAGATTGGGCGTAAGGCAGTGAGCCGCTGTCAGTATAATGTTATTTTCTAGCAGGACGCCGGTGCAAATCATCGTGGTGTTGACGTCGTAAATACCGACTGTGCTCTTGCCAATCGGGGAGTCTTTGGTGACCCGTTTTCCGCCAATGATCAGTTCTGAATTGCGCGCGCGCAAAGTCTCCTGGCTGACCTGAGTGCAGGCCGCAGATGAGAGCAGAACCAATATTGTTAGAAGGTTGAGAATTTTCATGAGTAAAAACATCCCTTTGCAGGAATGTATTCTATCGTTGTTTACCGCCATTTCCAGCCCTGCATAATTATTTCTAATTCCCAGGTGGAACTGTCCAGAGTTTTGTCAGGTCAAAGGAAAGATCTTGTGATTACCAGAGGTTGAGGGAATCATTGAGCAGTGGAGGCGTTATGAAAGTCTTAATGATCGGTTTGTTTTCTGCATTGTTTTTGTTCCAGAGTATTTCGGGAGCCCAAGAAGAAGGCCCTTATTTTGAAAATACCATTGTTCCACGCAAGGGCAGATTGTTTGCCGTGGACTTTGATACGAAGTCCAAAACAGTGCGTGTCTCTTTGGTCGGGAAAACAGTGAAGGGATTGAGTTCTTCGCGTTATGCTGTGACGGCAGCGACAACGGATGCGAAAGGTTTGGAGCAACAGCTGGATTTGATATCAGTGGCTGACGGATATAAATTTAAAGATGAGATGCCGTCGGACAAGGAAATCAAAATTAAAGTTCACGACAAGCATACGAAAGATTCAGAATTGTTTTTGTTGAAACCCTAGAAATAGAAATATGAAAAATATGTTCCCAAATAAAAAACCCACTTTTTCGAGTGGGTTTTTTATTTTCATGTGAAGAAGTTGTTGTGATTTCTTAACAACTTTCTGTCTCGGGGAACCATTAAAAATGCATCGGTGGAGATATTCAAATGACCGTTCTGTAATTGACAGAGTGTGGTCAAAATCGATTAAGACCATGTAATAAACTCGTTTTAGTTACAATTCAAAAATTACTTAAGGTTAATTGATGGAGATAAAAAACGAGGGGGCCATCGTGGCAAAAGCTGATTCCATTGATGTAGTTAAGTCTAAAAATACGAAAAAAATTTCCACCAAATTAAAGCCATTTTCTGAGGGAAAAAAAGCCCTTGATGCAAAAAAGAATCAAGCTGCGATCGATGTTGAATCGGAATTCTCTGAGCAGTCGTTGAGGATCGACAGCATTGCTAAAGAGCAGTTGCGCCAGCTACTTTTTACAGTAAAGGCTGTGCGTCGTGGAGATTTTGCGGTCAGAATGCCCATCAACCAAGAGGGTATAATCGCTGAAATCGGTGAGGTTTTGAACGACATTATCGAACTCAATGAAAACATGGCCGATGAGTTTGTTCGAGTGCGCTCCACAGTTGGTCAGGAAGGTAAAATGAATGAGCGCGTGTCGATGGGCTCTGTGAAAGGTGCATGGTCGACGAGTGTTGATTCCGTGAATCTGTTGATCGGTGATCTGGTTCAACCGACTCAAGAGGTTGCCCGTGTCATCACATCGGTGGCAAAAGGGGATTTGTCCTCCAAGATGTCTTTGGAAATTGATGGTCGCCCTGTAAAAGGGGAATTTTTCCGTATCGGTACGACAGTGAACTCCATGGTGGATCAGCTGAACTCGTTCGCGTCCGAGGTAACTCGTGTGGCAAAAGAGGTAGGAACCGAGGGTAAACTAGGTGGTCAGGCCGACGTTCGCGGTGCCTCTGGTATCTGGAAAGATCTGACTGATAACGTAAACAGTCTTGCAGGAAATCTGACGGATCAGGTTCGTAATATCGCGAAGGTAACCACAGCGGTTGCCAAAGGTGACTTGTCTCAGAAAATCACGGTTGATGCCCGTGGCGAGATCTTTGAATTAAAAAATACTATCAACGTCATGGTGGATCAGCTTTCATCCTTCGCCGCCGAGGTGACTCGTGTTGCGAAAGAGGTGGGAACTGAAGGTCGTCTGGGTGGTCAGGCCGATGTAAAAGGTGTTTCCGGTACATGGAAAGATCTGACCGACAACGTAAATGGTCTTGCGAACAATCTGACAGCGCAGGTACGTAATATCGCCAAAGTAACTACCGCGGTTGCGAACGGCGACTTGTCACAAAAAATCACCGTTGATGCTCGCGGGGAAATCTTTGAATTAAAAAATACCATCAACGTCATGGTGGATCAGCTTCGTTCATTCGCCGCCGAGGTAACCCGTGTTGCCAAAGACGTGGGTACCGAAGGAAAACTGGGTGGTCAGGCCGACGTAAAAGGTGTGTCGGGAACTTGGAAAGACTTAACAGATAACGTAAATGGTTTGGCGAATAACCTGACCGCACAGGTTCGTAATATCGCGAAAGTAACTACTGCGGTTGCGAATGGTGACTTATCACAAAAAATTACCGTTGATGCCAAAGGTGAGATCCTAGAACTGAAGGACACCATCAATACGATGGTGGATACGCTGCGCTCTTTTGCGGCCGAGGTAACTCGTGTTGCGAAAGACGTGGGTACGGAAGGAAAACTTGGAGGTCAGGCCGACGTAAAAGGGGTTTCCGGAACTTGGAAAGATCTAACCGACAACGTAAATGGTCTGGCAAATAATCTGACAGCACAGGTTCGTAATATCGCAAAAGTTACCACGGCCGTGGCGAATGGCGACTTGTCACAAAAAATTACGGTTGATGCCAAGGGCGAGATCCTGGAACTTAAGAACACCATCAACGTCATGGTGGATCAGCTGAACTCCTTCGCAGCCGAGGTGACTCGTGTTGCCAAAGAGGTGGGAACTGAAGGTAAGCTTGGCGGACAGGCCGACGTAAAAGGTGTGTCTGGTACGTGGAAAGACTTAACAGATAACGTGAACAGCCTTGCCGGAAATCTAACGGCGCAGGTTCGTAATATCGCAAAAGTAACCACTGCAGTTGCCAAGGGTGACTTGTCACAAAAAATTACGGTTGATGCCAAGGGCGAGATCTTTGAACTAAAAAATACTATCAACGTCATGGTGGATCAATTGAACTCCTTCGCAGCCGAGGTAACTCGTGTGGCGAAAGAGGTGGGTACCGAAGGGAAGCTGGGCGGACAGGCCGAAGTATCCGGTGTCTCTGGTACCTGGAAAGACTTAACAGATAACGTAAATGGTCTGGCGGGAAATCTAACCGCACAGGTACGTAATATCGCAAAAGTGACCACCGCCGTTGCCAAAGGTGACTTGTCACAAAAGATCACCGTTGATGCCCGCGGGGAAATCTTTGAATTAAAAAATACTATCAACGTCATGGTGGATCAGCTGAACTCGTTCGCTGCCGAGGTAACCCGTGTTGCCAAAGAGGTGGGTACAGAAGGAAAGCTGGGAGGACAAGCCGACGTAAAAGGTGTGTCTGGTACGTGGAAAGACTTAACAGATAACGTAAACAGCCTTGCCGGAAACTTAACGGATCAGGTTCGTAATATCGCAAAAGTAACCACCGCGGTTGCCAAAGGTGACTTGTCACAAAAGATCACAGTTGATGCCAAAGGTGAGATCTTTGAATTAAAAAATACTATCAACGTCATGGTGGATCAGCTGAACTCGTTCGCTGCCGAGGTAACCCGTGTTGCCAAAGAGGTGGGTACCGAAGGAAAGCTGGGCGGACAAGCCGAGGTAAAAGGTGTGTCTGGTACCTGGAAAGACTTAACAGATAACGTAAATGGTCTGGCCGGAAACTTAACGGCGCAGGTTCGTAACATCGCAAAAGTAACGACTGCGGTGGCGAACGGGGACTTGTCACAAAAAATCACAGTCGACGCTCGCGGGGAAATCCTGGAAGTAAAAAACACTATCAACTCGATGGTGGATCAGCTGAACTCCTTTGCTGCCGAGGTGACTCGTGTGGCGAAAGAGGTGGGTACGGAAGGGAAGCTTGGAGGTCAGGCGGAAGTGCGTGGCGTTTCCGGAACCTGGAAAGACTTAACTGATAACGTTAACTTCATGGCCTCGAATCTGACCAAACAGGTACGTGGTATCGTGAAGGTCGTAACCGCCGTTGCCAACGGGGACTTGAATCAAAAATTCGTCCTTGAAGCCAAAGGGGAAGTTGCCGCTCTTGCGGAAACCATCAATTCCATGACCGATACTCTAAGAACGTTTGCAGATCAGGTATCAACTGTCGCCCGCGAAGTGGGCATCGAAGGTAAACTGGGAGCGCAAGCGCGGGTGCCGGGTGTTGCTGGTACCTGGAAGGATTTGACCGACAACGTAAATTTCATGGCCTCGAATTTGACAACTCAGGTACGTGGTATCGTCAAAGTCGTAACCGCAGTTGCCAACGGTGATCTTGAACAAAAATTCGTTCTCGAAGCCAAAGGGGAGGTTGCGGCCCTTGCCGAAACTATCAACTCCATGACCGATACACTTAGAACCTTTGCTGATCAGGTAACGACTGTTGCCCGTGAGGTTGGTATCGAAGGAAAGCTGGGCGGTCAGGCAAGCGTACCGGGTGCCTCTGGTACCTGGAAGGATTTGACCGACAACGTGAATCAGCTGGCCGGAAACTTAACGGCGCAGGTTCGTGCCATCGCCGAAGTATCCACAGCGGTAACGAAGGGTGATTTGACCCGTTCCATTTCCGTTGAGGCCGAGGGCGAGGTTGCGGCTCTGTCTGAAAACATCAATCAGATGATCAGCAATCTAAAAGACACGACTCAGAAAAATAATGAGCAGGACTGGTTGAAAACCAATCTCGCGAAGTTCTCGGGAATGATGCAGGGTCAGCGCAGTATTGCTTCTGTGGCCCAGTTGATCATGTCGGAGCTGACACCGTTGGTGGATGCACGTCAGGGTACGTTCTTTATGCTTGAAAATGACAGCAACGAAAGTTCACTGAATCTGATTGCGAGCTATGCATTCTCTGAACGTCGTTCAGTTTCTAATAAGTACAAACTAAAAGAGGGCCTGATCGGTCAGTGTGCGTTCGAGAAAAAACGCATCATGCTGATGAACCCTAAAGATGACTATATTATGATCAGCTCCAGCATAGTTGAAGAAAAGCCACGCAACATAATCGTGCTGCCGGTGCTTTTCGAAGGCGAGCTAAAGGCCGTGATCGAGCTTGCGTCTTTAACGCCATTCACTCAGAACTATATCAACTTCCTGGATCAGTTGATGGATTCGGTCGGGGTTATCCTTAATATGATCTCGTCCAGTATGAGAACAGAGGAACTTCTACAAGAGTTGAAACGTTCGAATGTGGAGCTTGAAGCTCAGGCGAAAGAACTGGAGGATAAAGCCAAACTTCTGGAAGTGAAAAACCAGGAAGTGGAACTTGCCAGCCGTTCCTTGGAGGAAAAAGCAGAGCAGCTTTCTCTGATCTCCAAGTACAAGTCTGAATTCCTGGCCAACATGTCGCACGAATTAAGAACTCCTCTGAACAGTCTTCTGATACTTTCAAAAACACTGGCAGACAATCGCGAGAAAAATCTGAATGGTGAGCAGGTTAAATTTGCCAGCACTGTTCATTCTGCGGGTCAGGATTTGTTGGCGTTGATTAATGAAATTCTGGATCTTTCCAAAGTGGAAGCCGGTAAAATGCCGGTGACTCCTAAAGTTGTGGAAATCAAAGAAGTTCAGGATTATCTTGAGCAGACTTTCAGACCTGTTGCTGAACACAAAGGTTTGGACTTCCTGATCACTATTTCTCCGGATCTTCCTAAATCCATGGTGACTGATGAGAATCGTCTGCATCAGATTTTAAAAAATCTTTTGTCCAATGCCTTTAAGTTCACTGATAAAGGCAATGTGTCTTTGGATGTGAAATTTGCATCTACTGCCGGGTATCCGGAGGGAGCAATCGTTTATCGGGTTCAGGACACGGGGATTGGTATCCCTTCTGACAAACAGAAGCTGATCTTCGAGGCCTTTCAGCAGGCCGACGGAACAACCAGTAGAAAGTACGGCGGAACGGGTCTGGGACTGACCATCAGCCGAGAGATAGCGCGTCTTTTGGGCGGTGTGATCACTGTTGAAAGTACACCAGGTCAAGGAAGCAGCTTCATTCTGACGTTGCCCGTGAAGTATTCAGCGCCGGAAGGTGTGACCGATAACGTCCGAGACGAATATTCGGATGTGACGCCACTGCCGGTCGATGCCGACTTCACCGGAAGAAAAATCCTTATCGTGGATGATGATGTTCGCAATGTTTTTGCTCTTAGCAGTGTATTAAAAATGCGTGGCATGAATGTGATATTCGCAGAAAATGGCATCCAGGGTATCAAAGTGTTGAATGAAAATCCTGACACGGATCTGGTTTTGATGGATACCATGATGCCGGAAATGGATGGCTTGGAGGCCATCCGCGAAATTCGCAAACTGGAGATGTTCCAGAAGTTGCCAATTATATCGTTAACTGCCAAAGCCATGAAAGGTGATCGTGAGAAATGTCTGTCTGCGGGAGCTTCTGACTATGTGACAAAGCCTGTGGACGAGGACTATTTGTTATCGGTGATGTATTCATGGTTGCCTGAAAATTCCTTGGGACTTCAGCAATAGGAGAGGCTCAATGGATGCAGTGGATATTTTAATTGTTGATGATCGATTGGATGGGTTGTTGGCCCTGCAGGCCGTGTTGGGGGATCCCGGGCTTAATCTATTGCAGGCGCAATCGGGTCCTGAAGCTTTGGAGCTTTTGGATCATCACGACTTTGCAGTGATTCTGCTGGATGTTCAGATGCCGGGGATGGATGGGTTCGAAACGGCACGACGTATTCGTTTAAATTCGCGGCATCGCCAGACGCCGATTATTTTTGTCACCGCAATCAACAAGGATGATCAGTATATCTATCGCGGCTATGAAGTGGGCGCGGTCGATTATATCTTTAAGCCTTTTGAACCGCATATCGTAAAGGCCAAAGTCAGTGTTTTTGTGGAGTTGTTTTTAAAATCCCGAAAACTCGAGGAGCAGGCTGAATTGATACGAGTTTCAGAGGCACGGGAACGCTTTCTGCGTTTGGCCGAGCTGGAAGTGGAAAGTCTGCGCCGCTATAGAAGTTTGGCGGATGCAATTCCGCACGTCATTTGGCGAGCAAAAGGCGACGGAACTTTTGATTACTTTAATAAAGGCTGGACTGACTACACGGGTTTAAGTCTGGAGCAAAGCGTGGGTCGGGGATGGCAGTCCGCTGTTGATGAAGGAGATTTGCAAGAGTTGTTGCGAGTTTGGATGAACTCCATGGACAACGGCAATGCCTTCGAAACAGAGTGCCGTCTTTTTAACAAGAAGGGCGAGGCTCGTTGGTTCTGGGTTCGTGCAGTTTCGGACACAAATATGTTGGGTGTGGTGAACTGGATTGGCACCTGTACGGATATTCATGACCGTAAAACCATTGAGCTGAAATTAATTGAAGCTGAAAAACACGCAAATGCCGCCAGTGTTTCAAAGACCAACTTCCTGGCAAATATGAGTCATGAAATTCGCACGCCGATGAATGCCATCCTGGGTTTCACGGAACTGATGCTGGATGATGAGCAAACCCCGGAAGAAAGAGCCAAATGGATTCGCACCGTGCAAAGAAATGGCGACCAGCTTCTTAAGCTGATCGATGAAATCCTGGATATCTCAAAAGTGGAAGCCGGCCGGTTGCAAATTGAAAGAGTCGAAGTGGATGTGGAAGGTGTCCTTGAGGACATTCGCTCGCTTCTGCGATTGCAGGCACTGGATAAGCGTCTGGATTTCCGCATTGACTTGGATTGCAGCATCCCTAAAAAAATAACGTCGGATCCAACTCGACTTCGCCAGATCCTGCTAAATCTGATTGGTAATGCCATCAAATTTACCAGTGAAGGGCACGTTCATGTGGATGTGGAATGGGTGCCTCGTTCGGGAATGGATTTAAACAGCAAGATGAGATTCTACATCTCCGATTCTGGGGTGGGTATTCAGCCTGATCATGCCGGAAACTTGTTTCAACCCTTTGTTCAGGAGGACAGTGCCACTACCAGAAACTTCGGCGGCACGGGGCTGGGCTTGGCACTTTCTCGTCAGTTGGCGCGTGCGATGGGCGGGGATGTGACACTTTCAGGCAGCGTGCCTGGTCAGGGAAGCACATTCCTGATTGAAGTGAATGCGGACCCGGTTGAAGGCACGTTCTTTATCGACACGTTGAACTTTGCAGTTCCTCAAAATGAAAAGGATCAAAGTTATAAGGGATCGCAAAAACTGAAAGGAATGAAAATTCTTTTGGTTGAGGATGTCGAGGACAATCAAGCCCTGATTTCACATTTTCTTGGAGGAGTGGGAGCCACTGTTCATTTTGTGGATAATGGTAAAGAGGGCGTCGAGGCGGCATTGTCATACGAGTATGATGCCGTACTGATGGACATTCAGATGCCGGTTATGGATGGTTACGAAGCCACGCGAAGATTGCGTGCGCAAGGGTTCGATCTGCCTATTATAGCGCTGACGGCCCATGCACTTAAGGAGGAGACTGTGAAAAGTATTAACGCGGGATGTACTTACCATCTGGCGAAACCTGTTAACTTTAATAAGTTGATTGAATTGCTGGCGGGCATCTATCGTGGCAAGGGTCTGCGGGAGGATCATTGTGCCATTTGATGATTCTGGAGATATCTCGTTGGAGATCAAGAACTTCGTCAGAAGGCATATTCATTCGGTCACTCTGTTAGATGTTCTTTTTTTGCTAAAACGAAACAGTCAGCGTGGATGGACACCTGAAGAGGTGAGTCTTGAAATGCGGTCTAATCCGGGGTACGCCCACTCGCAGCTGCGCGAGTTGGTGGGAATTGGCCTGCTGACAGAGGAGAATGGCCGCTTCCGCTTTGATGCGGGCGACCTGTCTGCCACCGTCGATAAGCTTGAAGTGCTGTTTAATACCCGTAGATCTTCGATTATTAATTTTATTTATTCGCAACCCATTGACAGCATTCGCGACTTTGCAAATGCGTTCAAAATTAAAAAGGACTGATCGTGGCTTTTTATGTCTATTTACTTTGTTCTATAACGAGTTTTGGCTGCGCTCTTTTTTTGGGACGTGCTTACTTTCGCAATCGCACTCGTTTGTTGTTCTGGAGCAGTATCTGTTTTGTAGGCGTGGCTCTGAATAATATTTTGCTCTCGGTGGATTTCTTATTGGGGCCGGACTATGACCTTTCCATGATTCGCGCCTGGATCATTTTGGGCGGGATGGTGGCCATGGTCTACGGCTTGATTTGGGATACGGTGTAGTATGAGTCAGGAAATCGTAAAGCAATTTATTTATGGTGCGGTGATGATGGCGTCTGTGGTCTCAGGTGTTTTCTTTTTGAAGTTTTGGAGAAAAACCTCAGATCGGTTCTTTGCTCTTTTTGCGGCTTCATTCTTTATGTTGGCAGCCGAAAGATGGTTCCTTGTGCTGATGCCGGCTCAGGGCGAGGACAACTCCTGGATATTCTCCATGAGGCTTCTGGCATTTTTACTGATCATATTGGCGGTTGTGGATAAAAACCGCGGTTAGAGAAATAAAAAAAAGGCGGCCTAAAAGCCGCCTTTTTATTTACTTGGCACCGAAAGATTTCGCGGTGTCTGTGATCCAAACTGCATAGTACAGAATGTTCATGTAAATGATATCGGTGTTGCAACCCAAGCCGCTGCGGCTGGTGACACCCCAAAGCTGGTATTCGTTACCAACCTGGATGTAAGCCGGACCACCAGAGTCTCCGGAGCAAGCTGCTTGACCGCCAGTTTGGTCCAAAACAACTTCACCCTCATTCGGAGTGTACTTGATTTTTACCTGCACAGCTTTAAGAATTGCAGGGCCGCTGATCTCTTCACGAACACAGCTTGTGGCTTTGCGTGCATCGTCGTTGTCGCAGTAAACTTCGCCATTGTTGATCATCTGTTGAAGATTTTTTTCTTTGCGCGGGTTGACTGGAATCACCTCAGCATAGTCCACACCGTAACCAGCAAGAATCGTCAAAGCGTCTCTTTTTAGTGCTGCGGGTTCAGTCAGGATTTTAGCTGGCGTATAGTTTTTTGGAGTTTCGCCTTCGTACATCATCAAACCGATGTCGTGGCCAGGGATTGCCATGTTGTCTTGGCTGCCAGCGAAATCTTCGTGGGCTTTCATTTTAACCACGCGGCGAACAGCTGGGTGAGTTCTGAAATTTTTACCAAGATTCAGGATGGATTCCATGTTCGGATGGAAAACTACATAGACCTCCGAAGTTTTTTCACCGATGCAATGAGCTGCAGTCAAAACCAGATTTCCTGGCAAAAGCGAACCCGTGCATGTGAAGCCGAAGTTGTTGTCGTAGATTCCTACCACACTGTGGGCCAGAGCAGAGTCCTGTTTAACCAACTGGCCGCCAATAATAGGCGTAGCAGACTTATTTGATACTAGTGTGGGTTCAACGGAAGCGCTGCAACCTACAGTGATGAAAGCAACAGCCAATAAAAAGGCATTTAGAAGTTTCAACTCGTGTTCCTCGCAAATAAAAAAAGTGTGGGGTCCTTTTATAGAACCACCACACATTTGCAAGAAAAATTAATCACCTGTAATGATTTTTCCGGGGCCGAGTTTTCAATTAGGATTCAGTATCCAAAATCGGGAATGATTTAACCAAATCGTCGATGGCTTTCATCTGCTGCAAGAACGCTTCAGCTTTCGCCAAAGGTAATGCAGAAGGGCCGTCACATTTTGCATTCGCTGGATCCGGGTGAGCTTCAATGAACAAGCCAGCAAGGCCCACAGCCAATCCCGCGCGGGAAAGCTCTGCGACCTGACCACGGCGACCTGCAGAAGCCGCACCCATTGGATCGCGGAACTGAAGCGCGTGAGTTGCATCCAAAATAACGGGCGCACCTTTAGAAACTTTTTTCATGATATTAAAGCCCAGCGTGTCCACGACAAGATTGTCGTAACCAAAACATGAACCACGTTCACACAAGATCACTTTGTCGTTTCCACACTCTTCAATTTTTTCCACGATGTTGCCCATCTGGCTGGGGCTTAGGAACTGGGGTTTTTTGACGTTGATCACCGCACCCGTGCGAGCCATCGCTTCAACCAAGTCAGTTTGGCGCGCAAGGAAGGCTGGCAATTGAATAACGTCGGCAACTTCAGAAACGGGTTTTGCCTGTGCGACTTCATGAACGTCGGTGATGATCTTTACGCCGAAAGTTTTTTTAAGTTCAGCAAAAATCTTAAGGCCTTCATCCATGCCCGGACCGCGGTAGGAGTGGATGGAGGAACGGTTGGCCTTATCAAAGGAAGATTTAAAGACATAGGGGATTTTAAGTTTGTCAGTGATTTTAACGAAGTGCTCGCACACCTGCATGGCAAGGTCACGGCTTTCCAGCACGTTCATACCTGCAAACAGGACGAATTGTTTGTCATTTGCTACTTCGATTTTGCCAAGTTTAACGGTTTTGTTTTGCATGGGCTGACTCTAGCATTCCAGCTCGCCCATGCAATCAGAAAAGCTCTGCGCAATTGCCTGGAGTTTCAACAAAGTGCCGATTGAACAGCCAGCCCCGGATGCGGGAACACTTCTCGGGAGTGAGGGTGTCGCCGATCTTAAAGCGGGCGGCCACGGAGTCTTTGCGGGCATTGTGCAGCCAGCCCGGTGGGTTTTGCGCAACCAGAATATCCATAAAGGGTTTGTCCAGGGTGTTCAAAGGGATGTCAGGATCGACGGCCTTCATGGGCACCTTTGGGAACTTTAAAGCCTGTAGAAAGGCATTGAATGTCAGCGGTGTGGTTTGCATCAGGCTCGCCAGGCTGTCGGGGTAGGTTTTAAACTTCAGCGGAGCAGCTCCTTTGGAGCAAACCAGTGAATAAAACTCGATATTCAGCAAATACAAATCACATTGGGAAAACAGATCCTCAGAGGAACGAATCAAACTGTCCAAGGCCAAGGGTGATATTTCCCCATCCAACCACTGGGCAAAAATACCGTCGTCATGAAGGGCTGATGAAACGGCCTGTAAAGCTTCACGCGTCCATAGTTTCGCTGCAGCAAAATAAACCGGTGAAGGCACGTTGTTGTAAATAAGGTCGTACTTCTTTTTCGTCGTCCTAAGATAAGTCAATCCGTCGGATTCGGTGAAAGTCACTTTGGGGTTGTGCAATAACTTGTCGGCGACAAACTTAAGACTGCCGGCGACTTTTAACATCGTCGGATCCAGGTCCACGATGTCGGTATGAGCAAAAAGCTGTTCCGCTCCCAAAGCCGTCGCGCCCGTGCCCATGCCGATCACCAGGGCATTATTAAAATTATTCACGTAAGCCAAAGGCGTCAGGCCCATCAAAGTATCAATCAAGGGGATCGGTTCCTGGTGCGGAAGGAAGACCGACGTGTGACCGTTCATGAACATCAGTGAGTACTGTCCAGCGAACTCTACAAAGTTAACCTGGCTGCTGTTATGTTTGAAGGTCTGAACTTTGCTGATTTCCTGAGAATAGGAATACCACTGCGCAAAACCACGCATATTAAAGCTGCCCAAATCCCAGGAATATGTTCTTAACAGCCCCCAAGATAAACCTCCCATGATCACAATCAGCGAGCTGGTGATGATACGGAGTTTGATGGTGCGAACGGCGAAAATCAGACAGCACAGCCCCAGGAAAGCCCAGAGTTGAAAAATCCCCATCACTTCAAAAAGTATCGAAATGAAAACCAGAATGCCCAGGGCATTTCCCAAAGAGTTGATGCTTAGATAAATTCCCAAGGGGATGTCTTCATTTTCTTTTTTCACCAGTGGCAATAGGCTTCCGAAAAAGAAACCAAATGGAAAGATCAGCCCCAGGGTGAATACGGCGCGAATCATAAAGATGATGGACGGGGTGTTTTCAGGTGTCACAGAGGAGTGAAGTGCAGCTCCATCAAAGGTGCTTAAACCACAAACATCCAACATCCAGGCCCAACCTACGGGCCAAGCTTGAGTCCAAACCAATAGTGCAAAAATCAATATCGCCGATTTGCTTTTGAAATCCGTCCAGCTAAGCCATTGATAGCCTTTGCGTGTTTGAAACCACAAGCTGGAGGCGGCCCAGCTCAGCAGCAATGCTGCCAAATACAAAGTGTAGTGAAAGGCCAGGGGCGCCAGTGTGGTTTGTACTTGCCGATAAAGAATCGACTGGATCACGCCGCTGATTACCGAAAAAACAAAAAGGGACAGGAGTAATTTTTTTGCCGAAGTCGAAAAAAGCATCTCTTTTGTAAAGCGACTGATTTGTTGGATGCCGCGGTCTTTGTCGCGAAACCACCAGTAAATACTCCAAAAGGCTTCAAGTAGCGTCAGGCCAATCAGGATTTGCGTGATGCCGACGGAAGAAAGTAAATCCAACTCCATCCAAATCAAGGCCCCGACCACCAACAGATGGAAATAAAAATAAACCTGATTGAAGCGCTTGGTAGAGGATCCAGTTTCGGTGTCGGTTCTTAAGAAATACAAAGGAAGAATCATGGCCGAAACAAAACTGATTAGAAAAAACAGGACAAAGCCCAGGATCAAACTCAGATCGGTGGCGGCTAATAAGGCCGTGTCGTTCAAATAGAACCCCAGCAGGGCGGCGTTAAGTATCACCAGGGAGAGGTGGCTATTGGAAAGAGTGAATTTCCAGCGATCTGCGAAATAGCTGCCTAGGGAGGTACCCAGGTAGGCCACTGCGATCAGGAATAGTTGAATGAAAAAAAGACTGCCGAAAATTTGCGATAGAATTCTGGAGATAAGAACCTGGTACAGCAGCACGGGAATTCCGAACCAAAGGAGAAAAATCTTTTCAGAATTTGTTTTAAACCGATCAAGACTGAACATGTTTTTTCTCCAAAAGACCCGGCAGTGCGAACAAATATATAACTATCATGAAATGCAGATAGTAGCGGTAATGGAAGATTTCCTCGATGCCGATATGGAAACCCAACAAAGCAATAAGACACATCCATCGAAGCAGGCGCGGTCCGGTCAGGATAAGGAAGGCTCCGCATTCCACAATAAGGATTCCCCATTGAAGAAATACGGCCAGGTTGTGGTTTTGAAGAATGGCTCTGCCTATATAAGATTCCATGTATCCCATGGAGTGTACGAAAACTTGCAGAGTGGTGCCGTTGGGCCATGAAAGACCTGAATAAAAAATCTTTTCCCAACCAGCAAGGCAGTAAAACGAGAGCACCACGACAGCCGCCGCCTGATAAAAGTATCGCTGTAGTAAACCCCATTCGCGCAGGGTCAATAAGATTAGTAAAAGCGAAAAGACGGATTGGCGGTGATCGCCAAAGGGTTCATTTTGCAGATACCAGGAAGTACTCAATATGAAAAACAACGATGAAATGACGGAAGAGAAGCGCGGAACCAATTTGAGCAGCCATAGCGTCGTGCTGACCAGAAAAATGCCTGTGCAAATTTGAAATGCCATTTTATTTTCAATAAGCGTTGCTGGCAAATAGCCAATCACAGAAACGGGCAAGATTGCGCCTGCCGTTCGCCAAGGGATAAATAATTGATCCAGGCCCAAAAAAATGGAGCACAGTAAGACCAGGCGGCGAAAACCATCAAAATAACGGACAGATGTTGGCCAGATCATATAACCGTACCTCTGCAGACCGGTGGTGCTGAATCGCTGTTTTCTGCAAGATGTTCATTGGACCACCAAAACAGGGAGTATTTTATGACTCCAAAATTCTGATCACTGCGCTGACCCCAGATGGTTCTGATAAGACAAAACTCCTTGGGGATCTGATTTTGTTTGGACAGGGTGGAGAAGTGATTCTGCAACTGCTCTGTGGTTAGGATTTTACCCCAAGCGTAGACCGTGGCTGGGTGGCGCCCGACGTCGTAAGTGGGATCGCCGTCATAGTTGTTTTGCAATTGCAAACTGAGCAAGGGGATCTGTTCTCCTGTGGGCAGGCTGGCATGATAAGTTTCATACGTCGTCGGAGCATCCGCAAATAGGGGATAGCGCTGAACAGGAAATAGTGGGCGTGTGAAGAAACTCACCGTAAATATCACGGCCAGAGTCATCAAAAGAATTAGTTCAGATTTTTTATTGAAAAATTCCATTGGTTTTAAGGCTAGACGATTGGTAGCATCTTTACAAGCATCTAAGGTGGAGGCATCAGGAATGTTCAGTCAGGGTATCACAGCAATGTTTTTGACGGGATTTTCTGGTTTGCTTTATCAGATTCTTTGGATCCGCGTTTTTTCAACATTGTTGGGTGGAACCACATTGTCCATTTCCTGCGTGATTGCGCATTTCATGCTGGGACTTGGGCTCGGTACTGCATGGGCGCCTAAGTTGCTTCGACGATCATTTCGAAAAGAAATTCCCCTTTACTCCTATTGTGAGTTCGCGATTGTGCTGGTTGTTTGCGCCAGTTTTGCGATTCTTACGGGAAACACAGAGTCAATCACACATTGGGTGCGGGATTTCTCCGGCCCGAGTTTGATGTCCCATTTTTTACTGACAGGGGTCTTTATTTTCCCGGCCACCTTTTTAATGGGGTTGTCATTTCCAGTGATCAGTTACAAGTTTTCAGAGGCCAGTCAGCATCAATGGCTTTATGCCGTGAACTGTCTTGGCGGGGCTGTGGGTGCATTTTTATCCTACACGGTTTTGATCTATTTTGCAGGGCTTGAAAATACTTTGGCTATGGGGATTGGCTTGAACTTTCTGGCGGGTGTAATTTTCTTTAGGCATAAATTTCAGAATATACCGACAGAGGCGAAGACAAATATTCCTGATCATCATTCTCTGGATGAGGGGTTGTCTGCGAGAACCATTAAAATTTGGGCGGTTTGTTTAAGTGGGCTTAGCGGCTTCTTCGTGTTAAGTCTGGAACAGCTGTGGTTTCGCCTGGCCTCTTTGCTTTTAGGAGGACGTGTTTACGTCCACAGTCTTGTTTTGGCAGTGCTTTTATTGTCGCTGTTTCTCGGGGCGGCGTTAAGTCCACGCTGGAAAGACATACCTGTGCGGAGTCAGGTTTCCAGATTGATTAATCTATTACTGTTCGCGGTATTTTCAGTGAGTGTGGGGTTTTTATTTTTCAACCACACCATGGCTTTGGCAGTTGATCTGGTTAGCCCGTACCATAAAAGTTTGCATTTTGTTTTTGCTGTGGCATTGCTGGTTTTGGCCATCGTGCCGGGTGTGATTTTAGGTTTGTGTTTTCCGTTGTCGCTGCGATTGATTCAGGCTGGGGAGTCTTCGGCCTTGGCGCGTACGAAAAGTTTGTCGCGGGCAATTTATGTAAACACCTTCGCTTCAGTCTTAGGAAGTCTGCTTGCAACCTATGTTTTGTTCAGATACCTGGGGACCGTGAACAGTTTGAAAGTTTTGTGCGCGGCACTTTTGATTTTGGCCCTTTTTGGCGCGATTCAGTTCACTCAAGGGGCACGGCGCGGATTGACTGTGATTTTTGGACTCTTGCTTTTGGGCTTCGTCACATTGAAGCCGCTCAGTCTTAATTCGGCCGAGACGGTGTTGTTTGAAGCTGAAGATGAGTTCGGGTATTTGTCCCTGGTTCAACTAAAGCCCTATCCTGCGCAACCAGAGTTAACTCGCTGGGCGATGTTCAATAATTTCAGCTCGTTGGTGGCGCCATATGGTTTTGAAAAAACAAAAGTGGTGCAAAAGAATCTCGCTTTGTATCCGGCCCTTTTTTCCAAGGATCTGAATAATGTCCTGGTCGTGGGGATGGGGTACGGACTTACCACGGAAGCCTTTGTACAACTTCCAGTGCAACAAAATATCACCAGTGTTGAATTGTTGCCGTTGGTTTTGCGGGCGCAAAGTGAAATGACTTTTAAAAACAACGACTATCTTAAAGATCCAAGAGTGATAAATATCGCCGCCGACGGCCGCAGTTATGTCGCACTTTCTGGCAAAAAGTGGGATGTGCTGACTGTGAATGTGGATCCCTATGGAGTTGGCACAACGCATTTGATGTCAGCAGAGTTTTATAAAATCGTGGCTCAGAATCTGGCGCCGGGGGGAGTCTATGCACAGTTGTTGTTTGGGTCCCAGCACTCTATTCAAGCCTTGATCAATACTGCCAAACAGAGTTTTCCTTACTACAAGATTTTGCCGGGTTACGATTACGATGGAATTATTTTCCTCGGTAAAATGGAGCCATTTACATCGTGGGATGCGGCCCGTTGGGATCGGGCAGAAAAACTGATGCCAAGCCGTTCCTGGGATCAGGATGGATTGAATACACCCGGTGATTTCGATATTGCAGAGAAAGTGGCAAATAGTTGGATCGAGTACATCCGCCGTGAGGCCGGTGTGAATGATGCCATTGTCACGGATGATAATTTGTTGATTGAAAAAAGCCGAACTTCCGCGACGGATTTGTTTCTTAATTATCCAAGGGACTATTAGGGCTCAGGTTGCCAGCAGCCCGAGGATTTCAAATCAGAGGTGGTGTCTTGAAGGTGCACACCTAAAAAATGTGGATTCAAGGCCTGCACCATATTGCTGATGGAGTTGGCTTCCAAAATACTCTCGTCCAAGGTGTTCATACGGGCCTCTTGTGCCGCAGGAATGTCTCGATAGACCGGGAAGCAGGGCTCCTTGAAGGATGCCTTGTTAACAAGAGTATTCTGATAAAATTCAAGGTCCTTGTTTTTAAGTAAATCAGAGATTCTGGTTTTTCTAAGTTCACGAGGTGTATTGTAAGCGATCACGATGGGATAGGGGATTTTCACAATATCGACATGCTTGAAGTGTTTTTGCAATGGAGCCAGGAATTCGGCTCGTTGTTTAATATCAATGACCGAGGCAATATCAAAGTAGGTTTGATAGACACCCTCTGCTTTCAGGCATGATACTGCCAAAGACAAAAACTCGTCCGTAAACAACTTCCCGGCATTGAAGTTTCCTGGGTAGGTGGAGGTGTTGACGATCAGGTCGTAAGTGGCAGTGGGACAGGCTTTTAAGAAATTCATTCCATCTTGCAGGTGAAGCTGAATCCCGGGGCGAGTGGCCAGTTGATTGTTTTCAAAAGAGAATAGATTCAATGTTTTGCGAACGGCGGGAGATATTTCGACCAATTCGGTATTTGTACTGATAGCCGCGACTCCCCAGGAGGTTTGTCCGGAGCCCACGCCGATAACCAGGGATTTATCGATTGTGCCTGGGAAATAGGGAGCTGCAATCAATCCCACCAGGTTTTCAGTGAACAAATTCAAGTCATGAGATGCATGGCCATCGATGTAGTACATTCGCACCGGTTCATGGGGTGGGATGTTTGAGAGTGTGTTATGGATGGCGATGGACGAAAACGCTTCGGAGTGAATTGTCGTGGTGCTGGGGATTGATTGCGCACGGGCCTCTTTGGAGAGTCGATTACCAAGCAAAGAATCCGCCTGCCTGTTTTTAAAGGCGAAAAAGGCCAGAATGGCGACTCCAACCAAGGTAATTGCAGTTTTGAAATAGCGATTTTCAAAATGCGCAAAAATCAGCGCGCAAGCGCTGGCAGCAACGATGGCTGTGGCAAAATAAGAATTGAACCAAAGCTGCGAAGACATTAACACGGCAGCCAGCATTCCCACCGTGTTGCCAGCGCTGGCAATGATATTCAATAAGCTTGAAGACTCATCAATCGCCATGTCCTCGGATATTACTTCAGCGCCGCGAATGAACATCAGACTGGAAAACAAGACTGGAATTGTAAGGAATAGAGCCTGAATAAAGCTAAGTGCGAGATAGTTTGCAAGAGATCCGCTCATCGCGTCCCGCAGCCACACAGGCAAATTTGGGAAGCATAGCTGGATGATCAACAGAGCGCAGGCCCAAGCGATGAATAATGCCGCACGAGGGACCGTCTTTCCCCATTTTTCAACGGCACCGGCAAAACTCATCCAAAAAAAGACAGCCATGGTGATCAGTGTGGCCTGCAGGCGGAAGGCTTCGGTTAAGAACGTCTGGGTTTTTACGGCCCAGAAAATTTGATAATAGCTAAGTGTTGAAATTGCCAGGACGGCGAAGATACTCAGGCGATGCCCGGGCGCAAAGAATTTCTTCAGGTGAATTTGCGGATTTGAAGTTAGATGGAAGCGATCTTTTTTGGCAAATATGTACAATGCAATTCCCAGCGAGATTTGCGCTAAGCCCAGTGCTGCCAGTGCTGTGCGAATGGATAAACCGTGAGTGAAGTAAACTTCAAAGGCCAAAAGACCCGCCATCGCGCCCAAATGGTAAAGGGAGTAAATCCAGCGATAGCGAATTTGGCGCAAGTAATAACTGTACAGAGGAAGTTGTGCGCCAAGGCAGAAGGCGGGAATTAGCAGACTTGCAATCAGCAAAGTGTCGGGCGGATTTTTAAAAAACAAAAGTATATTGTATATGCCGGTTAAGACTTCCAACAAGGGCAGGTGCTTGCGCAGTTTTGAAGAAAATAAATTTCCCAGAGCAGCGCCACAGATGAAAAGCAATGTCACGAGGATGTACGTGGTGTAAAGGTCCCCCAAAGTCACAGAGACGACTTTTTGGTAAAGAACTTGCGCTGAAAGATTTAAAAGGCCCGAGAACAGGGCCAACAGTAAAATCATTCTTCATCCATAAAAGGAAGGCGCCCACTCGGGGGCGCCTTGTTTGCGAAGTTTAGCGGCAATATGTTCCACTGGAGCCTTTAACCAATACCTTGCCGTTGTCGCATTGGTAGGTTGTGGAAGTTCTGGTACCAGTGGCATTCTTGGAGATTTGGTATGTGCTTGTGCTTGTAAAACCAATAGCATCACAAGTACTGCCGCATCCAGGTTGTGATGATGGCGGAGTACAAACAGTTTTGCCGGAACTTTCATACTTAGTCAGGTAGGCTCGGCCGTCACAGCGGTAGACAGTTGAAGTCTTGCGAGTGCCGGTTGCATTTTTACTAATTTGAACTTCAGTGTAGTTCGTGGCAACAACTGTGTTACAGTTCGTGCATAGACCTGGTGTTGGAGTCGGTGTCGGTTCAGGCGGAGGTGGTGGTGGTGCACTCAGGTCGCAGCTTGCGGCTGCTAAAGTTGCCACCCCATTGATACACTGAACCGTCAAAGTCCCGCCAATCACCTTTTGTTCTTTTGAATTGGACATCGCAGGTTGAGGGTCGGTGCATTTAAAGTTTCTTGATTCACCATGAGCTAACGGTGGTACCGCCAGACGCGATTTTGCAGCGGCAGCTGAAGTGTCATCAAAAATGGTGCTCATCATGATGAAAGCATCACGGCAGGCAGTCCCATCGCTTCCCAGATTGACAGGGGCGCTGACGCTTCCTCTATTATCCGTTTTAGGGCTTTTATCCGTCGGAGAGTCCTTTTTAAAGCGGTACTCCCAGCGGTTGCCGTTGTCACCGGGTCTTGAGAAACCGGTTTCGGAAATAACTGCGATCGTAAACAAGAGCAAAACGCCAGATGCTAATTTGAGTTGAGTTTGCCTTTTCATGGAATCCTCCCAATAAAAAATGCTATCTCAATTAAGGAACAATTTTAAGAAAAATATCCCAGACGCGCCCTTTCTTTTGCTCGCCCTTTTTATCCTTGTAGGTGAACTCGCCCGGTCCTACAAGACGCGCGTTAGGGCCCAGATCCTGGGTCGCATCCGTGTATTTCACGGAAATCGACTCAACACCCAGCTGTTTGAGCGTTCTAAGCTCTTTCGCAGAGCTTTTTCCATCGTGATTGCTGTCTTTCCAAAGACGCAGTTTTGCAAAAACCGGATCTTTGGAGTCAATCACACCATCTTTATTGAAGTCATAGACTTCCAGATTTTTAAATCCGTCCTGGAAGTTGTTGATGTCTCCGAAGAGCTCATGACCGCCATCGACTTTGCCGTTGCCATTCTGATCGTGAACCAGGAAGTACATCTCTGTATTAAATGTGGGCCAAGAGATCTTTCTTCCGTTTTGGTTGGCTATAAGAGGAAACTTGGAGGTCTTTTCAACCTTCGGCAGGTCATCATCAAATTTTAAAACCAACGGGGAGAAGTAACCACCACAGAAAGAGGTTTCACCCGGAAAGGCTGCCAGCATGGTCAGGGATTTTCCGTTTTCTGAAGCATACCAGTTGCTGGCGGCGGTAATGGGTCCATCAAAAGCCATATAGCGGCGCTCGCTATTGCTGTTGGTAACTTTTTGCGCAAAGGTGATGCCGCTGAGGAAGTCCGATTTAACATCCAATGCATCCAATTTAGTGAAATCAGTACCTGTTGCCAGGACATCCACAGGGATGGTTTTAGCACCTTCCAGATTGATGCGGATCAAATTTCCCTTTAAGCGCGCACGCAAGCGCGTGCTGGTATTGTTGTCCAGGACAGTCGCATTGGTTAAATCCACATCAGTACTGGCGGTGGTTCGCATGGTTGCAGTCGCCGGGAAAGTGATATCTAGTTTTCTTTTGCCACCGGCAGCCGTTAGATAATACAAAGTCGCTGTGATCTCTGATTGCTCTGAAATTGGATTTGGAACGGCACGAAGATTAGTACCAAAACAGCTGACGTAAATATCCAAAGTGGTTACGTCCGAGTTTGACCCGTTCATCACAAGCTGGGAATCTAATACGACGTCGTTCATGTTAGGCCCGGTAAAAGGCAGAACACTGGTTGTTGAGGACTTCTTGGTTTGCGCTTGCAAGGAAAGCGGAACCAGTAAGCTGGCGGCGATGATAAGCTTCAAGTTCATGTTTTTCATCGGGTCACCTCAAGACTGATAATAGGGAGTGTGATCGCTTTTCTAACGAATTTAACTTGTTTCACTCCGGATAACAGCATGTTTACATCTTTATATTGACCATTTGTCAGTTCCTGAAGCCATAGCTCCGACTTTTGTGTCACGGAGTTTATACGTAATTCAAATCGTACCATAGTCACAGGTTCAATTTTGACAAAAGGTGCAGCTCCACCCACAGCGGGCAGTGTGCGCATGAATCCATCAACGTTTGTATAATTGGCCAGGGTGATTGGGTGAGAATTTATAATGTTCACTTTGGACTCTGCGTTTGACAGCAGTCCAAGGTCACTGCCGCTTACTTTTCCAAGATAAGAAGCAAATCGGGGAGCAGTCATGATGCTGATCGAACCACCGACAATGGGGCGCAAATAAGTAGGGCAGCTTAACATAAATAACTTTCCCGGGGCCCAGCGCGTTTGAAAAATCTGAGTCATGGAGCCATGCGGGGATGAGCCCGTTGTGCCCTTTAAATCCGGGATGGAATTCAATCCCACATATTGAACGGTTCCGTTCAGCAGTTGGTTGGCTGGTACCGAGGATTGTCTGTAGGCGAACATAGGATCGAAAATGACCGAGTCAAATTCAGCCTCTTCCGACTGAAGTAGGTAGAAATAGCGGTTGGCCTGACCCGGCGTCATAGTGAAAGATCTTTGCGCAGAATCTTTCGCCTGATCCTCGATAGTGGAGTATGGAACGTCAGGATAATAATCAAAGAAGTTACGATTTTTATCGTCGCGTAAATCCACTTTATTGAAGCTGGTTGCTGATTTTTTCAGAATATTCACTGTGGCAATATTCAAAACAGACAACTCAGTGTCGCCTTCAGATGCGGCGTTAATGCGTTTTAACTGATTGGTGAAATCAAACAGGAACGTGGCGTTGCCCAAGGCGACCACGCCCACAAGTGCCAAAACCACCAGGAGTTCCGTGATGGTCATGCCCTTTGCGTTTTGCAGAGGATTTTTATTTTTTACTTCACTGTGATGAAGTAGGTGTATTGTTTCCACCGTTCCTCCTGCTTACCAATGACTCTTTTGTCTGCGGGCAGGGCGACCCTCAGGTCGACCTGATATAAATTTCTAACAAATAAACTGGGCACAATGACGTAGCCAAAATAGGCCTGACAAGGATTCTCTTTGAAACATTCTGCTTTCGGGATCATGGTCCCGTAGGAAAGCCCAAAGGGCAAAGCATCCCTTTTCAACAGAGCTTCCTCTTTGGTCATGTTGGTTTCAAAAGACACCTGATACAGAGACAAATTAAAACGGATGCTTTCCACAATCGCCTGAACGTTGTCATTCGAAGCGCGGGTCAAACGCATTTGCGCTGAAAGATTGGAAATATAAGTGATGTAGGCATAAGTTGCATAGCTGACGATCACACCCACCACGATGGCAGCTAAAAGTTCAATCATTGAATAACCGCGGTTGTTGTTCAGTTTCACCCTACAACCCCTTTCCGCGGCTGACTTCCTTGATCAGGAAGCGCTTCGATTGTTTTTTACATTTAACCAAAGTATCTCGAGCATTCACGATACCGCAGTCCGGATCAACTGTGGTCCACTTGAATGGATCTGCTTTACGCAGGCTCACAGGGTTGCACACCCAGTGCGCGTAACGGTCAGAGATACCAATGTTGGCCTGCCATAGCGGCGCCAATGTCCCTGGTGCGCAACTCATCAAGGCGCCTGCTTTATCCCGGCCCAGAATGCCGGCATTAATAAGCTCTTGTGTTGCTTGCGGGTGGTAGATGCTGCTCCAACGGATGCCGGCATTGAATGCTGAAGGTTCAATAATCAACTGATTGGTGATCACAGTTCCAATGATACGCAGTGGTTTTGAGCGCGCCATAATTCGGAAGGTTTCACATGCAAACATTCCCGCAATGAGTGTTGCATCAGGATCAATGCGGCATTCTCTGACCAGTGAGTGTGTTGTAAATGTCGTGCTCGTGCCATATGTCCAGACACCTTCATAGTATCCTGGCGTTGAACGGTTCGACCAGTCCGCATTGAACATCCACGCATTGCGCGCCTGGCGGGCGAATGATGTGTCCCAAGTTGCAGCCGGGAAGGCTGAAAAATCCGCGTTGGAATTTCCTGGGTTCGGCGTTGCAAAACAACGGTCATCGAATTCTGCCAGATTTTCCGGAGTGTCTTTTGGTACATGCAAACCAATGTATTCTGAAGTAATTGGGAATGAATAGTCCGGCGAGGCTTCAAGGCCTGAATTCGTCTGCCATTTATTGAAGTTCACACCCAGATTGTTGGTATTGGCCACCAGAACCATATCAGCACCAGAGCGCGTGAATGTCACACCGTTGGTTTTGTTTCTGAAGTAGGGAGCTCCGCCGGGAATCCGCAGATTGTTTCCATTCAAATAACCGTAATCGTAAGCTTCAAATACAAATTTCACCGAAGGAGAGGAGTTGAACAAAACACTTCCATTGGTTTTATAAGGAGCTACGTCCAAGGTGCCGTTAAACTCAACAGTCATGTCGACTTGATTGAACTGAGTGCGTCCCGAAACCACCAATGGAGCGGTTCTGATGGTGATCGAAGAACCGGCTGTTCCCGTTGGATAGAGTGTCACTGTGCCTTCACGGTGCACGTAGAAGTCAGTGATATAGGCACCACGAGCACCTCCCGGTGCTTGAAGACCGTTGTAATACACGCGACCTTTCATGATCGGCGTGCCTGCCGTTGTCGAGGCGTTAGACATCGCAGCCGTAGCTACGTTTGGCACTGTCGTGATTGCCTCATAGCCATTGATAGTGGCTTGCTCGACAAAGTTATCCACGTTGCCGACGTTGAAACTTAATTGCGCGCGATTCGCCGAAGCTGAGTTGGCGCGAGCCCAAAGCTGTGAAGGGTTCGTGATCAAAAGATCGTAAGAAGCCATCAAACGGGCGCGACACAGCACCTGTGCATTGAAGCTGTTAGTGTCGCCGGGAACGATATTATAAAGGAAATCCAAACCCGTGTCGCGACCTGGATCCAGTTCATATCCACCCAGAAGTCCCGCAAAGTTCGGCAGCTCATAGTTAAACATGGAGCCTTCACCACCGGCAGTTTTAACCATGAAGGGCTGGTTGTCCTGCATGATTTTCCCGCCGCCCAAAACCACCTTATCCACGAAGGTCACGTTTTTCATGGCAGGACGAAATCCTGAGGCTGGCAGATGCAAATCACCGTTGACGAAAACCGGGCTTTCGAATCTTAAACCGGAGCTTGATCCAATCGGCGTGGAATTGATGCGATTATTGCCGCTGCTTGCGCTGCTGGCTTTTGTATTCAGATATAAATCATTTGCTAAAATCAACGAGAAGTAGCTGAGCTCGCGTGGATAGACGATGTTTTTTGAAACCAGAGTTTCATCATACTGTCTTTCAGATTTGTGTTTCAGGAAGATCGTGATTTTCAACGGAACTTCCTTACCACGAACAGCAGAGATCGCCGTTGCATCACGCTCGATTGTAAATGTGGCTTGGGAGTATTCTTCCTTAAGTGGTCTTACGACTGAAAAGAGAGGATGCGACTCGGTGAAATTGCTCAATTGAACTGTTGTCGATATCGATTTCAAACGTGTTGAAGACAGTGGTTCCGGATGTGGAGTGCCAGAGTTGCGGATGAAGAGAAGTGTTTCGTCCGATAGCAAAAGTCGTTGAGTGTTGCGTGGGTGATTCATGGTGCAGTTCAGTTCCTCAACCCAAGTCGAGGACAAGCACCAGCTTTGTTTCACAGCATTGACGGTGTAGGCATACAAGCCATCCATCACGATGCGGCGGTCTGTCTTGTTCGCCGAACGAGCCATCATTTTTGCTTGAGTTTCAATATAGGCAATGGAGGCGAAGAACATGATACATACGATCACGCCACTTATGATCGCCATAAGTAGAACGGAGCCTTGTTGCGAGCGCAACAACTGCTTATGAAACGTTCTTTGATGGTTCAAACAATCCCCTTTGTTCTCTCTATATATCGGTTAAATGAACGTTTTCTTTGAGTGAATAGGAGTCAGTATTGTGAGGTTTTTGACTGCGGATGACCCAGATTGAGACATAATAATTGGAATTCGACATTTGCCACATCAAGATTGCCATTTCGTATAGCAAACCTCGCCCATCGTGACGGTTTCAGCAATGAGTATTCTTGGTAAATTGGAAGGGCAGGAGGTGTAAAATGTCTCGACATAATAAAGGCAGAGGATTTAGCCAGACCAGCAAACGTTATGATGGAAGTATTAAAGAGCAAAGACGGGCCGCCCATAATAAACAGGCGGATCATTCAGCAGATCCACATGCGGAAGAGTCTGCTTCCAGTGAAAGCGAAAATCGTGAGTCATCACAAAAAGGATCTCACTCCGAAAGTCGCAAATAAGACTGTCACGTACAGAGAGTTTCAAGAACCCTTGGTTTTGCCAGGGTTCTTTTTTGTTTTGGATTTTTTAGAGGTTTTGCTTTTTTTACTTTTCTTGCCCTTTTTGCGGGACTTTTTAGAACCATATTTTTGCTGAGCTTCTTTGCGAATGGCTGCATTTTCCTGAATATAAGGCAGCATGCCTTGATAGCCCGTGACGGGTTCTTGTTGAGATGCTGCCGGAAGTTCTTCTTGTCCCCAAGCCAACGGGGAGATCATGAATGTGAGAATCACGCTGAAAGTGACAAGATGTTTTTTGTTCATCTACAAACTTTAGCGTGATTCTTTATCAACCTCAACTATTTCCACGCCGCCAACGCATTCCATGCGTGGCGATTTTCAATTTGACTGTAGTCATAAACATCTATGTGAGGAATCTCCTTGCTGATGACTTCCAGGCTTTCCTGAAACTCTGCAAGATTCGGAGTGACACTGCTGTGTTGACCATGCCATGTGGAGATTTCAATATGAATCACCACTTCACTGCGATTTGCAACCAGCTCCTTGAATTCCAAAGCTGCCGGCAAGGTCCACGCTGGATTGAAAACGGGATTTCCGAATTCACCGCGCCATTGCTGCCATAAAAGCTCACCAACAACGAAGTCCATTTTCTTGGCACCTTGAAGATTCAGAATGCCATTCAGATCAAACCCCACATCATCGCGAATTTGTTCCGGAGTGGAAAGACTGCCATCGGCCAATGCCGGCCAGGTTTGCACAACACCAGCTTTGATGCCTTTGGCATGACTGACTTCAGCCATAATGCCCAGCAAATCCGTGACGCCTTCTGCGCGCATCACGAGCCAGTTTTTATCTCCAAGCTGTCCATCAGGGTGTCGGGCAAAGAAAGCCTTGTTGGCTTCGGGATTGAAGTCAGCTTCCAAGCGCCAAAAACAATCGACGGTGGGTTCAACAGCTTCGACCGCATAAAGATGTGGAAATTTATCAGTTAAATCCTTTACGAAACCCTGAAGCCATTGGCGGTACTCGGGGTGCCAAGCCGACAGAATATAAGTTTGTGACATCGGTTTGTAGTCACCACCATTCGGTGTTTTGGATCGCCACTCGGGACGGGCATCCCAGACGGATTTATTATCGGTGACATTGATGACGGCCACCACATGAAAATCATGGGCGCGGGCCAAAGTGTAAATCTCATTGAAAATATTCTTCTCACCAAAATGAGTTTCGACGGTGGTTAAAGGATAGTCCGTGGGATAAAAGGCGCCATGGTTTGAAACATAAGCATACAGAAACAAAGTATTCACATGGGCTTGCATGGCTTTATGAACGACCAACTGCGCGATTTCAGGAGCCGTTTTTTCTGGATAAAGCTCATAGAAATAAGAGGGGTCCACGCGGAGTCCGCGCATTTCAGGTTTGGCAAAACCAAGAGCCGGCAAGAATGGCAATATCAGTAACAGAATCCATTTCGTCATAGTGTTCTCCTAAGGGACCCTATGTTAACGAGATGGAGTTTATGAATCTACTGGGGAAGATAGGTGTTTTGACAAGCACGACGCAAAAGTTCTGCCTCTTGCCAAGTTTTCAGGTCGCGGAGAGCGCCTTTTAGGTACCACATGATCTTAAACTGTTCCCGCATGGTCAGGTTGCAGAAGCCGGTGTCGACGTAACAGCTGACATGGTCGTGCATGGCAGCTTTTTTGATTTTGGAACAAGTCAGTCCTGTAGCCGTTTCCTGCAGACGAACTTGCAGGCAAAGGCGCACGTCCTGAAGCCAGATCTGGCTGTCCGGGCTGAACTTATGTTGATCTTTGACGAAGACTTCGCAATAAGGAATGCCGAAGTTTTCCCAGTAGCCATTTTTACCGCAAGGCTGTTGCGCAGCTTTGCAGCGGTAGAACTCACAAGAAGTGTGAGATGTGGGGCATTCACCAAACAGGTCGCTGTCCATCGCAAGAAGCACAGGACTTAAAAGGAAAACGGAAGTAAGGATCAAGTTTCTGGTGAATTTCATGATTTGCCGTGTACTTTTGCGCAATTGGCCGACGGGATCAAGTCGCATTGTAAAAGTCAGGTAAAAGTTACTCTCGCAGCTACTATCTTCAAAGGAGCTATGCTATGAAGTCCTCCTATGAAAATCACTGACCTCATTTTTTCCTATCCCGAAGAGTTGGTAGCAACCGCTCCTCAGCGTCCTTCACGTGTTATGTGGGTTGAAAACAACCAGCCATGTGAAATTTCCATCGAGGATTTGAAAAGCAAAATGAACAATGGGGATGTGTTGGTCGTGAACAACACTCGGGTTCTAAAGCGTCGCGTGTTTTCCGGTGATGTTGAAATTCTGTTCCTAAAGCAAACTTCAGAGTTTGATTGGGAAGTTCTGTTTCCCTCAAAGAAATTCAAAATTGGCCAGGCGCTGGAGCTGCCGTTAGGCGTCTCCATGACGTTAAAGGAAAAAGGCCGTCCGCAAAAGGTGACCCTGAGTCAGGCTGTCACCGAGGACTATTTTCAAAAAGTGGCCGAGCTGCCACTTCCGCCGTATATACAAAAAGCTCGTAACGAGCGCCACACCGTGGATGCGGATGAATCCTGGTACCAAACCGCCTGGGCGAAAACTCCGGGGAGTTTTGCGGCTCCCACCGCAAGTCTGCATTTTTCACACACCGATATGGAACAGTTGCGCGCTCAGGGCGTGCAAATCATTGAAGTCACGCTTCATGTGGGTTTGGGGACTTTCCTGCCGGTGACGGCAGAGGACCTTAATGATCACGACATGCATGAGGAGTACGTGGAGATTTCCGCAGCCAGCTGGCAGGCGATTCAAAAAGCCCGGGCATCGGGGCACTTGATCTGGTCCTTGGGAACAACCACCACGCGCTCTTTGGAGAGTGCGGCAGGGGGATTGTTGCAAGGTTCGGATTTTGAGGGCTACCGGGGCTTCACCAAGCTTTTGATTCAGCCTGGATATCAATTCAAAGTGGTGCAAAGACTTCTGACCAACTTCCACCAACCGGAATCCACTTTGCTTGCTTTGGTTTCGGGATTTTCTTCCTTGGAAACAGTTAAAACTTGCTACTTATGGGCGATTGAGAGAAAGTTCCGGCTCTTTTCTTATGGCGACCTGACAGTCTGGATAGGTAAGTAATATGCTAGATGGTAAAACTATGACGACCAATACAACTGAAACTGAAATGAACCTGGGCCAATTCGTTGTCCATAAAACTGAAGGCAATGCCCGTCGTGCCACGCTGATGACTGCGCACGGACCTGTGCAAACGCCGGTCTTTATGGCAGTCGGTACAAAAGCCACTGTTAAGGCCATGACTCCTGAAGAGCTAAAAGAATGCGGCACTCAGGTTGTCTTGGGTAACACCTACCATCTGCATTTGCGCCCTGGTGAAAAGACTATCAAAAAAATGGGCGGCTTGCACAAGTTCATGAACTGGCACGGTCCGATCCTGACCGATTCCGGCGGCTTTCAGGTTTTTTCTTTGTCCAAGCTTCGCAATATGAATGAAGAAGGTGTGGAGTTCCGTTCCCACCTGGATGGTGCCAAACATTTTATCTCTCCTGAAAAGAGCATGGAGATCCAAATGGATCTGGGCTCTGATGTTATTATGGCCTTTGACGAATGCTTGCAGTATCCAGCCACAGATGAGCAAATTGAAAGCTCCATGGCTTTGACCTATCGCTGGTTGTTGCGCTCCAAAGCAGCGATGACTCGCAAAGAGAGCTTGTTGTTCGGTATCGTTCAGGGTGGATTGAGTTTGAAGCACCGTTTGAAATCCCTTGAGCAAATCACTTCCGTGGATTTGCCGGGATATGCCTTGGGTGGTTTCTCGGTGGGCGAGCCCATTCACTTGATGCATGAGCTTTTGCCGCACGTAGCTCCAAAAATGCCGGCCAATAAGCCGCGTTATTTGATGGGTGTGGGGACGCCAACGGATTTAATTATTGCAATAGATTCGGGCATCGATATGTTCGATTGCGTCATGCCTACTCGAGTGGCACGTAACGGTACGATCTTCACGTGGCAGGGGAAAGTCAGCATCAAGCGCAGTGAATACAAAGAAGACCCATCACCGCTTGATCCAGAGTGTGACTGCTATACGTGCACGAATTATTCGAAGGCTTATTTACGTCACATGTTCTTGAGTGGTGAAATTTTAGGCTCTCGTTTGAACACAATCCACAACATTCATTTCTATATGAAATTGATGGAAAAGGCCCGCGAAGCGATCGCTGAAGGTCGTTGGGCGGCGTTCCGTGACGACTGTCTAACGCGTTTCGTAAAGAAAGGCTAACTGACATAACTATTGATTCTTCCATGGAATAATGCTGAATTTTAGCGTCATCATTGGAGGAATCATGTTATTCGAACTTCTTGTTAATACAGCACACGCGCAAACGGCAGCTCCAGCAGCTGGACAACCATCCACACTTGAGATGTTTGTTCCGTTTATCTTTATCTTCGTTATTTTCTACTTCCTTATTATTCGTCCTCAATCCAAGCGCCAAAAAGAACATCAAAAGTTCTTGAATGAAATCAAACGTGGCGACGAAGTTATCACTTCTTCAGGTATCTTGGGTCGTATCGAGGGCATCACTGACCAATTCGTGACTGTTGAGATCGCGGATGGCGTGAAAGTTAAAATGCTTCGTACTCAAATTGCGACAACTCAGAAAGCAGCAACAGCGACAGAGGAAAAGAAATAATGGACGGACTTCGTTGGAGAACCCTGGCTGCGGCCGTGGGTATCATTTTGGCTCTCGTTTGGTTTATGCCAAACGTGGTGAATTTTGGAAACTCATGGTGGCCATCTAAGCAAAAGATGAACTATGGTCTTGATATTCAAGGTGGTTTGCATCTTGTAATGGGCGTTGACGTAGACGGCGTGGTGAAAGAGTCCACGACTCGTTTGATCGCTTCCCTTAAAACAGACACAGCCAAAGACGGCATCACTTTGACGGATGTTAAATCCGAGCGCCCTGAGGCGGGCGAAGTGACTTTGTCTTTCGCGGCGGCTGAAAAAGCCAAAGTTGAAAAATACATGTCTGAAAAGCATCCAGCGGACCTTCAAGAAGTGGGTTCCACGGATACAACGGCTACGTACCGTTACTTTGATGCTTATTTGAATGACTACAAAAATCGAGTGATTCAACAGGCGATTGAAACAATCCGTAACCGTATCGATGAGTTTGGTGTGGCCGAGCCTTCCATCTCTCAACAAGGTACAAACCGTATCCTGGTTCAATTGCCAGGTATGGCGGATGCTGAAAAAGCAAAACAGTTGATCAATACAACTGCAAAGCTTGATTTCATGATCGTATCCACTGAGAAAACTCCACAGGAGCTTCAAGTGATGATCGCTGACGCTGAAAAAGCGGGCGGTTATAAAATGGATTCCATGAAGTACTCAGACTATGTGACTCGTTTGAATGCGGATCTTAAAGGCAAATTGCCGGCAAAATCTGTGATCTACTTCGAAAAGTCTGCAAACGCGACTTCCATGGAAACGGGTTCTATTCCGTATCTTCTTAAAGAAGACACGGATCTTGGTGGTTCTGCATTGGATGATGCAAGCGTTGGTTATGACAACTACGGAGCGCCAATGGTTTCCCTTCGATTCAACTCTGCAGGTGCGACAAAGTTCGCTGACTTGACGGGTTCAAACTCCGGCAGACAAATGGCGATCGTACTTGATAAAATCATCAAGTCTGCTCCAAGCATTCGTGAGCGTATTGGTGGCGGTCAGGCGACAATCACTTTGGGTGGTGGCCGTGATCGTAACCAGATGATGGATGAAGCGAAAATGATCTCCACAGCTCTTCGTGCGGGTGCTTTGCCTGCTTCTTTGGAGCAATTGGAAGAACGCCGTGTGGGTCCTACTTTGGGTGCGGACTCTATCGATAAAGCTAAAATGGGTGCTTACATTGGTGCCGCATTGATCTGCTTGTTCATGATCGTTTACTACAAAGGCATGGGCTGTGTGGTCGCAGTGTGCTTGGGACTGAACGTTCTGGGTGTATTGGCTCTATTGACTTCTTTCGGTGCAACTTTGACGTTGCCTGGTATCGCGGCTATCGCCTTGACGGTGGGTTTCGCGGTCGATGCGAACGTGTTGATTAATGAGCGTATCAAGGAAGAACTGGCGCAGGGGCATAGTTTGAAGGCCGCAATTAAAGAGGGCTACAACCGTGCGATGTCTGCGATCATCGACTCCAACGTGACTACGGGTGCGACGGCTGTGATTCTTTTGTACTTCGGTACAGGTCCGGTGCGTGGTTTCGCGGTGAGCTTGTTGATTGGTATCGTGACAACTATGTTTGCGAACGTGTTCGTATCCAAAGTTATCGTGGATCAGTTGATTTACAAATTTAACGTGAAAAAGTTGTCCATCTAGGATTGGTGCAAAAATGACTAATAATACAAAAACTACGACAACTGAATCTTGGGGCAAAATCGATTTCGTCGGTAAAACAAACCTTTTCACAGGTATTTCCGTTTTGTTGGTGATAATCTCCCTGGCCTACTTGGCGATCAAGGGCGTTAACTACGGTATCGATTTTAAAGGTGGTACTGAGTTCCAGGTTAAATTTGCTCAAGGCGTGACGATTGACCAGGTTCGTAAATCTGTTGATGATTTGAAATTAGGTGATGTGGGTGTTCAAGCTATCGGCGAAAACAACGAATTCATCATTCGCTTCCAAGGTCAACAGGGTAAAACTGATAAAGAAACAAATGAAATCCTAAATCAGGATATCACTAAAATCAGAACTATGATCGAAACAAAGTTTGCTGATCATAGCCCTGATATCCGTCGTGTCGACACCGTGGGACCTCAAGTGGGTGCGGAGTTGAAACGTAACGGATTGCTGGCAGTTTTCTATTGCTTGCTTGTGATCTTGATCTACGTAGGTCTTCGTTTCGATTACAAATACGCTCCGGGCGCAGTATTCTGCTTGTTCCATGATGCGGTAATCACTTTGGCGATTTTCGTGGCAGTTGGTAAGGAAGTTAACGTTCCTATCCTGGCGGCGATTTTGACTTTGATCGGTTACTCTCTGAATGACACGATCGTCGTATTCGACCGTATTCGTGAAACTGATGGCTTGTACCATGATAAAGGCTTCAAATTTATCATCAACAAGGCGATCAACGATATGCTTCGTCGTACATTCATGACTTCCGGAACAGTTTTCACTTCAGCATTGTGCTTGTGGTTGTTCTCTGGCGGTACAGTGGGTGATATCGCGTTTGCGATCTGTGTGGGTATCGCATTCGGTACTTACTCTTCCATCTATGTGGCAGCACCGTTTGTTATGTACATGGATAAATTGGTTAGTAAAAAGGCTTAATAAATCGAAGGCCCCGAGAAGGGGCCTTTGTGTTTTAACTGGGGATTTGTTCCCGCGGAGTGATAGTGAATCCATTGTGGAAATTAAGAGAAGCAAACGGCGAGGTGGCAACACCCGCAAAGGTCGAGGGGCAATGGCCATCCTTGATCGGTAAGCTTCTTGCGGCCCGGGGTTTCACTCAAGCCGGTGATGTCGATAAACTTCTGTTTCCAAAACTTGGAGATTTGAAAGATCCACTTCTGTTGAAGGGGATGTCTCAAGCACTCGAGCGCCTGGGGCAGGCTTATATTGATAAGGAAAAGATCTGCATTTATGCAGACTTTGACCTGGATGGAACTTCCGGATTGGCTTTGCTAAAAACCGGGATGCAGGCTTTGGGTTTTACCGAAGTTTTGCACTACCAACCGAAGCGCTTGTCTGAGGGATATGGTTTCCATGCGGCCGCAGTCGAGGAACTTAAAACCCAGGGTGTTTCCCTGATCATCACGGTCGATGTTGGTATCACTGCGCATGCAGCGATCGACAAAGCCCGAGAGTTGGGTGTTGATGTTATTTTAACAGATCATCACTTACCGGCAGACACGTTGCCATCGGCCCATGTGATTATTAATCCAAACCAAGGAACTTGCGAAAGTGGTTTAGGTTATTTGTGTGGTGCGGGAGTTGCATTCTACCTTCTGCGTGGTTTGAAAAGATACTTTCATGATCACGCGCAACTACCTAAAAACAATTGGGATCTTAAAGAGGTGCTGGATTACTTCACGATCGGGACTTTGACCGATATGGTGCCTTTGGTGGACGACAATCGAGTCCTGGTGAAGCACGGCCTGGTGAAGTTGGCAGAGACAAAAAGAGCCGGACTTCTAGCATTACTTGAAGAGTTGGATCTGCAGGATCGCGCTTTGACCAGTCAGGATGTGGCAATTCGTTTCGCACCAAAATTGAATGCTCTATCACGTATGGAGTCGGGGATTTTGCCAATTGATATCTTCTTGCTGGAAGATCAAGGTAAAGCCCGCGACATGGTTCGCCAGGTGATGAAAAACAATTCCACACGAGTGCAGCTGCAAAGTGATGCGGAAGCTGAAGCTCAAGAATTACTTAAAGACTGGCCTCATAAGGACTTTGTTTTTGTGGCTTCTTCCAGTTTCCACCGTGGGGTGGTTGGATTGATCGCTACAAAGTTGACTCAGGTCTACAACAAACCAGCTTTCGTGGGTTCTGTTGGTGACGATGGGATGATCGTGGGATCTGCACGTTTGCCTCAGGGACAGGAAGCCTGTTTGGTCGAGGCGATGTCCACGGCAGCCGAATTAATGAGTCGTTTTGGCGGGCATTCAGCGGCTGCAGGTTTTGAGATCGCAGAAAACAAAGTTTCTCAATTTGTGAACCGATTGGATTCGCACTTTTCGGATCTTCGCGAAAAACCAAAGCCATTGGAAATTTTCTACGACGTTCAGGCAAGTTTGCCGGAAGTCAGTACCAATCTTATGAAGTGGTATGATTTTGTCGGTCCGTTTGGTGCCGGTTTTGCGATTCCGCTTATTCATTTTTCCAATATTCAAGTCTTGTCAAAACGGGAACTCAAAGGCGGACATTTGCGTTTGAAGCTGTTTGATCCAGACAGCAATGCCACTATGGAAGCTTTGTTATTTACTCCGACTCCTCGTCAGGTGGAAACTTTGCACAATGTGCCGGGTTTTTATGATATTCTGGGGGAGCTGCAGTGGAATTATTTTGCTGGGCAAAAAACCATACAAATCCTGGTTCGTGATCTGAAGGCCATGTCATGAAGAAAAAGAAAAAAGTCGTCGTATTGCTGTCGTCGGGCTTGGACTCGACTGTTAATATTTTTGAAGCCATTAAACATCACCACGAAGTGGTGCTGGCCCTGACTTTTAACTATGGGCAGAAGGCCGCAAAAAAAGAAATCGAACAATCCGCAAAAATCGCAAAGTTTCTGAATGTGCCCCATAAGGTACTGGATGTGACGTGGTTTAAGGAGTTCAATAAATCTTCTTTGCTGGTGGAGGATCAAGAGGTTCCCACGGGTAAAGACGTAGAAATTGATAATCTGGAAAAATCCGGCGAAACAGCCAAATCCGTGTGGGTGCCAAATCGCAATGGGATTTTTCTGAATATTGCGGCAGCCTACGCGGAAGCGTTGGGCGCGGACTCTGTCATTCCAGGATTCAATGCTGAAGAAGCAGCGACATTCCCGGATAATTCCGTGGACTTCCTAAAAGCTGCAACTCACGCGCTTTCATATTCGACTTCAAACAAAGTGACCGTGGGTTGTTACACGGCTCATTTGAACAAACCAGCCATTGTTCTATTGGGGCAGGGACTGGACGTTCCATGGGAGCTGACTTGGCCCTGTTATTTTGCCGGAGAGGAATGGTGTGGGCAGTGTGAATCCTGTCAGCGCGCCAAACGTGCCTTTGCTTCCGCCAAGGTAGATGTGAAAAGTTTGTTTAAGGGGTAAGTTATGGAAATGCATTTTATCGAAAAGAAATTCGCCTACGACGGCAGTCAGCTTCATTCGCTATTTGCATATCTGGATCACGGGAAGCTGGGGCCATCCATTGTTTCCTGGGTTGGTAAGTGTGATATTCCGGCGGCCCACATGGTGGACGGAGAGGATTTGCTGGCCAATGCGGTGATCGCAGGCGACGAGATGCTTCACTTTATCATTGAAGTATTTGATCGTGACCTGTTTAGCGGTGTGGCTTTGCAAAGATTGTTTGCTGCCATCGCACGCGACTATATCCAGGCTCATGCCGGCACTCATCTTAAGTCCGATACCTTGATTCGCGATGGCGATGATATTTACTGGGGGGATCGCAAGCTTTCCATCAGTATCGCCACGAAATCACCGGTTTCAACAATGGTTCACTTTGCAATGAATGTGACCAATGAAGGCACCCCGGTGAAAACTGCGTGTCTGGGGGATTTTAAACTGGATCCTCGAGAGACAGCTCATCACTTGATGTCATTATTCACAAAAGAGTTCCAGTCCATTACAATCGCCACTCAAAAAGTCCGACCAGTTCCATAGGAACTGATCCATTAGTGTGGTTATTGCACGAAGATTTGCGTGAGGAGACTGGGCTTTGCTGGCGCTCCGTTCGGCCCAGTATCGTGTCTTGCCAAGACCCGCTTTCGGCGGTTCGCGCATTGCGCCCCTGGAGGCCTCTCTCTGGCTAGCAAATCAAATTCAGTAGTCAATAAGACTACAGGAATTCGTACCCGTTCTTTACCGCAATGTAGAGATAGAGATTTAGTTCAAGATTTTCTTTGCGCTTGGTTGTGCACCAGCTTCTTCTTGCTAAGCGCTTGATGTGATCGCGGAGTCTTGCGCAGATGTGATTCACCTCAAAAAGAGGATCGAAAACATGTTTTTCGGTTTTAAGGTATTTTTTGTTCTCGGCGTTTTTCTTTGTGATCTTCTGCAATAAACTGCTGGTAGGAGCTCTCAGGGAATAGGGTCTTTACGACATTCTTGTAAGAGGGTTTTGCATCAGATTTGATGAGTTTAAAAGGTTGGGAAATCTGAGAGCTTATGTCAGAGAGAAGTTCAGTGGTTTTCGAGAGGGATTGGTTTTCCCGATACCCGTATTTTCTACGCGATATGGATGCGATTTTCCCTTTAGCTGGGATAGTACCTACTTTGATACCAAGGATTTTATAGTGTTCATTGACTGCTACTGCGATAGTCAGGGGTTTAAGCTTGGTGTGCTCAATGGTTTCAGATTCATCAAACAATAGGGTCTCAGAAGTTAAATCCTGCTGGTGATGAGAGTTTTTGGCTCTTAATCCCATCCAAATAAATTTCTTAAACACAGTTTTATAGTTGCAATCCAAGATTCTGGCGATCTGTCTTAAGGCCACACCTGAAGTATAGAGATTGGCGATCGGGTAATTTAAATCCGTACGCTTTTGTTTAAAAGTGGAGGATGTCGTTCTGGTTGAGAACGACCTTTTGCATATCTTACAGTTGTATCGAGGAATGTAGGTTTTAGTGGAGCGCTTATAGAAGAGTCCCCTTCCAACGAAGTCAGGACTCCCACAATGGGGGCATTTGTAATGGCGAACAGAGTGTTGAGACATAGTTCTAAAGCCTCATAGCAAGTGCCATGAGAGATTAAATAGCGAATAAATAACATATGAATCAATGGAGGTCCGGGGTCCAGACTGCGAGAGAGCATATTTATCACCACATATCGGGTGCAGTTTAAGTTCCATAGGAACTGATCCATTAGTGTGGTTATTGCACGAAGATTTGCGTGAGGAGACTGGGCTTTGCTGGCGCTCCGTTCGGCACAGCATCGTGCTTCGCCAGGGCCCGATATCTTACAGTTGTAGCGAGGAATGTAGGTTTTAGTGGAGCGCTTATAAAAGAGTCCCCTTCCCACGAAGTCAGGGCTCCCACAATGGGGGCATTTGTAATGGCGAACAGAGTGTTGAGACATAGTTCTAAAGCCTCATAGTAAGTGCCATGAGAGATTAAATAGCGAATAAATAACATATGAATCAATGGAGGTCCGGGGTCCAGACTGCGAGAGAGCATATTTATCACCACATATCGGGTGCAGTTTATTTGTCACAAAAAGGTTCTCTGTGTCCTAATAAGGGGTGAGGCGCCGAATGATGCCAGGGTGAAATATGGAATTACAACTTATAGGTATGTCCTGTGTGAATTGTGCCGGCAAAATTGAGAAAGCACTTAATGAGCTTCCCGAGGTGCAGGCCACCGTTAACTTTGCTACGGAAAAAGCGCACGTCGAATTTTCTCCCGGAGCAACCACTCCGGAGGCCTTGATAAAAACCATTCAAAATCTGGGCTACCAGGCTTTTGAGATTAATTCCGAGATTGATGTTCAAAAGGTAAAAGAAATTGCCGCGGCCGAATATCGTCGGGATCTGCGGCATTTTGTTATTTCGGCAATATTAACGGCGCCGTTTATCGTGGAAATGATCATGATGTTTGTTCGTCATGATCACGAGCTGATCCCCCGCTGGTTGCAGCTGCTGCTGGCAACGCCGGTGCAGTTTTGGATTGGATGGAGATTTTACGTGGGTTCATTCCACGCATTTAAAGCCAAAAGTGCCAATATGGATGTTTTGATCGCACTTGGGACGACCATGGCCTTTGTATTGAGTGCTGTCGTAACAGTAATGAAATGGCGCGAACAGCATGTCTATTTTGAGGCAAGTACAACTATCATTACATTGATTCTTCTGGGCAAGTTGATGGAATCCAGAGCCAAAGGGAAAACTTCTGAAGCCGTGGAGAGTCTGATCAGACTGCAGCCCAAGATGGCCTTGGTAGAACGGGACGGCGTTTGGGTTTCTATTGCCATCTCTGAGGTGACTACGGGTGAAAAGGTCCTGGTAAAAAATGGCGAAGCCATTCCAGTTGATGGAGTTGTAGTAGCGGGAAATTCGTCGGTGGATGAATCCATGTTGACCGGCGAGAGTTTGCCAGTGGAAAAGAATATGGACAGTCAAGTCTATGCAGCCACATTGAATCAACAAGGCTCTTTACAAATCAAAGCGACCAGTGTGGGTTCTAAAACCCAACTGGCCCAGATAATTAAAATCGTCACTGCAGCTCAGGGATCCAAAGCGCCCATTCAGCGTTTGGCAGATCGAATTTCCCGCGTTTTCGTACCTGTCGTGGTGGTTATCAGTGTTTTAACTTTCCTGGGGACTTGGTTTTTTGTGCAGGATTTGCAGGCGGCCTTTGTTGCCTCTGTCTCCGTTCTGGTTATTTCCTGTCCCTGTGCATTGGGACTGGCGACCCCTACAGCGGTGGTTGTTGGGATAGGGCGGGCAGCGGGGCTGGGGATTCTATTTAAAGACGCTCGCGCACTGGAGCTGGCTGAAAAAATCAACGTCGTGGTGCTCGACAAAACGGGCACCATTACCGAGGGAAAACCCGTTGTTACAGAAGTGCATGGTGTTTCTTCGTTTAATGAACATCAAGTATTGATCCTGGCTGCGAGTTTGGAGAATGGATCCTCTCATCCCTTGGCTCACGCTGTGACTCAAGGAGCCCTGGATCGTGGACTTGAATTGAAACCGGTGCAAGAATTTGAGGTTGTAAGCGGGCATGGAGTTGCCGGATTCATCGAGGGAATTCGCTATAAACTGGGACGACCGGATTGGGTTTCATCCGGTGGACTTCTACAGCAAGATTTAATTCAAAAGTTGGAAGCCCAAGGTCAAACAGTGATGGTGCTCGGTGCCGAAGACCGCATCATGGGGTATGTGGCTGTTGCGGATCGAATTCGCGAGAGCTCAAAAAAAGCCATCTCGGATCTTCAAGCTTTGGGTGTGCAGATCATGATGCTAACAGGTGATAACCAGGGGACCGCCAAGGAGATTGCCCGTCAGACGGGTATTCTGGATTTTAAAGCGGGTGTAAGACCTTCTGACAAAGCAAATGTCATTGTGACCTTGAAAAGGAAAAAACAAACGGTGGCCATGGTGGGTGATGGTATCAACGATGCGCCGGCCCTTGCGATGGCGGATGTGAGTTTTTCAATGTCGTCGGGGACTGATATTGCCATCGAGACCGCGGATGTGACATTGATGCATAATGATTTGCAGTCCGTCGCTCAGGCAATACAGCTTTCTAGGGTGACGCTTAAGAAAATTCGTCAGAATCTTTTCTTTGCATTTTTCTATAATACGCTGGGAATTCCGCTTGCGGCATTGGGTTTGCTAAATCCAGTCATCGCCGGTGCCGCTATGGCGATGAGTTCAGTTTCAGTTGTCAGTAACTCCCTGCTCTTAAAGAGCAAGAAGTTAGACTGATTTACCTGCGTAACTATTTGGCGGCTGCTGCTGGCGCCACCACGGGTGGTGGGGTTTGCGGTGCAGCTGCAGGGACTCTTTGGTTCGGTGGGACAGTGACCACAATCGGACTCTCAGATGGTATCACCTCGGTTGCAAATTCAGTGGTGCCTGAGCTATTTGGAGTGGGTTTCTTTCCATCAGCAATCATCAAAAGATTTTTCTTCATGTGCGCAACGCGCTCCACAGAGATCTTTTTACTTTCCAAAGCCTTATCCAGATAGCGCAAGGATTTTTGTGCCGTCATTGGATTTAAATCAATATTAGCGCGGATGTGATAAATTTTGGAAAGCCCCAAAAGACATTCCTCGTTGTTCGGGACGTGGGTAAGGCCTTTGGAATATAGTTTTTCAGAGGCATCCAGGTTCTTGGCCTGATCCAAAGGATTGTTCACGGGGGCGGCCATAATCGTGTTGGCTTTTCCTGCATAGGCTTTGGCAAGAGTTGTTTTGGCCATGCCATAAGGATTGGATTTTACGACTTCTTCGCCCACGGTGATGGCATCATCCCAGCGGCCATAATGCTGAATCAAAGATGCAAAATTACCCGCAAGCCAGGCATTGCCGGGATCTGCTTTGATCGCGTACTTGTAGTAGCCGATGCCGTTTTCAATTTGATTGTTGGTGATCAGTAAGTGGCCCAATGACTCGGCCACAGTGGCTTTGTCTCTTGGGTTTTTAGCAAGTTCGAAGGCCTTCGTATAAGAGCCAATGGCAGCCTGGGTTTGTTTCATGTCTTCCAAAACGCGGCCACCCAGTTTGTACAACTCATAGTCCTTCTGAGACGTTTTGTACGCCTGGTTGAAAAGCCCGGAGATTTTCTCTTTATCATTGCGATAAACCGCCACCCAGGTTTTTTGTTGCAGGACTTTGGGGTCTTGCGGGTAGCGAACTTCAAGGGCGTCCAGAATTTTTGCGGACTCGTTCAGGTATTCCGAACTGTCGATGCTATTGTTAAAGTAATTCACTCGGCGTACTGCGCGTGCGCGAATTAATAGAGCCTCTTTGTTTTCAGGTTCTTTTGATAAAATCTGTCCGGCAATGTGATAGGCCTCGCGGGCACCATCAATGGATTTGGGTCCACCCACAGCCATTTTGTCTTCAGCTATTTGGACTGTGTATTTATCAAGACGACCTTGCAGGGTCTCGGCCGGCGCCAGCGGCGTTATTTTCACAATACTGCTTTCCATACAGTCAGCCAACGAGCCCAGCATGTATTGGAATTTTTCTGAATTCAGATCATCTGCAGAGACCTGCACCTGTTCAAAGGTGACTTCGTCGACGACTTTAAAACCTTTGTCTTCTTTGATGAAGTCGCGGGTGATTTTATACCATGGGGTCAAAATATTGCAGCCCAGCTCATAGCCGACAAAGTCATAGCCCGTGATGTGAGTCACAGTGGATTCAGAAAATCTTCCAATCAAAGTGGCCGGGGTGACACGATAGCCATTCAGAGCCATTGGCGTCAAAGCGGATAAGGGGAAGCCCAGGTTCAAGAGAAGTTTTTGATCTTCCCATTTGACGATTTCCTCGCCGATGGTTTTTTGTGTGCCCGTGATGGAGCTGGCAATACGATTGCGGAAGTTAATTCCTTCGTAGATACCTTTGGCATTTTTGCTGTCGTTACGAAGATAAGTCATCAATGTTTTCTTGGCTGAGTCTTCGCTTGTTGCAAAAGAAGCTTCGGAGATATATTTGGCATAGTCGCCCAGAGCCTCAAAGTTTGTGATGGTGTCGCTGCTGCGGTCCATGTTGATTTTGATGGTCTTATCAAAAGTCAGGCGGGATTGTGCAGCAGTGGGGTGAGGAACAGTTTCTAGGTCCTTTGCGGCAAGGCTTACTTCCAATGCCTTGGAGCCTGCGATATCAGAGAAAACAAAGTCAGAGTTGCTGACGATATTCGTTGGATCCACCCAGTAAATCTTGTCACCTTCAGTCACTTTCACAATCGCGTGATTAAAGCGCTCGGCCATAACCAGATTCGGAGCGGTCGCATCCATGGTGATGCGGCTTGCTTCCTGGATGGAAGTTCTGCGAACAAGAGCGACCCTGGCGTCGATCCCCAAGGCTCTTAACATTGCTGTTGTCGCCAGGGAAAAGTCCTTACAATCGCCGGTTTTGGTTCTGGAGATATCTTTTAACGGCTGGGCTATCACCATTTTTTCAAGGCTTGTCCAGTTGCCGGAATAAGTCATGATATTCGATAACTCAGAAGTGACGATGTCGATCTTCTCTGCCGTTGTTTTGCCTTTTTTTGCTTTGGTCACGATGCGGGTAAATGGCGCGGGCAGGGATTTAACCGCCAGAATGGCTTCGTACTTTTTTGCCAGCGGAGCGACAAAGTTATTCCAGTCATTCATGGTTGAGATGTCCACGCGCGAAACCAGATCCCTGTTTAAAATTGCCAGGGGTTCTTTGGGTACCTTGAAGAGGGGTTTAACCTGTTCAAACTCAAATACGTAGTATTCGCCTTCGCGGCTTTCTTTTTTCGTGAGTACATTCCACGGATCGTTCACGTGCCAATACAAGGGAAGAAGGGATTTGATTTTGGCCTTGCCGGCTTTTTCCGGAGCGTGAAGTCCGATCACATAGGATTGATTAAACAGTCCCGTATGAACATTTTTTTTGTATTTGATTTTAACTGAGTATTTGGTGACGGAGCCGATTTTCAGATTGTTAAATGGTATTACCATCTCGCGCAAATGGCTGAGGCCCTGAACGGGTCCTTTGGCGGCACGAATCGTAACGTCTTTGGCATTCACCTGGGATTCCACACCCTCAGTCAGTGTGGAGGCTTTGATAAAAGTAACAGTGGCGGCATCAGGAACAAAAGGAATGGTCTGCAACACCAGCTCGTTACGACCTTTTTCGTTAAGTACTTGCAGCTCTGATTCCATCACGCTTTCTGAAAGTCCATTCTTATCCACAGTGACTGTGTCTGTTGAATTGATGATGGTGAAATTCGCTTCCTGCTCGCTCATCCAATCTGCGTGGGCAGTCAATGAAGCAGTCATCAAAAGAAGAGATGTTATTGAAATCAAAGTTGTTTTCATGAATAATTTTTCGGATTATTTCGCCGAAACTTGATTCATTATTGTTTAGACTGACTAATGGTGAGTCAGGCGAAATCAGAATGTCTCTGAATGATACAGGACTGCACAGCCTGATTAGGCGGAGTCTTTTTCCTTCGATTTGATGTGGGCATCCACTAACCAAAGTCGGATGTGTTTTAAAAATCCGTCTTTCATTCCAAAGAACACGAAGTGGTTTAAATACCCCTCAGATGCTTTGTTTTCCTCGGAGTAATTCACGGTCGCGATGATTTCAGGCGTCTGGTGTTCCTGCACCCGCCACAAGATAAATTCGCGGAAGGCCCCGGTGGAAATGGCGCGGTGATACTTCATCACAAGTCCGGCCTCGGAAATCTGCGTGATCTCTACGGGGTTTGCAACCTTGGCAGGGATGACACCTTTGATATAGGGTAAGGACGTGGGTTCAACCGTGGTGATCGCGAAATTCGTGATTAGTTTTTTAGCGATATAAGGTTTATCCAGCGGTGCAAAGAAAATGTCTTTGCACCAGTGGCTCATGTCCATAACCTCCGGCGGAGCGATCTTGGTTCTGGAAAGAATGATCAACTGCGGAGTGCCTTTCCACTCCACACTGTGTTTTTTGCCCCGGGCCTGCATCTTTTCAACCAGGGACTGCCAGGTTTTTTCCTTTTCAACATCCAGCATGTGATAATTCACGATGACAAGGTCTGGATTGATTGCGGGATTCTGGCGATCTTTGCTGTCCAGATCCTGCAGGTCTGAAAGCAGTTGTCCCTGGCTTTTATAGCTGAAGACCTCCACATTCTGGAAGCGTTGATTCAGCATGGTTTTGAATTCAATATCCAAAGTCTCATCGTCATTCAAAAGGATGATGCTGGTTTTTGTGTTGCCTTTGGGCGTCTGCAGTTCAATGGTTTTGTGCTCTTTGTTCTGGATGATGTCGCGGCGGATCTTTGTGATTTGCGCAGGATCGGCGGCGACGAATTGGAATGTGCAAAGAAATTCCTTAATGGATATCTCCTTGCAGGCCACACAGACCGCGATAATACTTTTCTTGCTGTCTGATGAGAATGAATCACTGTAGTACTTGGTGATCGCGCCAATCTTAATTTCGTGATTATTCAGACTGGTGAAGCCGATTTCAGACAGGGATTGAAACTGAATGTCCTTAAGCATCTCAATAGTGGCTGAAATTTTCGCCGCCGTCAGTGTTGTGCTGGTCACAGGATGATGTCCGGTGAGGGCGTATTGCAGATGCTCTTTGACGATCAATTTATCAAAGGGCTTGTAGAGCACGTTATTGATGATGCGCTCCTCGGCCAATTTGATATCAAAATCGGGATTATCGAAGGCGGTCAGGATCAGGGCCGTGGGTTCGTGTTCTGAGCACATTTTTTTGCGAATAAAGAAGTCGCGGGCTCTGCGTACCAATCCCATGTTTTGGGTGCCCAGGAATTCGTTCTTGGCAATTACCAGACGCAGTTCGTCTGCGACTGTGGGTTCTGGAGTGTCAGAGAGGTCAGAGGGGTGTTTGTGGCCAGCGTTTGCCAGGGCTTTTGGGCCCTCAACCATCGCGATCTTAAGGAATTCATGAAATGAAGCCAGATCCTTGAAAAAGCGAATAGAGAGCTGAGGATCTATACTTTTTAGGCTGTCATATAGATCCTGACTGGTTCTCTCGTCGTCTTCCAAAATCAGGATGAACTTCATATTACTATTGTATATTGGAATGAGACTAAAAACCAGATGACTGGACCACTGTCCCGATGTGGGATTTTTTATCCACCCGCGCGTAGCTTATCTGAATAGAAAGTAGACCGCGCCGACCAGGCACAGGGAGGCCCACAGGTAATCCAGCTTTAAAGGCTGTCCCATATACCAATAAGAAAACCCGGCAAAGACCACCATGGTGATGACTTCCTGAATGATCTTAAGCTGTGGCAGTGTGTAGACTTCAGAGCCCAGGCGATTCGCGGGCACTTGAAAGATGTACTCAAACAATGCAATGGCCCAGCTTCCCAGGATCACAATCCACAGTGCTGAGCTTTTGAAGTTTTTTAAATGTCCGTACCAAGCAAAGGTCATAAAGACATTTGAGATCAATAGCAGCACGAGAGGGCTTACATACTGAAGCATTATTTATGAGTCCTTTGGTTGTAGGCGTGATTGCACAGCAAGCTGGCAATGCGGCGGTACTCACTCAGCAAATCCAAATGGATGGAGCTGGTGTTGATGGACGTATTTAAACCACGGTTCAAGCGACTAATGTGATTCTCTCTGAGGGAGATTTCCAATTTCGCGAGATCCCGTTTCAGTTGAATGGCCTCTTCGCAAAGCTCACGGTTTTGATAGGCATTGATAGCCATGGCAGAAACCTTCACCACTTGCTCGTGCATCTCGCGAATCTCGGCCCAGCCTTCGCCGGAGAACTCAAGCTTCAAGGCGTTCTTTTTGATCGCCAACGCCAGGATGTTGATGTCGATGGCATCCGCCGCACGTTCCGCATCAGACAGGAACATGATCATGTTCATGATATTTTGATGTACGACTGTGCTGGATTTATTGGCATGATCCAAAAGGAACATTTTGGTTTCGCGGTACAGGAAGTCCACCTTGTTATCGCGATCCTTGATGGAATCAAAGACTTTGGGATCATTGGTTTCAAAGAGTTTGATGGAGTCCTTGATCATACCCAGTACGATGTCGGCCGTGCGCATGATTTCGCGATTTGCGTAGGACACCGCTAGGGCGGAGCTTTGGTAATTGTTCATGTTCACGAACTCGGTGCCAAACTCCTCGGAAGCCGCCTTCGGGAACATCTTTTCAATCCACTGGGCACCTTTATCGATGAATGGATAGAAGATGATGGCAGAAATGACATTGAAAATTAAATGGGCATTGGCGATGGATCGCGCCACCGTCGTATCAAAGGTCATCAGGAAGTCGATGAATATCTGCGTGAATGGATAGAAGATCACAACACTGATGGTTTTATAGAAGAAATGCGCCCAGGCCACTTGGCGTCCGATGTAATTTCCACCAGCGGCCGAGATCAAGGCCACCGAAGTCGTTCCAATGTTGGCACCGTATACCCAGATCATGGCATCGTAAAAAGTGATCGCTTTAACTGCTGCCAAACTCATCGCCAGACCAATGGTGATCGCCGAACTTTGTACAAAAGCGCAAAAGACGATGGAAATCAGCAAAGAGTATCCAGGATTATCACGGACACTTTGAAAGAACTCCGTCAACATCGGGTTTTCGGCAAAGTGATGTGAAGATGTGGAAACCAGTTTCAGTCCCAGGAACAACAAGCCAAAGCCCATCATGACCAGGGATAGGTTTTTGAATACGGTCTTTTTGGATTTAAAATAAAACGCAAAAGAAATAGCAAACAAAGGCAGCGCATATTGGGTCAGGTCAAACGAGATCAGTTGAACCGTGATCGTTGTACCGATCGCAGTTCCGATGATCACACCCATCACTTGGCGAAGATTGATAACACGGGCAGAGCCGAGGCCTACCAGCATCGAAGTCGCCGCTCCTGAACTTTGCATCAGAGTTGTAAGCCCCACGCCCGTTAAAATGGAAAGCAGCTTGTTTTGCGAAAGGTGATTCAGAAGATGGGTGATTTTACCGGCCATCAGTTTTTCAAGGGAAGAACTGGTCAAGCTCATGCCGTACAGGAACAAAGCCACGCCGCTGATCAAGATGATGAAATAGGAATTCTGTGTATCAATCATAAAGATTCATCATAGCACCATTTTTCGTTTAAGGAAGGGCGAATTCTGATTTATGCTGAGTCCACCTCGGAGGAGAGTTTCATGGCAGATCTTAAAAAGCCGGTTTTGGTTGTGGCGGCGGTCATTCGCAAAAAGGATGACTCGGAAATGCGCATTTTGCTGGTGCGTCGAGGGCCCGGTCAAAGCGGTGCGGGCTTTTGGGAGTTCCCCGGAGGTAAAGTGGAGCCGGGTGAATCTCCGGAGCAGGCTTTGCGACGGGAGATTGATGAGGAGCTGGGGATTCAGATCTCCGTGGGTGACTTGGTCGGGGAGTTGGATTTTGACTATCCCTCCAAGACCATTCGCTTAAGAGTCTATGAGGCAACGACCACCGATAGTCAGCTCACGTTAAGTGAGCATGATGCATTGAAATGGTTGAAAGCCGCGGAGATTGTGACCGAGGACTTGTCGGCGGCGGATCGTCCTTTTGTAAAGGTGCTTCAAGGCAGTAAATAGCTTCGTTCCTGAGCTGTCGGCAGGCGGCAAAAGTCGCGGTGACCGAACCAAGTATAGCGGTTTTTTGCAACCATTTTATAAAGTGAGTCCCGAATAAATCCTGGAATGATCCAACCCAGTCGAGACACATTGTAGACGCCACCCAGTCCAGAAAGAATTTTAAGTACAGCTGCAGAACGATGGTAAATGCGACCTGACTCGTAGTAAACCACAGTGTCCAGAGACTCACGGTCCTGGGCTGGCAAAAGACTTTCTGCAGTGGTGCCTTGAAGTGGGGCAAATAAAAAATAATGATTCGGATCGCGAGAGATCACGGCGTCGACAAAGCCATTACAAAGGTGGCAGACTCCATCGAAAAAGACCACATTTCTCATTTTAGCATCGACATTTTCCATAGCAATCCTAGGTTACAATCATTATAATACATAAACAAGCTGTGGGGGTCCTTAGCTATGGAAGTATTTCTGTTTCCGTTAGTCAACGTGACATTGTTTCCACATACAACAAAGCCCCTGAATATCTTTGAACCTCGCTATTTGACTATGGTGAAGAACGCCGTAGCTCACAATAAGCCTATTGCCATGGGCTTTATTGAAGACCCTTCCAAAGTGGGGCCGGTGTCTCCGGGTGAGCCCGTGCCGTTCGTGCGTGAAATCGCAGGCTACGGCTATGCTCAGATTATCGAAGAGCGAGTGAACGGAACTCTTCTGGTCTTTTTGCAGGGGCAAGGCAAGTTACGTTTGAAACATACAGTTGACCACAAGACGCCCTACATTGTTTGTGAGGCCGATATTATACCCGAGCAAACTTTGGTGGATCCACAGCATTTGGTGCGCCTTCAGGGGCTGCATAAAGTTCTGATACGCTGGATTCACACCCATATTCCAGATCCCGCACAGCGCGACATGTTTTTAAGAAATATGAATTTGCCCGAAGAAGTCGTGGGGTCTTTTGCTTCTTATATGGTCAGAGACTATGATCTGCAGCAGATGGTGCTGGAAATTAACGACATCAACGAGAAGGTGGATTTTCTCCACCGTCTCACCGAATCCAATGAGCTGACTACTTAAGCCGGAGCCTTGCCGGCGTTTCGCATAAAAAACACCCATTGCAGCAAGGTCACCCAGATAACATGGGCCAGACACAGGTGAGTGACTTTCATCCACGTCGGGGCATGAAATACCAAAGTCCCAATTCCAAATAAAATTCCCAGGATCAGGATACCGCTCATCTGAGCGGATTTTTTTTGCACCAAAGGGTGCGACGCGGATTGGGACTTCAGCCAGAAAAACAGTGCCAGACTGCCGGCACCAAGAACGGCTAACAAAGGATGCAGGCCGCGCAGGCGCACCAGGAAGTGAGAATCGGTGGAGAGGTCAGCCATAAAGCCTTCAAACAAATTATCAGTTGGAAACAAAGAGTTTGAGAGTGAAGCCCAGGCTCCGGTGATACCCAAGAGCACAATGATCAACGGGAGATATTTAAATTTACGATAGCCCGGCATGGGAGCCGGCGTGGTGTCGCTCAATGTTGCGGCAGCAAATGCCAATGCCACGGAGCCGGTTAGAATGAACGAATTGATCTGATGCAGAGCCATGATGAAGGCGCGATAAGGAGTGTCGTTGGTTGTAACCAGACCAAACAATACAAGTTTTGCACCAAGCAGGGCTTCTGTGATCATGAACACCAATGTCGCCAGTGCGGCTTTGCGGGCGAAGTGACCCACGGGATAGACTTTGCGAGCCGCCCAGTAAAAATAAATCACGACAAAGCCGTAGATTCCTGACATCAGGCGATGTCCATACTCCACCCATGTTTTACCGCGTTGCGCTTCAGGAATCAGTTGGCCGTTGCACAGTGGCCAAGTGTCGCCGCAGCCGTCTCCTGAGTGGGAAATTCGCACCCACGCACCCCATAAAATGACCAGGATTGTGTAAATCAAAAGTCCAAATGCAAATTTCTTGTATTGAGCGCGTGTCATCATGTGCAAAGGGCTATCATGAGCTTGAAACTCGGTCAATAAACGGCTGTAATGGACAGCATGAGTAACGGACACCATCATCATCACAGTCATAGTCACGGTCATCACCATCATCACAGCCACGGTGGAGTCATAGGGCGCATGCGGTTTGCCTTTGTTCTGAACCTGGGCTTTGCCCTGGTGGAACTGGTGGGCGGCTATCTGACAAACTCCGTCGCAATCATGAGTGATGCTCTTCATGATTTCGGTGATGCGCTGGCTATGATTATTGCGATTTTCATGGAGAAACTTTCTCACAAATCCAGTGATCAGAATTTTTCCTACGGCTACCGACGTTTCTCAGTTTTGGGGGCGGTGATCACCGGAATGATTTTGATCGTGGGCTCTGTTTTCATTTTGGTGGAGGCCGTTCCTCGTTTGATCAATCCGCAGCAACCCCATGCCAATGGAATGTTATTGCTAGCGTTGTTGGGCGTGACCATCAACGGCATCGCCGCTTTGCGAGTTTCCAAAGGGACTTCATTGAACGAGCGCATGCTGATGTGGCACATGATTGAAGATGTGATGGGGTGGGTGCTGGTGTTGATTGGCGCCCTGGTGATGAAGTTCTGGGATCTGCCACAAGTGGATGCGGGATTGGCGATTGCTTTGTCCCTGTGGATCTTGTTTAACGTCTTTAAAAATCTGCGTGAGGCGACAAAAGTATTTTTGATGGCATCACCTTCAGGATCTTCGGTTGAAGCGGTCGTTGAAGAGATCAAGAAAATCGAAAACGTGGTGGATGTGCATCATGCTCACTTGTGGTCATTGGATGGTGAAAATCACGTATTCACCGGCCATGTGGTGCTAAAGGAAGAAGCCACTTTGTTTGAGATGCAGGCGGTTAAAAACGAAATCAAAAAAAGAATGAAAGCCTTTGGCATCATCGAAGCGACTGTCGAGACTGAAATACAGGGTGTTTCCTGTCTGGATCCGCAGCACTCCTAAGTGGAACTGTTTCTTTCTTCCACAATTCAGTGAAACTCCTTACGAACTGATGGTGTACCCCAAATATAATTTGCAAAACAGCTTGGATACCCACAGTTGCTCTATATAACTTTTTGATACCAGCCCCGATAAGTACTCACATATAGGGGCCACTGGTATGTTTAATAAAAATCCAAATAATAAAGGCAATGCGATATTGCTGGTTCTCGCCGCGATGGTGGTGATGAGCATCAGCTTCTATTACCTTTCAACATACGTCATTGGACAGCGCAAGCAAGTGGTTAAGACCAAGAATACGGTGAACCTGAAGTTCGCTGTCAACAGTGCCTTGGATTACGTGGTCTTTGGTATCCGCCAAAAATATTGCTTTGAAAATGTCACGCTTTTGCAAAACACCACCAGTTGTGACTGGAAACATGCCGGGAATGTCGAGCGTCTGGTGATGTCGGATGAACAGTTGCAGTCGTTGCAGGCGATGGCGATCGCGGGTACCAATATTGGTCCTCATGACCCGGATCTCGAGAAGCTGCGTTTGGATAAAATTGAATTGTCGCTGAAGTTCCCGGTGTCCTCAGCACATCCTTTGTTTCCGGTGGTCAACTCTCTGAAAAATGTCCTTAATGAAATCACGAATACGGTGGTGCCGGTATCATCCATGAGCGTGCTGCTGACTCGTCCATCGAATGCGGGCTATCTCCCTAAAGCTGGACGAGAAGTCTATATTCAAGCGCAAGTGTCTCTTTTGGACAATGCAGGGAATGTGATTCAAGTCGGGCGGGCTCCACTTACGGTGCGTTCTCAGTTGGCGGTTTATCCTCGTGAAATAGGTTCCTTTGCCTTGGTGTTGCCCGGTAATTTGCGCATGGATAAGGAGTGGAACGAGACGCCACCTGCAGATGATAAAGGTGCCGTGTACTTTCATAAATTTAACAGCAAAGGTGCTCTGGGTGAAAGTCAGGGATTGGTTTTCACCAGTCCCGTTTTTGTTAATGGTAATATTAACCTGCCGAATGATGGTGGGGCTCAGGGGAAATCTGCTTACGCGGGTGTGACCTTCGCAGACCGGGTGTATATGGGTAATGGCTGGATTCTTAGGCCCGATGATACTCAGTATGCACCCGTCACACAGGGTGGGGTGGCCGATCGCTATTGGTCGGACTCCCGCGTATTCGGAGGATTCTTAAAGGGCATTGAGAACGATGGGATGCGCGACTTGGGACTGGATGTGTTGTCGGGTCGTTCGAGCGGGTCCAATGGTGATGAGTTTGATTTGAATAAGCTTTGCGCGGATTTAAATCAAAAAAGTACCAAATTCGAATTCATGGAAGCCTCTGACTTAAAGGCGACAAAAAAGAATGAGGATAAAGATCCACCTGATGAAGACGGCTATTACACAAACTATCGCCTGACTCTGACTAACTATAACACGTTTTATGCCCAGAAAAATCCTTTGCCTGGTTACGTGACGAACGGTGATTGGAGTTCAGGAAGTGTGGCTGTTGATAATAAAGGTAAAGAAACGGGTGCCATTGCTTCTATTGAAGTCACTTACGGTCAAGATGCTGAAAATAAAAAAGTCATTGTGGATTTGGTTCGCGATGCTTTTATAACAGTGAAGTTGCCAACTCTGAATCCTGCACTTGAATCAAATCTCGCGTCAGCGTTAAGCAAGGCCCAGGATGACTATAAAAAGATTGTCGATTCTGCAGGACAGCCCAGCGCAGCTCTGACAGATTTAAAAAACAAAAAAGCGGCCAAGGAAATAGAGCTAAAAAATGCTGAAGATGCGTTAAAGCTTGAGAAGGAAAAAACCGTTCAGCCCGTGGTTGTGGCAACTCCGTCACCTTCACCAACAGTCTCTCCCACGGTTTCACCAGATCCGACAGCTTCACCATCACCGACGGGAACGCCGCAGGCATCGCCTTCGCCAACAGTGTCACCCTCACCCTCTCCAACAGTGTTGCCAACTCCTGCAGCCGATTCACCTTATCAGGATCCGGTAAAAATTCAGGAGCTGGAAGATAAAATACAACTTTTGAAAAACGAATTGAATAAACTGATTTCTGATATTGCCAAAAAAGAAGACGAAGAGGGCAAGGCCAGTGCTAAAGCCAAGAGCGAGGCTGAGTCTGATGTGCAGAGTGCCCAGAAGGCAGTGGATCGTTATAAAGAGATCAAGGAGAATCAGCCGGAAATTAAAGTCGACATGGACAACGCAAAAAGTTGGACTGGAAAAACCTATAAAGATCGGGTTGATCTGCAGGTAACCATTAAAAATGGTCAGAATCTGATAGACTCCCATGGAAATAGAATCAATGTGCTGTCGGTTAAGTTCAAAGCCTACGATGGTACTTACTTTAACAGTAAACCTATTCGCGCATCGACTCCTGCGGATCACTTGCAGGGTTATTTGAATTTCGGAATCAGTTCTTCGGGTGAAATAACACGACCCACAGTGCTTACCACCACTGCAGGCGTTGGAACGGGAACAGATGACGAGGAGAGTGCCGATCTGGCCGCCAAGTGCGAAGAGTACTACAACATGATCAATTCTCAATCTTTTGGCGCCGCCAACTGGGGGGCAAGCTTTTCGGCCTCAACCAGAAATTCCTGGAATTTTGCCGGTGATGTCACAACGACTGCCAAGGTTGAATACGCAGCGGCCGACAGAATCTGGGATTCTGATGATGAGGACTTCTATGTCAAATCGATCATTAAGAACTGTGTGATTAAACCGGGTTCAAGTTTTGTTTCAGGATTTTATACGTGTGAAAACTTAACGATCATGGGCGGTCGTACAAAACCACTGCGCATCGTGGGGACCTTTATTATTGCAAAATCCCTGAAGATTGATGAACAGGCAATTCGTACAGGGATCACTTGGAGTAGCATCTACTATCCACAAGCCACACAGGAACTGCGCGACCGTGGTGTTTTGTATCCGTTGTCGGATCCTGGAAATCTTAAAAAATGCGATCAGCTGCCTTCGCCGATTTGGCATCCGATGCCCTCCATTCAAGAAACCGCAGATCGTATGTCGTGCAACGTGATCAGTCTGCGAGCTCGGGCCAATCCATTTCAGTGGACGGCCGTTGATCCGGATTGTGGTATTCCCGTCGGCGCCACGCAAACGGTGCCGAATTGTAAACGACGCCTTTACCACTATTTCGTGATCGAGCAAGCCCGCGAAGGACAAGGACTATGATTAAGAAGAATATTTTTGGCAACATTCAAGGGCAAACTATAGTTGAAGCACTTGTGGCTTTAGGGTTGATCTCTGTGATTGGTCTTACTTTCGCGGGTGGAATGGTCTCATTGCGAAATACCTCCAAAGCAAGCTTAATGTCTTCCGCGACGGATCGTCAGGTTTCCGATATAGCGGAAAATATCAAAGCGGGTGTTCAGGACTATCAGGTTAATTTCAATTACGAACAGGCTAAGATCGATGATTTTCTTCCACCGGAAAATTTGCCCATGCTTTGGGATGTGGGAATGGTGGCCGAGAGAGGGAATTGCGATAAGTGTCGCGGTAGTTACGGATACATTATTCAGCCCTATGAAATCTATCGCGGTCTTTATTTAGTCACCTTAAGAATGACCCACAGCAGTTGGGCGCCGGAGAAGTTTCGGGACTATACTTTCGTGGTGAGTGCAAAATGATGATTCACAATCAAAAAGGTATCACTCTTGTTGAACTTGTCGTGGGTCTGGGCCTTTCGGCATTTGTTGTTTTAACCGTGGTCGCGGTTCAAGTTCAAATGGCGAAAGAGCAAACTGAATTAACAAGACAGCTGGATGATTCCATTGACCAAAACCTGGCGGAAAGAATTATCTTTAAGAATCTGAACGGAATCGATGTTTCATATAATAACATTGAAGTTGAAGACGACTATGGAAATAACTTTTATGATTTCTATCCTGATCTGACCACAAATGTTTTAAAGAAACGAGCGGATCGCGATTTCACTTTGAATCTGAGTAAAGCCAACAAAGTATTCTATGCATTGACTCAGGATTTTGCTTCGGGAGCAATGCTGAATTTTGATCCGGTATGGGCGTACGATGTTGGTGCGGATCCAGGGGATCCCAATAAACCCGCATCGTTGACTTTCAGTCCCGGTAAAAGTCGTCAATGGATCTCCAATGAAGAAAGTGGGGGGCGGCCTGGATTTTGGCGCGAAGGAAATATTTTGTTTTTCGATACACCAAATCGAATTCGTCCGGTTGTGAACGGTGTCGTCGATCGATTGATTCCACCACGCAGTCCGTATTATATGGGCTCAATCAACCCGCAATCAGGGGATAAATTGCAGAATATCACCGGTGATGCGGAAGGCATTTTTAAAATGACTCAACCGTCAAATGGCGCAGAAATTGCGAACCTTGATGTGTTCCTAAGAGCACTCCCTGCTGTGGGTGGTGGTCAGACTATTGTGCGCGCCCGCGTAGTGAAACTCGTAAAGTACTATGTGGAGCCGGACACCAAGAAAAACGCTGCTGACTACAAAGTCCAGCCTTTGAATTTATATTCCGCCGAGTATTTTAATGGTAAGTGGGAAGGCAAGACGTTGCTTGCTGATGGTGTGGACCGAATGATTCTGCGCCGTGATTCAGTCATAAAGCGAATGATTTACTTTAAAATTTATAAAGCAGAAAAGAAATAGTGGTCGCTAGGAGGGGAATACATGAAAGCAGCTGTTTTATCGTTAGCGGTCTTGCTGCCGACATTTAGCGTGTACGCTGATCAAAACGTACTCTCGAATAGTACTGAAGTGCCGATGTCAGTGAATTCAGTCAATGCAGGTGAAGCTATTTCCAGTGCGCCGGCATCAGGGACGGTCACACGATCCGGCAAAGATACGATGACAGTTCGTCTGATAAACTCCTGCTTTCCAACCAACTTACGGGCAGTGACGAATCCTCTTGCTAAAAGCTCTCTGGTCACGGCAGACATTAATATTCTGGTTGGAACCAAAATCTATAATATTGGTGCCGAATTTCCCTCTGTCATTGTGACTCGTGAAGGAACTGGCACGGTGGGTAGTGGCCAAGTCGGAAACATCAGTTCATCGAAAGTAAAAATGATTCCGGCAGGAGGCACAGCTGCCATTTACGGAAATATTCTGGAATTTAAAACTAAAATTCCAACGAATGTGACGGTTGATAACTCTGGCGGTATTTCAATTAGCAAAGAAACGGTTGGGCTTGGCACAATGTCTTTTGAACAGGAGATCATTGATTGCAACACCGGCCCGGTATTTGGTGACTACGGGTGGTCGGCAAAAATGCCAACCTATGGCTGTGGTGAATTCATGGGTCAAGATGGTTTGGTGAGTGCGACAATTGGTGGTTTCAATGTTTCGCCTGACCGTTCTATAGTTGAGGTCTTTATCAGCTATCCTGGAGAGACTGGATTTTGCGGTGGCTTCTGGTCACCTTTGATGGTGTTCTTTGATGATAAGCTTCCGATCTTTGACAATGTCTCTGATTTTCCTTTGAATCCAGGCGGAAAAGTCTATTGGCCCAGAGCGAATAGCCCTGGATTTTTTCTGGCTCTGGATCGGGACAAGAATGGGAGTATTGATAAAAAAGATGAATTGTTCGGAGATAATAACTCTGACGTAAATGGTTTTGAAGCGTTGAAAAAACTCGACACCAACAAAGACGGCGTTATTGATTCCAGGGATCAGGACTTTAAACGCCTGGTCTTGTGGAATGATAAAAACGGCGATGGGGTTTCGCAGTCCAGTGAGATGAAAAAAGCGAGTCTCAAATTGAATAAGATTTCACTCAACTACACGCAGTTTTTTGAAAACCGCGGAAAGAACGCAGAGATTCGTGAACGATCCAAATTCTGGTACACCGATGCGAAAGGGAAAACCCGAAAAGGCAATGTCTATGACATTTGGTTTGCTCCGTACATTCAAACAAATCTAGCCGGAGGTAAATAGCATTAAGTTTGCGTGAATCCATAGGAATTCTTTGGTAACACTTCACTATGATTCGGAATGATACAAAGTAGCGGTCCGAAATCGAACTTTAAGTAGTATCACACGCTAATTACTTAAGAATTCTGGGATTATTGCGATTTTTCAATAAATCTTGTTCGTTTCCTGTCCGATAAGGACTCATATAGGAAACGTCGGTATGTATAGGACTATTGGAAATAAAAAAGGTAACGCGATAATGCAGGTTCTCACGGCCATGGTCGTGTTGAGCATCAGTTTTTATTTTTTATCCTCTTACGTCATCGGTCAGCGTAAACAAGTCGTTAAAACCAAAAACGTGGTGAACTTAAAGTTCGCGGTGAACAGTGCGCTGGACTACGTGGTCTTCGGTGTTCGTCAAAAGTATTGTTTTGAAAACAACACCTTAATGCAAAACACAACAAGCTGTGATTGGAATCACGCCGGTAACGTTGAACGCCTGGTGATGTCTGATGAACAATTGCAGTCCTTGCAGGCGATGGCGGCTTCCGGGACGAATATTGGTCCACATGATAAAGATCTGGATAAACTGCGCCTGGATAAAATTGAATTGTCCTTGGTGTTTCCGGTCTCAGCAAATCATCCTCTATTCCCGGTTGTAAATAATTTGAAAAATGTGGTGGATGAAGTTTCAGGCGCGGTCGTGCCTGTGAAAGCCATCAAAGTTCTCCTGACTCGTCCAGCGAATTCGGGCTATCTGCCGAAAGCAGGTCGCGAAGTTTACGTTCAAGCACAGGTTTCTTTGATCGATAAAACAGATAAAGTTGTTCAAGTGGGAAGAGCGCCGCTGCAAGTTCGCGCTCAACTTGCAATTTATCCACGTGAAGTGGGTTCCTTTGCATTGGTACTTCCCGGCAACTTGCGCATGGATAAAGAGTGGAATGCTTCCCAAACGGATAAAGGTGAGGTCGTATTCCACAAATTCAACAGCAAGAATGATCTGGGTAACAGCACGGGGTTGGTCTTTAAAAGTCCTGTTTTCGTGAATGGCAATATCACTTTGCCATATGATTCGGGTAGTGGCGGTAACTCAAGCTATGCGGGTGTTACTTTCGCAGACCGTGTCTATATGGGTAATGGTTGGATCTTAAGACCGGATAACAGTCCCTATGCTCCTGTCACCCAGGGCTCCTTGCCGGATCGTTTCTGGTCTGACTCCCGTGTGTTTGGTGGATTCCTGGGCGGTATTGAAAATGATGGTATGCGCGACTTGGGATTGGACGTCATGTCGGGCCGTGCTTCGGGTTCATCGGGAACTGAATATGATTGGAATAAAATCTGTTCTGAGTTGAATCAAAAAAGTTCAAACCTGGAATACATGGAAGCTTCCGATGTGACTGCGAAAAAGACGGAGTCTACGGATCCGACCAAAGATGGTGAAGGCTATTACACTAACTATCGTACGGTTCTTACCAATTACAATACTTTCTATGCTCAGAAAAACCAATTGCCAAATAACCCAGTATTGACGGGTGATTGGTCAACCGGTAAGTGGGAAATTGATAACAAAGACAAGTACTCGGGTGCCATTGCCAAGTTGGAAATGCTCTATGGCTCTGGCTCAGACGAACGCAAGTTTGCGGTTGATCTTGTTAAAGACGGTTTCGTGGAGATTACGCCACCAGTCTTGAATCCAGCACGCCTGGCCACAATTAAAACGAATTTGAATAATGCAAAAACAGCGTTGAAAAATGCCCAGGATACAAGTGATCAGCAAAGCTCAAATCTAAGCAGTTTGAAGGCGCAAAGATCAGCAGCTGAATCTGATCTGCAGACGGCGAAAGACGATCTGGCGGCCGAGTCGGGAAAACCAGTGGAGCCAGTCGCGACTCCAGAACCTTCTCCAACAGCCACAGTGTCTCCGTCTCCAACAGCCACGGGCTCACCGGATCCAGAGGCGACCGTTGAACCATCTCCAACAGTATCTCCGACTGTAAGCCCATCGCCGACGGTGTCGCCAACGCCGGTGCCTCCTGGTACTTATCAGGATGCAAGTGTGATTACAAAACTTGAAAAGAAGATCGCCAAGCTGACCACGCAAATCAATGATCTAAATCAGCAGATTGCTTCGTTGGAAAACGTGCAAATGCCTGCGACATCTTCGGCCAAGGATACAGCACAAGCGAACGTAACCAAGTATCAGGCACAACTTGATGATTATGAAGAACTGAAAGATCACTTACCGGTCGTGAAGATTGACCTGGATAAGGTTTATAGCTGGTCTGGTAAGGAGTATAAGGACCGTATTGACGTGCAGATCACGATCAAAAACGGGCAGTATCTGGTTAATAAAGATGGTGTAAGAATAAACTCGTTGTCGATCCGTTTTAGAGGTTACGACGGGACTTACTATAACAGTACTCCGATTCGTTCCAATGCCGATCCTAATCACTTGTCTGGTTACTTGAATTTCCAAATCGCAAGCAACGGCTCCCTGACTCGTCCAACGGCGTTGTCTCTGACGACGAACGCAGGTACTGGTACAGTTGATGATGAATCCGCTGACTTGGTAGCAAAGTGTGATGAGTACTATAATATGATCAACTCGCAGTCCTTCGGGGCCGCTAATTGGGGTTCAAGCTTCTCCTCTTCGACTCGTAAGTCCTGGAACTTTGCCGGGGAGGATAATGCAACGACGGCAGATCCAGTGGCCGGGAACAGAACTTGGGCCACGGATGATGCGAAGTTCATGGTCAGATCTATCATTGGGGACTGTACAATTAAAGCCGGCGCTACATTTGTGACGGGTCTTTATACTTGTGACAACCTGGTGATCGAGGGCGGTCGTACAAAACCACTGCGCATCGTGGGAACTTTCATCATTGGCAAATCATTGAAAATCAATGAGCAGGCGATCCGCACGGGTATCACATGGACAAGTATCTACTATCCGCAAGCAACACAGGAGCTTCGTGCCCGCGGAATCTTGCATCCTCTTTCTGATCCGAGTAACAAAACGAAATGCGACAACCTGCCGTCTCCAATCTGGCATCCAATGCCATCGATTCAAGAAACAGCAGATCGTATGAACTGTAACGTAATCAGCCTGCGCGCAAAAGCGGATCCATTTAAGTGGACCGCAGTGGATCCGGATTGCGGTATCCCGGTAGGGGCAACTCAAACTGTGCCGACTTGTAAACGTCGTATTTACCACTACTACGTAGTAGAGCAAGCCAGAGAAGGGCAAGGACTATGATGAAAAAATCATTGTTCAAAAACAGGAACGGTCAAACCATCATCGAAGCCCTTGTGGCTTTGGGATTGATCTCAGTCATAGGGCTGACCTTTGCGGGCGGTATGGCGTCTTTGTATAAGACTTCGCAACAAAGTTTGATGGCGGGTTCCACAGATCGCCAGGTTTCAGATATTGCTGAAAACATCAAAGCCGGTGTGCAGGACTATCAGGTGAATTTCAATTACGATCAAACCAAGATCGATGATTTCCTGCCTCCGGATAAACTTCCCATGCTTTGGGATATCGGTCGTGTGGCAGAACGCGGGAATTGCGATACTTGTGAGGGAAGTTTCGGATATATCATTCAGCCCTATGAACTTTACCGTGGACTTTATCTTGTGACTTTAAGAATGACCCATAAGAGCTGGGCACCGGAGAAATTCCGGGACTACACATTCGTGGTGAGTGCAAAATGATGATGCGCAATCAGAAAGGCTTAACAATAGTTGAACTCATGGTCGGGATAGGTTTATCCGCGGTTGTGATTCTTGTTGTTGTCGCCGTGCAAGTACAGATGGCCAAAGAGCAAACGAAGCTGACTCGTCAGCTGGATGACTCTATTGACCAGAATCTGGCCGAGCGTATTATCTTTAAAAATCTCAATGGTCTTGAGGTTTCTTATAACAACATCGTGGTTAACGATGATAACGGCAATAACTTTTATGACTTCTATCCCGATGTCACAGAAAACGTTTTGCTCAAAAGAGCGGATCGCGAATTCACGCTGAGCCTCAGCTCCGGAAAATCCGAGTTCTTTGTGGTGACTCAGGACTTTGCTTCGGGTCCACTGTTGAACTACGACCCGGTTTGGGCCTATGACGTGGGTGCGGATCCGGGAGATCCCAACAAACCAGCTTCATTGACTTTCAACGGTGCGAAAAGTCGTAAATGGATTTCCAACGAAGCCAATGGCGGTCGTGCAGGTTTTTGGAAAGATGGAAATGTTTTGTTCTTTGATACACCAAGCCGCATTCGTCCATTGAAAGACGGGGAAGTGGATATTTTAGTTCCACCACGCAGTCCTTTCTATCTGGGTTCCATCGCCGTACAGGCAGGGGATAACCTGCAGAATATTTCCGGTGGTGTTGAGAAAATGTTTAAGATGACACAGCCATATAATGGCAATGCGATCACCAGCCTGGATAATTTCCTAAGAACACTTCCCTCGGTGGGTGGTGGTCAGACGATTGTTCGCGCGCGGGTGGTGAAAATCATCAAGTACTATGTAGAGATTGATAAAAATAAAAATGCCGCGCATTACGATAAGCAACCGCTGAGCTTGTATGCTGCTGAATATCGCAATGGCAAATGGGTCACGCTGACCATGCTTTCAGACGGGGTCGAGAAAATGGTTCTTCGCCGCGACTCAGTCATGAAAAGAATGATTTATTTTAAGATTCATAAGGTTAAGAAAACCAAGATTTGATCGTTTAAGGGGGAGTTATGAAAACAGCAGTTTTTTGGGGGGCTTCAATTGCATTGCTGACGAGCACTGCGATGGCAGACCAAAACAACGTTTTGGCCGTCAGTAAGGACGTTCCAATGGCTGTCAACTCGGTCAGTGCCGGGGAGTCAGTAGTGGGGGCGCCTGCATCTGGAACCGTCACACGTGCGGGTAAAGACACGATGACCATCCGGTTGATCAACTCGTGTTTTCCAACGAATCTGCGTGCGGTGACAAACCCTCTGGCGAAAAGTTCTTTGATCACAGCAGATATTAATCTGTTAATTGGGACCAAGACCTATAATCTCGGCGCCGAGTATCCGGCAGTTGTTGTAACCAAAGAGGGTTCCGGGACTGTTGGAAATGGTCAAATCGCCAATATCAAATCCTCGAAAGTGAAAATGGTCCCTGCGGGCGGAACCGCCGCGATTTTCGGGAATGTTGTTGAGTTTAAAACCAAGATTCCAACCGATGTCTCTGTGGATGACTCAGGTAATATCACGGTTAGCAAAGCAACAGTGGCACTGGGGGCTATGAAGTTTGAACAAGAGGTTTTGGACTGTAATACCGGTCCCGTATTTGGTGATTATGGCTGGTCAGCGCAAATGCCGACCTATGGTTGCGGTAACTTCATGGGTAAGGACGGGGACGTGACTGCCACGATTGGTGGATTCAACGTTTCTCCAGACAGATCCATTGCCGAGATCTTTATCAGCTTCCCGGGTGAAACCGGATTCTGCGGTGGTTACTGGTCGCCACTGATGGTGTTCTTTGATGACAAATTGCCGGAGTTTGAAAATGTCAGTGATTTTCCTCTGAATCCAGGTGGAAAAGTCTACTGGCCAAACGCCGATCATCCAGGGTTTTTCCTGGCGATGGATCGTGATAAGAACGGTCGCATCGATCAAAAGAATGAACTCTTTGGCGACAACAGCATCGACATCAATGGTTTTGAAGCACTCAGAAAGCTCGACTCCAACAAAGATGGAATGATTGATGCCAAAGACAAGGACTTCCGGCGTCTGGTTCTTTGGAAGGACAAAAACGGCGATGGTGTTTCGCAAAAGTCCGAAATGTCCAAGGCCAGTTTGAAGCTGACCAAGATTTCCTTGAAGTATGAAAAGAACTTTGAGAGTCGTGGCAAAAACGCGGAAATTCGCGAGCGTTCCAAGTTCTGGTACACCGATGCCAAAGGTAAAACCAAAACCGGGAAAATTTACGATATTTGGTTTGCCCCGTACATCCAAACCAATCTCGCAGACACGAAATAGTTATTTCGCGATTATCAAATCCTGAATAGACTTTTCTATAGCCTGTGCTTTCTTCGCATCAAACCCGCGAACGAAAGTCACAGGCTTCATATTTCTATCAAAGATAAAAACGGTGGGGATGGCGGCGACGCCAAAAGTCTCCAGCATTTTTCTGCCGGGATCCGCAAATACCGGGAATGGATAGGGAGTCTTTTTTAAATAAGCATCCCGGTCTGCCACCGAGTCATCTTCATTCACCGCCAGAATAACCAGTCCCTTGGATTTGTACTTTTTATGAAGCTCCATATAGTGGGGCAAAGCCTCTTTGCAGGGCTCACACCAGGTCGCCCAAAAATCCACAACCACGACTTTTCCTTTAAGCTCAGCAAATTTGATTTTGTGCTGATTCAGGGATTCCCCGGGTAAAGAGTTCCATTGCACTGTGATTTTGTTTTCCACTTCGCTCGCAGCGGAGACGAATGGCAGAGTAAGAACAATCAGAATAAAAAGAGCACGTAACATAAAACTATTCCACGGAGTTCAGATGTTTAAGCAAGACGTCGCGGCCGCGCATTTTGGCTTTTAAAATGGATAAGAATATAAAAACACCACCGGTCTTGCGATCCAGGAAAATGATTTCGCGGGGCGGGGCGCGCAGTGAAAACTGCCGGGCAATTTGAAAGACCTTCTTGGACAGACGCTGCGGGAGATCCGTGTTTTTCCAGTCATAATTTCCCTGGGCATCAATCACTCCCAAGGTGTTGCGCGGATCTGTGTGCTCAATGAACGGCTCAACAGTTTCATAGCAGAACGACTCAAACACAGCTTTTAATTCCGGGCTGTCAGTCGCGCGAACAAAGCCAAGCTCCAGGGCGGCATCCATGAATACTTTTTGCTGATTGAATAATGAACCCTTCACCATGCGGCGATAGGGGCCCAGGAAAGAGTCATCGTAGGTGCGGGTTGCACCGAAATCCAACAGAATCAACTGATCATGCCCCTGAGGGTCAATGCGAATGCGGTAGTTTCCGCTGTGGGGATCAGTCTGAACCACGCCCCATTCAAAAATTTCTTTGAAATATAGATCCAGAAAATTCAAGGCCAGGCGATTGCGACGTTCCTGGGCCAGACTTTGAATGACCGGATCGTCTGCCCGCAAGCCACGTTCAAAGGAGGTCGCAAGAATCTTGGGACCTGAAAACTCCCGACACACTTTTGGTACGACAAAGCGACGATCACCGTCTAAACGCCGGTGGTAATCCTCGGTGGCATCCGCTTCCTGCAGATAATCAGTCTCCTGAATCAACATCTCCCGGATTTCTGCAAAGAGCGAGTCTGTGTTAAAGTCCTTGGGAATCAGCTTCAGAGTTGAGAGCATGGTTTTCAGAGCACGCAAGTCACTGTCGATGGCCTTATCCACGTTGGGATACTGAATTTTCAAAACAATCAACTCGCCCGTGGCTTTGATGCGAGCGCGATGCACCTGACCCATGGAAGCTGAAGCCAGGGCTTCCTTTTCAATCTCCAGTAAGTCCAGCTTTTCCTGAGGTAAAAGTTCTTTCAGGCGTTTATCAATGGCCGTCCAATTAAGGGAGGGAGAGTCAGACTGCAGGGATTTTAAAAACTCGTTGGCCTCGGGTGGAAGAAAGTGCTCACCATACATGGAAAGCATTTGTCCTGCTTTCATAAGGCTGCCTTTGAGTTGCCCTAGTTCCACACTGATATTAGATGCCTGAGTTTCCAGAAGCTTTTTCCAATTGGCGTCTTTGAACTCTTTGGATTTCAAAACAGTCGTGACACCGTGGCTGGCGACGGAGGCTCCCGTCTGCAGAGTGATTTTCGCAATGGACAGCCCTCGGGAAAAAACCGATGACTTGATCTTTTTCAGACCCGCTTCGGGCTTTGCCTGTTGCGCACTGCTATTTTGTTTTTTGGCAGACTTTTTCTCATCCATGCTTCAAAATTTTACCTAAATCTTGTTCAATGTTAAACCCAAAATGTCCCACGCACTGCATGAGTGTGTCAGTGGGCAAAAGGAAATCATGGTACTATTTTGGTTTAGACGAGATCTGCGATTGAATGACAATGCGGGTCTATTTCATGCGTTGAAGGAATCCACCGAGGTTCAGCCCTTATTCATTTTTGATACGGATATTCTGGATAAATTGGACGATAAGCAGGACGCCCGGGTGACGTTTATTTACGACACCGTGAGTGCGCTTAAAGCCACCTTGCAAAAAAAGAAGTCTGATCTGTGGGTTCGCCACGGCAATGCCCTGGAAGTATTTAAAGAGTTGCTGATGCAACATAACGTGGCGGCGATCTACACGAACCACGACTACGAGCCCGCAGCCCGCAAACGTGACGCCGCGATCGCCAAACTTGCAAAGTCCTTAAAGATCGAATTTAAATCCTACAAAGATCAAACTCTTTTCGAAAAGGACGAGATCCTCACGGGTCAAGGGAAGCCATACACTGTTTATACTCCTTATAAGAGTAATGTCTTGAAATCTCTGACGCCGTTTTATCTGAAGTCCTATCCCAATGATCTTTACGAAAGTGCTTTCGCCAAAACCAAGCCCGAAAAAATGCCGACTTTGAAATCCCTGGGTTTTGAGCGTTCCCCATTGGAGTTTCCTCCGATTGAGCTCTCCAGCAAGATGTTAAAAAACTACGCCAAGGATCGTGATCTGCCGGCCGTGGAAGGGGGCACTTCGCACTTGGGTTTGCACCTGCGTTTTGGGACCGTCAGTGTCAGGGAGCTTGCGCGTGAGGGAATGAAATACTCTCCGGTGTGGTTAAGTGAACTTATCTGGCGGGATTTTTTCATGCAGATACTGTGGCACTTTCCGGAAGTTGAAAAACGCAGTTTCCGCCCTGAATACGATAAAATTGCCTGGCGAAAATCGAAAGCCGATTTCACACGCTGGTGTGAAGGGCGCACAGGGTATCCGATGGTCGATGCGGGAATGAGGGAGCTTAATCAAACAGGCTTTATGCACAACCGCGTGCGCATGGTGGTTGCAAGTTTCCTGTGTAAGCATCTGTTGATCCACTGGTTTCACGGCGAAAGATATTTCGCGAAAAAACTTTTGGATTATGACCTGGCCGCGAACAATGGCAACTGGCAGTGGGCCGCGGGGTCTGGTTGTGATGCCGCACCTTACTTTAGAATATTCAATCCCGAGACCCAGGCCGATAAGTTTGATCCGGAGTTAAAGTATATCAAAAAATGGGTGCCTGAATACGGCACAGACGCTTATCCTGAACCTATGATTGACCACAATGAAGCGCGTGGACGATGTTTGCAGGCCTTCACCAAGGCTTTAAAAAAGTAAAGGACGATCGATATGAAGGTACTCATCACTGGAGCCACAGGACTGATCGGAAAAGAACTTGGTAAAAAACTTGCCTCTGACGGACATGAGATCACGGTGATCAGTCGCAGTCTTAGCAAGGCCCGTGAGGTGTTGCCGTTTCCCTGTGAAGTGGTGGTCGGTGATCTGGTCCAGGGACCTTTGCATGATAAAAAACTTGAAAACATCGAAGCGGTTATCAATTTGGTGGGCGAGCCTGTCATTGGCATGCGCTGGACCGAGGAGAAAAAGAAAAATATTTTTCAATCCCGGGTGAATGCCACAGAGAATCTTATAAAATCCTTGCCTGGTGACCTGAGGGTTTTTGTTCATGGCTCTGCAATTGGCATCTATGGTCATTGTGGTGAAACTATTTTGCGCGAAGATCATCAGGCGGGGATGGATTTTCTTGCCGAGGTCTCCAAAGAATGGGAGCGGGCCGCAAGTCATGCCCCAGGCCGTAAAGTTTTTATTCGCACCAGTATAGTCCTTGCTCCGCATGGGGGCGCCCTCAATGAAATGCTGTTCCCGTTCAGAGCCGGTGTGGGAGGAGTTCTTGGGGATGGTAAACACTGGATGAGTTGGATTCATATCGACGATATCGTGGGTCTTTTTGCGGAAGCGCTTAAGAACAATGACTATGTCGGACCGATCAACGGGTGCTCGCCCCATCCGGTGACGAATCGCGAATTTTCAGAAGTCTTTGCGAGCTCTTTGGATAAAAGACTCGGGCCCGCGGTGCCGCCGATTGCTTTGAAGGCTTTGTTTGGAGAGGCATCGGAAGTCGTGCTGAGCTCCCTTCGCGGTTCAGCAGAAAAGGCGATGTCCTTAGGATATGAGTTTCAATATCCAATTTTGCGAAACGCTTTGGAGAATGTTTGTTCAGCCTACAAAGAAGGCGAGGAAGTGTTTTACGCGGAGCAATTTGTACCTCAGCCGCCAGAGGAGATTTTTCCGTTTTTTAGAGATCCCCACAATCTGGAAGTCATCACGCCACCGAGTTTGAATTTTAATATTCAAAGCGTTTCGACAGCCGAGATCGAGCAGGGGACGTTGATAAACTATAAGCTAAAAATTCGCGGCATCCCGGCAAGCTGGGTCACCGAGATCGATGAGTGGAAGCCACCGTTTCATTTTGTTGATAGCCAAAAGAAAGGCCCCTATCAGCTGTGGCATCACACCCATGAATTCAAACCGTTCCTGGGTGGGACTTTGATGGTTGACCGGGTTCGCTATAAATTACCGCTGGGGTATTTGGGATGGCTGACGGCCAGTAAGATGGTCCGCAAGGATGTGGAGGAGATCTTTAAATTCCGTCGCAGTTACATCGCACGGATGGATACTCCCCGCAAGCCTTAGACAGTTGCTTCCAGTGGGATGAACTTAAACTGAGTAACATCCACCAAGCCCTTGTCCGTCAGTTTTAAAGTTGGAATCACCGGAAGTGCCAGAAAAGCCATTTGGATAAATGGCTCTTCTAAAACCACACCTTGGCGTTTAAAGGCGACCTTTAATTTTTCAATTCCCTTTTTGATTTCATCAGCACTTTTCAAGCTCAATAGACCTGCAATAGGCAGTTCAACAGAGGCCTGCACAGAGCCTTTGTCGGCAACGACGAAACCTCCGCCCATGCGAATGATTTCGTTAACCGCAACGCACATATCAGCCACATTGGTGCCGATCACCATGATGTTGTGGGAATCATGGGCGACCGAGCTTGCCAGAGCCCCTGATTTTAAACCCGTGCCGCGCACAAAACCCAAACCCGCTGGCATATTTTGTCCGTAGCGCTCAATATTGGCCATGAACAATACGTCATCCTGATCAAAGGAAATTCCGTCAAAGGAACATTTCAAATGCTTGGTGATAATTTCGTTCTGAACGATTTCAATGACGTTATAAACGCCCTTGGTGTCTGGAAAAGGCAGATCACTCTCTTTAATGGGAGTGCGTTTGATGGTGTTTTCCATAGGGGGTTGTGATTTTAGAAGTTTCTCTGAAACTTTCTCAGAAAGCTTCAACTCAGAAACCAATTCACCCGCAATCATCACGTCCTTGATGGATACCTGATTTAGATCTTTTAGTAAAACCAGATCCGCGCGCTTCCCTGGAGCCACCAGCCCCAGACGTTTTAAGCCAAAGTGTTTTGCAGCAGAATAGGTCGCCAAACGGTAAGCCACATGCACGGGAACTTTATGGGTGTTAATAAGCTCTTTGATAATAAAATTAATATGACCTTCATGGGCAATCTCAAACGGATTGCGATCGTCTGTACAAAGAAGGCATTGCGGGGAGGAGAATTCACTCACCAAGGGAGCCAGGGTTTTCAAGTTTTTTGCCACACTGCCTTCGCGAATGATCAGTCCCATTCCTTTTTGCAGCTTCTCGCGGCCTTCTTCCAAGGTCACCGTTTCGTGGCAGTTTTGAATTCCCGCAAGCAAATAGGCATTCAGCGCTTTGCCCTGCAGTAGCGGGGCGTGACCATCCAGATTTAAGTCAGAAAATTCCTCGACCTTATCCAGTACGCTATTGTCAGCGTTGATAACACCCGGGAAATTCATCATTTCGGCCAGTCCCAGAACTGCGGGATGGTCTTTAAGTTTTTTCATCTCATCCAAGGTAAAATCCGACCCCGTCGTCTCAAAGCCTGGCAAGGCTGGAACACAGGAGGACATTTGCACGAAAAGATTTTGCTTGGTTAATTCCGCGCATCTTAGGAACCACTCAAATCCACGTGCACCCAGAACATTGGTGATTTCATGGGGGTCGCAAATCGCCGTCGTTGTTCCCAGAGGCAAAGTCGCTGCTTCAAATTCAAAAGGGGACATCATCGAGGACTCAATGTGCAAATGACCGTCAATGAATCCCGGTGTGATAAAAGCACCTTCGCCATCAAGCACCCGGTGCGCCGGTGTGTCGGCATATTCCATCCCCACGCCCACGATGTATTCACCACCGATGGCAATGACCGAAGGATAAATTTCACCAGTGATGACATTAAGAATTTGAATGTTCTTAATAAGAATATCGACTTTTTCATCACCACGAGCCTGAGCCAGGCGAGTGGGAAGTTCGGTGCGGTGAATGCCTTGAGTTTTTTTGTTCTGCAAAGACATGATGCTACTCCTGGTTTTTTGAAATCATAAGGGTGTCGCGGGTTTTAAGTAGTTGTGCGACGATACTAAAGGAGATCTCGGCGGGATTGTTGCCGCCAAAGTGGTCTCCCATCGGGCAGTGAAAATCCCTGATCAAACTCTCAGGGATTCCAGCTGTTTTCAGATCACTATCCAGACGTTTGCGCTTCTGCTCGCTGCCGATATTGCCGACATAGCTAAAGCGGGAACGGGCTTTCATGGTTTCAATCAAGACCGGTAAATCCGTGCCGTGACCCATGGTCATCAACGTGACATAGGTGCCGTCTGGAAGTTTTGCGACTTCGTCGGCAAGTTTTTCAGTAAGAACAGTTTTTAATTTTGGCGTCTTGGGTAAACGGCTGAGCCATTCATCGCGTTGATCAAAACATGTAACCTTGCAATCTAAAAACATCAACAGTCGTACAAATTCCTGAGCAATGTGGCCTGCGCCAAATACGGCGATGTGAAAGGGATTTTGCGCCTTGTGCAGTTCAAAAAAGAAACTCACCACGCCACCACAGGTCATGCCAATATCTTTTTGTAGATTCCAATCCACAAAGTGATTCTTGTGGTCCTCTTGAATCATGCGCTGGGCTTCTTTGATAGCTGCATTTTCCACTTTGCCGCCGCCCACGGTTCCAAACTCAAGCCCCTCTGCGCTGACCAGGGCTTTTGCCCCCACGTCCTGCGGAGATGAGCCGATTTGTTTCACCAGGGTTACGGCCACAAAATTTTTGCCGGAATCCTGAAGGCGTTTAAAGGCACTCAGAAAGTTTTCAAAATTAGGTCCGGTCATAACGGCTCAGCTCCATGAGTACCACCTCGGGAGTGGCTGGTGATACGATCTGAGGAATTTTACCCTGAGCTTTGTAGCGAAGTGCATCCTTGATGGCGGTCCACGCACTGATGCCCAACAAGAACGGCGGCTCGCCCACGGCTTTGGAGCCGTGAATGTTTGCCGTGTTGCCGTTGTTTTCAATGAAATCCACATTGAAAACACGAGGGGTGTCCTGAACGTTGGGAATTTTGTAAGTGGTCGGTGAGTGACTTAGAAGTTTTCCGTCTTTATTGTGGTAAAGCTTTTCAGAAGTCACCCAGCCCATACCCTGAACATAAGCGCCGGTCACCTGACCGCGGTCGATCCCTGGATTCAAAGGTCTTCCCAGGTCCATCAGGATGTCGGTACGAAGAATTTTGTATTCACCCGTATAGGTGTCGATTTCCACTTCTGTCGCGGCCACACCATTGGTGAAGTACTTAAACGGCGTGCCCTTGCCTGTGGTTTTGCTATATCCCAATCCCTCAGTTTTAAAGTGCGCGTACTCCCCAAGACTTAAGCGGTTAAAATAGGCTTTCAAAATCAAATCCACCCAGGTCACTTCAGTCTTGGTCGGAAGGTGAGTGATTTTGGAATTATTAAAATCAAACTCTTCAAAATTCAATTTTGACTCATCAAAGGCCGGGCATTCGTTCACATCATCCATGGGCGCTTTGGCCAGGGTTTGCTGAAACACCCAAGCCAGGCGCTTGCGAATTCCCATGGCTGCTTTATGTGCAGCCGCGCCGTTAATATCTGCACCACTGGAGGCTGCCGTCGGTGATGTGTTGTGGTTTTTCTCTGTAGAGGTCGCCATTACGCGCACCTGTTCGGCAGGAATGCCAAAACAGTGAGCGACAATTTGCTGAATCTTGGTATTTACACCTTGACCCATTTCCGTCGCACCTGTGGAAACCTGGACAGTTCCATCTTTGTGCACGTTCACGGAAGCGTTGCCTTGATTTAAAAAGCGCGCCGTAAAGGCGATACCAAATTTAGTGGCGGTGACAGAAAGTCCGCGCACCTTGCCGTGGGAGTTTTTATTGAACTCCTCAATTTCACTTCGGCGCTTTTGGTAATCACTGTCTTTGCGCAGGCGTGCAAACAGCTCAGGCAAAGGAGCATTTTCCAGTCGTTGACCGTAGTGAGTGGTGTTGCGTGAGTCCTCTTGATAGCAATTGCGCTCACGAATCAACAGAGAATCGATTTTCAGGTAAGCGGCCATTTCTTCAATGATGCTTTCAATGGTCATGGTCCCTTGCGGGCCCCCAAAGCCACGGAATGCGGTATTTGAATACATGTTCGTGCGCACCACGTGTCCTTCAATGAAGGCGTTCGGTAAATAGTAGGCGCCATCAATGTGAAAAAGGGCGCGATCCAAAATAGAGCTGGAAAGATCGGCGTAAGCCCCGCCATCCGCATAGAGGTGGCACTTAAGTCCCAGGATCATGCCATTGTCATCAAAGGCCACGTCCCAGAAGTTTTTAAACGGATGACGTTTGCCGGTCATCGCCATGTCGTCATCTTTGGAAAGTATCAATCTTGCGGGACGATTTAGTTTTAGTGCAACCAAGGCCGCCAGCGCCGCAAATGGTGCAGCCTGGCTCTCTTTACCGCCAAAGCCGCCACCCATGCGTTTTACCACACACACCACTTGATGTAGTGAAAGCCCCAGGGCTTCTGCAACAAGATGTTGGGTCTCGGTGGGATGTTGGGAGCTTGAATGAACTTCAATCTGTCCATCTTCCAACGGGTAAGCCACGCAGGCCTGGGATTCCAGATAGAAATGCTCCTGGCCGCCGCACTCAAAGGCGCCACTTAAGCGGTGAGGGGCTGCGGCCATGGCCTGATCCACATCACCACATTTCATCGGACCGCCATGGTACATGAACTGGTTTTTTTCAATCGCCGCATCAATGCTTAAAACGGCTTCAGCTTTTTCAATTTCAAACGTAATCAGATTTCTTGCCTGCAAAAGTAAATCGTAATCAGTACCGACCAAAATCATCGCCGGCTCTTCGTAATAACCGATTTTACTTTCAACTAAAATAGGCTGTTCAACAACGATGGTGCCCCAAACATTGTGATGCAGATCTTTTGCGGTAAAGGCCGCTAAAACGCCAGGCGCCTTAAGGGCTTTTTCATAGTTGATGGATTTTAAAATACCAGCCGCCGCGGGGACACCGACAGGCAGGACCAGGACTTCGCCTTGCATATGTGGGCGGTCGTCGATAAAGACGCTGGTGCCACTCACATGACCTGTGGAGGAATCGTGGGGGATGTTTTTCCCTATGGACATACGGCCTCCATCTTGGAATTCATTTCGGTGTCCATTTCGTGGAAGCATTTCTTAAATAAATTCTCGGTGACCAGATGGCGGTATTCCGAACTTGCGCGCAGATCTGACAAGGGTTTGATCAGGCTGGATGCCAAAGATCCGGCCGCAGTAAAAGTCTTTTCGCTAAAAGAATGTCCTGTAAGCAGGCTTTCAACCTGTGGCATGCGCACGACCGTAGGACCCACGCCGCCCATGCTGATGCGAGCTTCTGTAATTGTGCCGCCATCAAGTTTTAAAACTGCTGCAAAGGTCACGGCAGAAATGTCCAAATCCTTGCGAAGCGAAACTTTGAAATAACGATGCACATAGTTTCCAACGAGTGCTGGAACAAAAAGCCCGGTGGCGATTTCGTCCTCGGCCTTATCGAATACTTTATATGCTTTGTAGTACTCACTCAGTTTTACAGAGCGGGCACCACGCACGGATTGAAACTGAATTTCTGCATCCAGAGTCATCAATGGGGGAATGCTGTCGCCAATCGGGGAGCCGTTGAGAATATTACCCAGCAAGGTTCCCTGATTCTTAATTTGGGGCGAAGCAAAAATATGCAGCAGGCGTTTTAGTTCCGGATGATCTGACTTCACGAAATTTTCCACGTCCGTCAAGGTCGCCATGGCGCCAATCAAAATTCCAGACGCAGAACCACTGACGTTTTGTGTGCCCGGGATTTTATTCAAGACCATGATTTCCTGAAGAGACGTTTTTGCCTTGTTAATCAAAACACCCAGATCAGTGGCTCCGGCAACCAGGCGCACCGCGGGATTCACGGATTTGATGCGCAGAGCTTCCGTCAAAACGGTGGGCATGGAGAGTTTTTTATTTTCGCTCTGGATTTCCACTCCCTCAGAAAGGTGGGATTTGAATTTAGAAGTAAGATCAGTGGTCAGGTAACGTTCAGAAAGGAGTTGCCACTTGTTCAAATCCAAATGCGTTGCTGCCTTTAGAATCGGTTCATATCCGGTGCAGCGGCAAAGATTTCCCGTCAGGTAGTTGCGCGCTTTTTTCTCGGTGATGGCGCTGCCTGAGGTTTTGCAGTCCTCTGCGAGTTGCGCCATGGAACACACCATACCCGGTGTGCAGAATCCACACTGGCCCCCATGAAAGTCGCGCATCTTGTTTTGAACTTCACTCAGTTCCTCGGCATCTTTCATACCTTCGACCGTGACGATACAGGACAGATCAAAAAGATAAACGGGAGCAATGCAGGAATTGATTGTGCGTAGAGGAGTCCATCCATCAGCGCGCAGAGTGGAGGTCACAACGGAGCAGGCTCCGCAGTCGCCTTCTGCGCAAACGACCTTGGTGCCTGGCTTATGGAGGGTGTTGCGTAAGAACTGCGCCAAGGGTTGAAAAGCCTCGTCACCAGAGATCTGAATATTCTCACCATTCACGTTCACTATAAGATGATTTCTTTTTGTGATTTGAGTCATCCTATAGGCGTCTCATGAAAACTGTGACCTAGCAAGTAGTCAGAGGTCTAAAATAAAAAAAAGACTCTCGCAAGAGAGCCTTTTTCAGAGAATTTTAACATTTTGCAAGACTGAGGACAGAACTAGTGGCGAACGATATCCGTTGCAGTTTCTTTAGCGATGTCATTCAGGCAGTCTGCGAAGAATTTGCAGACCATGAACAAGTGAACTTGTTCATCAGCTTCCAAAGAAGGTTCTAGGTCTGGGGACATGAAAAGCTCTTCAATGATGTAGTTGATAAGCTCAGGTTGACCTTCAGTTTTTGCGCGCTCCTGAATTTGTACGATCATTTCGTCGTTCATTTGCAGGAAGGATTCCATTTCTGGTTCCGCTTTTTCAAAGCGAGCCACAACTTCATCTTCAGTGATCGCGCGCATTTTTCCGTATTTTTCTTCATAGGCGCGATTCAGAATCAATGCCATCATGAAGCCCAGGTCTTGAGCGCCTTCGCTCATGTCTTCGATGAACTCCATGAAAAAGCCACCCAAATCCGGCTGCACATCAAACAGGTGCTCAGACGCTTTTTCAAGATCAGCTTCTGTCTCCATACCGCAGATCACGTCGATAGAATCTTGTACAACTTCAAATGGGATTTTTTCCATGCTATTCCTCTTAACAGTGTTTACTATGGCAGAGAATACAGGGGAGATTCACGCGATGCAATTTATTAAGACATTTGTATTCTGTTTTATTTTGTTCTTTTTTTCGCTCTCAGTCAGCGCGAAGGAGGCAAATGCAGATTTCATCCATCCCGAGGACCTCTACTCTCATAAAATTCAGCCTATCTTCGATAATCGCTGCCTGTCTTGCCACAGCTGTTTCAATGCCCCTTGTCAGCTGAATCTGCAAAATTTTGAAGGGTTTGCCCGGGGTGCGAACAAACTGAATGTCTATGATGGCACTCGGATGGACAGTGTTCTTCCATCGCGCATCTGGGTTGATGAAAAGACCACGGAAGCCTGGCGGACCCGGAGGTTTTTTACGGTTCATACCTCAGCGGACCCTCAGGAAAGCCTCTTTTTCCAAATGCTTAATATGCGCGCAGTCAATTCAGCATCTGTTAAAGAGCAGGTTCACGAAAGCCAAATCTGTGCTGCAAACATGACTGAGCTTGAAAACTTGAAAAAGACTCAGCCGCAGTTGGGAATGCCCTATGGACTGCCGGCCTTAAACAACGCGGAGCTCGAAACAATTAAATCGTGGATCACCAAAGGTGCTCCCGGTCCCGGTAAAGAGGCCCTGAAAAAAGCAAGCAAGCCATCTGAAAAGCTGCATCCGCAAATTGTCGACTGGGAAAAGTATCTGAATCATTCCGGACTGAAGCAAAAGTTGATCAGTCGTTATCTTTATGAACATTTGTTTTTGGCGCATATCTACTTTAAGGAAGAGCCCCGCGAGTTCTACAGACTGATCCGTTCAAAAACGGCCTGCGAAAAACCGGATGAGATTGCCTCGCGGAGACCAAATGATGATCCCGGAGTTAAAGGATTTCAGTATTGCCTTGTGCGTTTCCCAGGAACTATTGTCGCAAAAACTCATTTGCCCTACGAGTTTTCAAAACAAAAGCTTGCGCGCTATAAGCACCTTTTCAATGATTCTGAGTGGGATATCGAAAAGCTGCCTTCCTATGAGTCTGGTGTCGCAGAAAATCCTTTCCTGGCGTTTCAAAGTATCCCTGTGAAAAAGCGCTATGAGTTCCTGCTTGATGATGCTCAATATCATGTGGCGACCTTTATCAAAGGACCGGTGTGTAACGGCTCCATGGCGGTTAACTCCATTCAAGAGCAGTTCTATGTTTTCTTCTTAAATCCCGAAGCCGACAAAATGGTGCTTTCACCAGAGTATGAAAAGCGCGCCACTCCGTTATTAAAAATGCCAGGTCAGTTTGGATCAGACGTTAAGTTTTCATCAGCGCCCGGGGACCTTGGGGAAATTGCGGATTTCCGGGAGGCTTATCGCAAACTGCGCAGCGAGGAATTAAAAAAAGCTCGTCCCAATGGCTACACCTTGAATGATATCTGGGATGGTGACAACGCCAATCCAAATGCGGTGTTGACGGTCTTCAGACATGATCAAAATGCGGTGGTGATGAAAGGCGCAGTCGGGGACTTGTCCAAAACTGTTTTCGTTTTGGATTATCCGTTGCTGGAAAGACTGGTTTACAACCTGGTTGTGAATTTTGACGTCTTCGGGAACGTGGGGCATCAGCTTTTAACCCGCGTTTACATGGATATGATTCGCATGGAGGCCGAGGAGCTTTTCCTAAGATTTCTGCCGCCCGAGCAGCGACTTGAGTATCGTCGCAAATGGTATCAAGGCGTTTTGACCAGTGCAAAGATGGCCTATATCTTTCCACCCGTGGGCTCGGCAGAACCCACAGGAGTGCGCTTTACCGAGTCGACGGAAACCAAACGTCAGATGGTTGAGAAGATTCTTTTTTACCGAATGAATGAAAAAGTTCGCGGTCCCGTGGATCCGATCAACTGGCGAGTTGTGGTGCCGCCTCAGAGTGCCAAGCTTAAGGTGCAGGCAAAAGGCATGGATGAGCAGTTCCGTAAGATCTCTTCCATCAAGGCACAGGGTAAATCTCCCTTTGCACGCTACTTTCCTGATGTGGCCTATGTCATGGTTCATCCGAAAGAGAGTGCTTCCCGGGTCTATACGTTGATTCACAATAAGGAACACGAAAACGTTTCCTGGATTACGGCGGAGAGTCTGCGTATGGCGCCGAAAGAGGACACCCTGACTATGCGAGAGGGTTTTTGGGCCTCATATCCCAATATGATTTTTGAACTTAGTGAAAAACAATTGCCGGAATTTACGCGGCAAGTAAGCCAAATCAAAAATGATAAAGACTATGAGGGTCTTGTGAATAAGTGGGGTGTTCGTCGTCAGAATCCTAATTTTTGGAAGTCCTACGATGAGTTGCAAAAGGCCTATCTTTCCTACGATCCAGTCGACGCAGGATACTTGGATCTAACCCGCTACAGCCTCTAGAGGTACGGACACACTTGCTCCAGGTTTTACTGGCACTTGGAGCAAAGACCAAAGAAGTCCAAGCGGTGGGAGACAGATTTGTAGCCCATCTTTTCAACCATCTGGATGTGTTGATCCAGGTCGCAGATGTGCAGGGCTTCCACGCGCTGGCAGCTGCGGCAGATGACGTGATGATGGTGGTGGCCGGATTCCAAAGTCAGTTCAAAGCGGGCCACGCCATCACCGAACTCCAGGCGATTCACCAGGAGGGACTCTTCAAATTTTTTAAGAATACGATAGATGGTTACGAGGTCCGCGCCGGCGTCTTTACCGCCGATTTTTTTAAAAATTTCGTCAGCAGAAATAGGCTCTGGGTGATGCAAAAGAATCTTTAGCATCTGACTGCGTTGCTGGGTGAGTTTCATCCCGGCTTTGCGCACTCTTTCTTCCAGAGTGTCAATATCGATATTTTTACGTTCCTGACTGCATTTGCTCACGGGGGCAAGATAGCCGAACTTCAGCTAAAAAGCCACCCCGGGAAATTGGAATACATTAGGATTTCTTGGATCTGAGGACTGAAAGGGCGTTTAAACCGTAATGGGTGTAACAGATGGCTGCAAACACCGGCAAAAAGAACAGGGCAAAGGGGATATAAGAAAATATTCCAATGATCAGGCCCATGCCGAAGAGGGGTTTTGCCTCAGCGGACTCGATAGCCTGGCGTTCTTCCTCGCTCGCATAGTCCTGCAAGACATCATACAGGAAAACTTTTTTATTAAGCCACGAAGTCAGACTTAACGGGACCAGAACCGCTCCCGCAGGTAAGAGCCACAGGGGTAGGGTGACACAAAACCAGAATATAAATAAAGCGGAAGTATAGGCGGTATTCCACAAGCTGCCCATCAGGGATCCACCGTGCTTTTTCTCTAAGTGCGGATAGTCCTTTTCGGCGATCCATTTTAAAGCCACCGGCAAAACAAAAACTGAAACAAATATCAGTGCCAGCAAAAAGCAGGCAGGGATAAACAACAGCACCAGTACAATAGCGGCGACCGCGTCGACATATCCACCCCAACCGGTGAAGTCATGCAGCCACTGGAAAGGCCAAAGACCTTGCAGAAATCCTTCAAGACCCACGGTCCAACTGCCCCAGTAAAAGAAAAAAACCATGAAGACTGCAAGGACCGCCAGAATGGGCGGGACGAACGTCAGCAAGAGCAGACGAAAACTAAACAAAGACTCAAAAGACCTGCGGAAAGTTCTGATAATCTTGTGCATGTAAGTATCTTTCCTCTTTTAATTTCCCGGTGCAAGTGTTTCAATCGGGTCTATGAGAAAAACAATTTATCTATTCAGGCACGGTCAAACAGATTGGAATTTGCTTCGTCGTATGCAGGGCCATTCCGATATTCCGTTGAATGATGAAGGACGCAAACAGGCTCTCAGTCTGCAGGATTTTTTCGCAAGCCATCCCGTGGAAATGATGTTCACCAGTGATCTAATGCGCGCGCAACAAACCGCCCAGATCGCCAATGAAAAAATAAGTGCGCCTACTTATGTCTCTGAAAAGTTTCGTGAAGTATTTCTGGGTGACATCGAGGGTATGACCCAGGATGAAATCAAGGAAACTCACGGTGAGGACAGCTGGCTACGCTGGACTTCCCATGAAATTAAGAATTTTTCCTTCACCTATCAAAACGGTGAGAGTGCCCACGATGCAATTGGACGCTTCGGTGATGGTTTGCTGGAAATCTGTAAAACACACAGCTTTGCAGCAGCGGGACTATGCACGCACGGTTTGATGCTGAAAAGATTCCTGCATTCTTTGCGCCCGGATCTGCTCGAGCCCCTGCCGATCCCCAACTGCGTCGTGTACCGGATTAATTGGAGTGCTGAACAAGGGTTTGAGTTTTCAATTTAAGTCCCTATTGCAAGCGAGGCAGACGCATCACGAATGTGGTGTGTTCTGCGGCGCGATCCAGAAACAAGTCCCCTTTGTGAGCCTGGATGATTCCGGTCGAAATACTCAGTCCAAGGCCGGTACCTTTGCCCAATTCCTTGGTGGTGAAAAACGGCTGCATGATTTTTTCAGCCACGTCATCGGGAATGCGCGGGCCAGAGTCGATAACTTTGATATCGATAAAATCAAAATGCTCTGCCGCCTCGACGCGAATCCATTTTTCCTCTGAGCTCTGCGCGGCATCGAAGGAGTTGTTCAAAAGATTCAACAACACCTGTTCGATTTGAATCAGGCGGCATTCGATCTCAAAATCCTCATCGATATTTCCAATCTGCAGCTCGACTTCGTGATTGTAAAAGCGGGTGCGGCAGAATTCCAGGGTCTCATCTATCAGGCTTTTTACGCTGACCAATTCAAAGGGATCTTTATCTCCTTCACGGGAAAACGAGCGCAATGATTTGATAATACGCGCGATTTTGTCAGCGGTTTTACTGATGCTTTCTGCGGCCTGTTTGATTTTTTCCGGATCTAAATTTCCTTGTTCCACCATTTGCTGCAACTGAAAAGAGCGCGCCTGAATGACGGTCAGAGGATTATTGATCTCGTGCGCAATTCCCCCGGACATTTCCCCCAAGGCCGCCATTTTTGCGGTGGAGACCATTTTCGCCTTGGACTCCTCAATTCTCTTTTCTGATTGAACTTCCCGAGTAGAATCCCAGGCCACTCCAAAAAAAGGCGCACCGGGGCGGGATTCGTTTTTTCGACCATACATCGTGATGTGATGAATTGAGTTATCGTCATGCCGAACCCGATAGTTGATTAAAATTCCTGGATCGTTTCGGTTGTAGGAGTCATAGAAATGAGTCGTTGCTGGCTCGCGGTCTTCGGGAAGAATGCGACGGCGATATGTTTCCATGGGATCGTCATTGGGCTCTTCGCCGTGCAGCTCAAACATGCGGCGATCCCAAGTGGGAATGGCATTCACAACGTCCAATGAAAATGTCGCCATCTTTGCAGCAGACAATGAAAGATTTAATGTATTCAGTGTTTCTGCCAGTTGTTCTTCGTGGGCTTTTTGATCATCGATGACCGCAGCAATCCCGACAACGCTGATAGGTACACCTTTTTCATCCCGTTTGAAGATGATGATACGGTCGTCAATCCAGTGGTACTGCCCCCAGACATCTTTGAAGCGATATTCAAAGTGCAGGATCTCGCCGTCGACCATTTTATTTAACACGTACTCGCGGGATTTTTCCAAAGCGGGGAGGTCATCCGGGTGCATGACGGTGGGCCAATAGTTTTGTCCCATGGCAATGAGTTGTTCCTGGGTCCAACCGAAGCGACTTGCAACATTCTCGTTAAACCAAGCCATCGTGCCTGCCGGAATATCAAACAGGTAAACAGCACTGGGAAGGACTTCAAAAACCTGTTCCACCAAAGTTTTTGTGGACGATTTATCCGCGAATTGTTGCTGGTTCTTTTCGGAGTTCAAATCTTCATCTGCCATAGTGATTAAAATCATACTCGAAATGGCGCATAACGCAAAATGGCTAAATCCTAATCAAACCTTAACAATACTCTAAAAATACCCCGTGATAGATTTCTAACATGTTACAACTGCTTACTTTTTTAGCAACTTTGACTTTGTCGTTCAACTTTGTATCACCGGCTTACGCTCAGGTGCCCGTGATCCGTATCGACGGCTCAAGCACGGTCTTCCCCATCACGGAAGCCATGGCTGAGGAATTTCAAACTATGAAGCGCGGTAAGGTTCGCGTGACCGTGGGGATCTCCGGGACCGGTGGTGGCTTTAAAAAATTCTGTCGTGCTGAAACCGACGTGCAAAACGCCTCCAGACCCATTCAAACAGCTGAAATCAAAAAATGCGAGGAGCAGGGAGTTCGTTTTCTTGAGCTACCTATCGCTTTCGATGCGACAGCCATTATCGTGAGCCCCAAGAACACTTGGCTAAAATCCATCACCACAGATGAGCTTAAAAAAATGTGGGAACCCACGGCCCAAGGAAAGATCCTGTTGTGGTCTGATGTGAATCCGGCATGGCCTAAAGAAAAAATGAAATTGTTCGGCGCCGGATCTGACTCCGGAACATTTGATTACTTCACCGAAGCGATAATGGGGAAGTCCAAATCGTCACGCGGCGATTATACAGCCAGTGAAGACGATAACACTTTGGTGACTGGTGTCGCGAACGACATGAACGCCTTAGGTTACATTCCTTTGGCCTATGCCGAAGAAAATATCAAAAAGCTGCGCATTGTCCCTGTGGTGGGTGGTCCTAATTCGCCCAAGAAAAATGAACCTGTCATTCCAGGTCGCAAAACGGTTGAAAGCGGGGAGTACTTCCCTTTGTCCCGCCCGGTTTTCATTTATGTGAATGAAAAGTCTTTGGCGAAAGCCGAAGTTCTGGAGTTCACAAATTTCTTTTTGCAAAACTGTCCAACCATCGTTCCTGAAGTGAAGTATGTGGCGTTACCTGCTGCCGCCTACAAAATCGGACAAGATCACGTGAAAGCCAAAAAGGTGGGCACCGTTTTCGGCGGGCACACTGAAATTGGTGTGAAGGTCGAAGACCTGATGAAGCGTGAAAGTGCGAAGTAAGAAGCAGTCATCGTGAGTAAAAAACAATTAAAGAAATTATCTGAATTCACCTCGGCGAACCACCCTGTTCGCCGCATGCGACGTTTGAAGGAAGCTTTGATCGAAAGCATTCTTTTCCTGGCGGCGGCAAGTTCGGTGTTCGTTACTATGGGTATCGTCGGAATTCTGGTAACAGAAAGCATTCCGTTCTTTAAGCACGTCAGTTTTTGGCAGTTCATCACGGACCCTGAGTGGACTCCTTTGTTTGAGAACGCCCACTACGGCATCCTGCCTTTGTTGTGCGGAACATTCTTAACGACGATCATTGCGTTGTTGGTGGCGATTCCACTTGGGACAGTGGCAGCAGCCTTTCTTAGCGAGTACGTGCGCCCCAATGTGCGAGAAGTTCTTAAGCCCGTTCTGGAAATGCTCGCAGCTGTTCCTACAGTGGTATACGGATATTTTGCCCTGTTGTTTGTGACGCCTCTTCTGCAAAAAGTATTTCCATCCATGGGTGGCTTTAACGTTTTGTCAGCGGGATTGGTGATGGGTGTGATGATCATTCCTTACATCAGCTCATTGAGTGAAGACGCCATGCGCTCGGTGCCAAGTCATTTGCGTGAGGCTTCATTTGCAGTGGGTGCTTCGCGCATTCAAACAGCGTTCCGTGTTGTGATTCCAGCTGCATTTTCCGGTATCACTTCAGCCTATATTTTGGGTATTTCTCGTGCTTTGGGCGAGACCATGGTTGTTGCCATCGCCGCCGGCATGCAGCCGAATCTGACTCTGAATCCCTTGGAGCCATCGGCCACGATCACGGCTTTTATCGTGCAAGTGAGCTTGGGTGATCTTCCTCACGGATCCATTGGTTATCAGTCAATCTATGTCGCCGGTTTAAGTCTGCTGTGTTTGACATTGTGTTTTAATGTTATTGGCCTATGGCTTCGTAAAAAATTTCAGGAGAAGGAATAGATGGAATCAAGACAAGACCTTCTATCCAATATCAAACGCCGTCAGATGTGGGACTTTTGTTTCGCGCTTGCGGGGTTGATGGCTTTGATGTTTGCCCTCGTGACTTTGCTGGCCTTGATTGTGGATCTGGCAATCACCGGTGTGCCGCGAATTAATTTTGATTTCTTCACAAACTTCCCATCTCGCTTTCCGCAAAAAGCGGGAATCTTGTCGGCTTGGATCGGCTCATTTTGTATCATGCTGACAACAGCTTTTTGTGCTATTCCCTTGGGCGTGGCTGCAGGTGTTTATCTTGAGGAGTACGCCAAGAAAAACTGGGTTTCCAGTTTGATTGAGCTCAACATCGTAAATCTTGCAGGCATTCCGTCGATCACCTATGGATTGATGGCGCTTGGCTTGTTCGTTTATAAACTGAAGCTGGGGCAAAGTATTCTGACCGCAGGTTTGACGCTGGGATTGCTGGTTTTACCAATCATCATCGTGACCACTCGAGAAGCCATTCGCTCCATTCCAAATATCATCCGCGAAGCCAGCTATGCGATGGGTGCCAGTAAATGGCAAACGATTCGCTATCACATTCTGCCGTACTCTTCTGGTGGTATTTTAACAGGAGTGATTATCTCCCTGTCTCGCGCCATAGGCGAAACGGCGCCATTGATTACGATTGGTGCTTTAACGTTTATTGCGTTTTTGCCGACATCTCCAATCGACACTCATCTGCCATACTTAAATTTCAAATGGCTGATGGATCCCTTTACAGTGATGCCAATTCAGATGTTCAACTGGTTGTCCCGCCCGCAGGCAGAATTCCACGTGAATGCTGCAGCAACGGGGATCGTATTGTTAGTGATGACCTTGGTAATGAACGGCGGCGCCATCTGGCTCCGCAGCCGCTTCCGCAAAAAGATGAAGTGGTAAAAGGTACGGACTTACTTTCTCCGGTTTTCTGAGTGTGCCAGGAGTGACTGGTTAGTTTGGCGAAATCCAAACTGAATTTAAAATTTTGATTTAGTAAGATAGGATACTTTATGAGCAACGAACTAGTGCTAAGAGCAGACGTTAAAAACCTGATGTTCTCCTATGGTGAAAAGAAAGTCTTGAACGGGATTACTCTGCCAATCTACGAAAATCGTGTGACCGCACTTATCGGTCCTTCTGGTTGCGGGAAGACGACTTTGCTTCGTTGCTTTAATCGCATGCACGATCTCTACGCCAATGCTCATTATCAGGGGGAGATCACTTTGCATCCGGATGGAATCAATATCCTGGGTAAAGAAATCGACCCGATGGAAGTCCGCATGCGTATCGGTATGGTATTTCAAAAACCAAATCCATTTCCAAAAAGTATCTATGAAAACGTTGCTTACGGGTTGAAAGTCCGCGGCGTAAAGAAAAAAGCCTTCATGGAAGAGCGCGTGGAAAAATCCCTGCAGCAAGCCGGTCTATGGACTGAGGTGAAAGATCGATTGAACTCATCAGCTACCGCTTTGTCGGGTGGTCAGCAGCAGCGCCTGTGCATTGCTCGTGCGCTGGCAACTGAGCCTGAAATTTTATTGTTGGATGAACCGACCTCTGCGTTGGATCCAATCTCCACTCGTCATATCGAAGAGTTGATTCAAGAACTTCGTAAAGATGTGACTATCGCGATCGTCACTCACAGTCTGCATCAGGCCGCCCGTGTTTCTGACTACACGGCCTTTATGTATTTGGGTGATCTGATCGAATTCGGGGGGAGTGATCAGGTGTTCACGAATCCCAAAGATCAGAAAACCGAGAACTACATCACCGGCCGCTTCGGTTAACCCGGAGCGGTGAAAAAGGTGCCATCGACTGCGTTGTCGAGTCGCGCCTTGCTCTTCGGCGTACTTGGAGTACGCCTGCGTGGCAGTCGCGCCTCTCCGCCTTGCGCTGACACCTTTTTGACCGCTCCTGGTGTTTTTGGCTTCGTTTGGTTGTCTTTGGTTTTGCGTTTGGATGGTTTTTACTATCTATCTATCTATCTATCTATCTATCTATCTATGGCGCCGCGCAGAACCGATCGGTTTTGCGGTGCGCACAAAAATGGTTCAGATATTATTGGTTGGCATGGAATTAGCCTTTTCCTCTTCAAAAAAGGAGGAAATCATGGAAATTCATACCCTCAGCGATTCAGAGGTCGAAACTCGGCTAAAATATTTGACGCGTAAAGAGCGTGAACTGTTACACCTAGTATTGGTTCATATAAAGGAAATCGAAACACGACGAATCTTTCTTCTGCGTGGCCATGGAACTATGTATGACTACCTCACGAAAGAACTTTACTACTCCGGTTCTGCGGCGATGAGGCGACTTGAAGCATCTCGTATTTTAAGAGACGTACCCGTTGTGGCTGAAAAGATTCATCAAGGCACCCTGAATTTGGCTCAATTGTCTGAATTATCACGGGCAATCAAAGAAAAACGCAAAGACGGGGTTGAAATAAGTGCGCAGCAAAAAAGTGAATTAGTCGAGATGATATCAGGTAAAACAACCCTCGAAACTCAAAAGGAAATCGCTCAAGAACTGCAAATCAAACTTAAGAAACCCGAACAGGTTCGGGTGCAGCGGGATGATTCTGTTCATGTTGCGTTGACGTTCACGCGCACTCAGCATGAGACCGTGATGCAGGCTAAAGATAAGGCGGCCCATCTCCTTCATGAAAACAAAAAAGATCATTCTCTGTCGTCATTTTTTGAGATTCTGTCCCGAAGCTATATATCTGGAAAAATGAAATTGGCGGCAGCAAGAATGTCGGGCTTTGACCAGGCAACGTCCAAGGGCCTGCAGGCGATGAATGCATCTCCCGAGTTATCTCCCAAAACGATCACCCCCAGACTGCGTTCACTGATCCTGGCACGCGATCAAAGCTGCCAATACATAGACAAACAAACCGGCAAAAAGTGCGGTAGCACCTACGGGCTTGAAGTTGATCACCGACAGGCGCAATGGGCCGGGGGAGGACATGCTGTCACTAATCTGCAAGCCCTGTGTTCCGCCCATAACAAGTTCAAGTATCAGCAAGAGGCGAGCATTCAAAACAAAGAATAACCTAAACGACGACTTCTTTCTTTTCCATTCGCACCACACGGGCGCAGCTTTGGCAGATTTCCGTCATAGGCCAATTTAAATCAGCCTTGGCGACTTTGATTTCAGTGCCACAGTGAGGGCAGGTGGTTTGGCCGCTTAAAACCTGACCTTCTGATTTGTAACCTTTGCGAGCAAAGAAGAATCCCAGAAAGAAAAACAGCGGAACCAGTACAAAGTGAAATACCGGAATCAGCACCGACAGCAAAGACAGCCCCCACCATAGTGCAAGCTTCTTTAATGCCGTTCTGGTTTTCTCAGCCGGATTAAATCTATTAATTTCCAGATAGCCCGTAGTGCGGCGTTCATCCATGACATTTGATTCGATTTCTATTCTTTCACTCATTCCCAAAGTCTACTCCTGAGTTTTGTGAATTGATATACGCGCCGTTTCGATGCGCCCAGCCATCACTAAGGAAATCTGTTTTGCGACAAGGATTCGGAACTTTCATTCCTGTAACTCCTCTTTGGTTTTTCCATCCATTAACGTCATTTTTTGTCGGGATGGACAGGAGTTCTTATGAAGCAACTACGAATGAAAACCGCTCTTGTGGGACTATCAATATTTTCAATGCTCGGCGGGGCCCAGGTGCACGCTCAGTCTCAAGGTGGCAACACCGATGCCTCTGCACCCGATGTGCTTAATCGATCCACGACAACAATCTCAGAAGAAGCAGAAGCTTTTCTAAAAAAAGGCTTCTTCGATTTCTATTCTGAAAGCAGTTACTACTACGAATACGACTTCGTGACCGATTCTCGTCTTCGCTACTATCAGCCAATCACTGAAATCGGGACCGTGGGTTTGTCTGCCTACATGGGCGCAAACATTCAATACCAATCTCCCGGGGCTCTTTCCAAGTATTACGATAACACCGTGAACCCCAACGTCGGATTGCAATTTCAATTCTATCCCGGAGTGAAGCTGCAAACGCAAGTAGGGTATCGCACCCTCATGTCGATGGATGGGCAGGAGCCCGTCAGTACCTGGGACCCGCGCGCAATTCTTAGTGCAGGACATTTGCAAATGTGGGGGATCACTCAGAACTTTACCGAAGGTTACCTTGAATCCGCTTACGTGCCCCGTATCGATCCCACGCCAGTGTCCCTTGTGTGGCTTAAACAAGGCTACCGTTGGTTTGCGGGCGGCACCATCTCCATGGATGCTTACGGCGAGATTTATCAAAGAGTCAGCAATAACAATGATCTCGGACCTACAATCACCGAATGGCGTGCCGGCGGTCGTGTGACCTGGGCTGAAAAATCGTGGAGTGTCAGCGCTTTGATGTATCATCCGTTTCAAAAACACACGACCAACGGTGAACTTGAAGGATTGCTTGCAGTGGGAGGGCAGTTCTAATGTGGTTGGGATTTGATGATTTATTTTCAGGCCTCACCATCATGGTCGTGATTGCAACCACGCTGTTTATTCTGGACGATTTGTTCATTGATTCAGTGGCGCTGGTGAAGCGCTTAAAACCCTTGCGTCTGCCGCTGAAGTCACTGCGTCGAATGAAAGGACTTCCACAAAAGCACATCGCCATCATGATCGCCAACTGGAAAGAATATGAAGTCATCGGCCCGATGATTCGTGGAAACGTGCGCGGTATTGACTATCAGAACTACACATTCTTCCTGGGTGTTTATCCCAACGACACGGAAACCTGGCAAGAGGCCGCACGCCTCGAAAAAATGTATCCTGAAAAAGTCGTCGTCGTAGTCAACTCCCAGCCAGGCCCTACCAGCAAGGGGCAGATGCTGAACGAAATCGCCAAAAAAATTATTGAATCCGAACAGTCCTCGGGCAAAAGCATGGATTTGTTGTTATTGCAGGACTCAGAGGACGTCGTGCATCCGCATGCCTTCACTCTTTTAAATTATTACAGCAATCAGGCGGACTTCATTCAGATTCCCGTGTTCTCATTCGATGTTCCCAAAACTTCCCTGGTCGGGGGCGTGTACATCGATGAATTCAGCGAGTCGCATACCAAAGATCTTCTGGTGCGCCAGGCGATGGGTGCGGCAATCCCGTCGGCAGGGGTGGGTACTTGTATTTCCAGGGAATTTGTTAAGACCATGATGGCTCAACAAGAGGGCCAGCTCATGAAAGAGGATACACTGACCGAGGACTATCATTTGGGAATTATCGCTAAACCCCTGGGGTTTAAATCTCACTTTGCTTGCGTAGAGATTGTTCATGACAACGGGGAGCGGGAATTTATCGCGACTCGTGAATACTTTCCGAATCGATTCTCTGCCAGTGTCAGACAGAAATCCCGCTGGACTTTGGGGATCGCCTATCAGGGCCTGGCGAATATTCAGTGGCATGGGGGTTGGGTGGATCGCTACTTCCTGCTTCGTGATCGCAAGGGGCCTGCGTGCAGTATTCTGACTGTTCTATCCTTGGTGGTTCTTCTGGGTATGATTGGCATTGCGATTTCTGGGTTTGAAATACCGGCCATTCTGCGCACGGAGGCCTTCGCCTTTTTGCTGGCCTTCAATGCGGCTGCGATGATTTTAAGGATCATCCAAAGAATGTTGGCTGTGCATCGGGTGAATGATTTTAGCCAGGCGACCATGGTGCCCGTTCGTTGGCTTGTGGCAAATGCTGTGAATGTCCTAGCAAGCTTAAAAGCGCACCGTCAGTATCGTGAAAGTCTGCGCACAGGCAAGCGCCCCGCGTGGATTAAGACGGATCATCAGATGCCGGCTCATTTTGGAGTCGAAACGCCGGATTCAGTCGAGGTGCACATAAAATGAGGACGCTTTTCTTCTTTGGCTTTTTTCTGCTGTCTGCCACTGCGATACTCGTCGCGGTAAAGATTTCGCAAAAGACCGAGGAGAAATGCATTGCCGTGGTTTATGACAGCTCCAGAAATATCACTGGAGTTAAGAAAATCTTTGAACAGTTTCCGGACTTTCAAAAAGTCATGATTGAAATGAGCACGTACTCCAGTGGGGAGCTGGAGCGCTGTCAGGCAAGTTTCATAGTCAATTCCGAGTTCGACAACCAAGTTCCTAAAAGACTGATCGAGGACTATTTAAAATCCAAGCGACGTGTGGTGTGGATGGGATACAATATCTGGACCTTGGGGGATCAATTAACTCGCAAATTGGGTCTTCGTTACATGGGATCGTTTTCCAAGGTCAGTTTTGATCGTTGTCGCTACTTCTATAAGGGTCTTAGCAATCGCTGCACGGAGGCCGGTCTGTCCATGCATCCCGAAACGATTCCCACCAATGAATTGCAAATTCAAATCATGGCTGAAACCCGTATTCGCGAGCGTGAGCTGACTCCTTACCTCGTGCGCTCGCAAAATCTTTATTATCTGGCGGATGTGAACTTCGGAAATGTCTTTCAGGAGTTTTTAGGGGAGTTCGTCGGGTCTCCTCCGCGCAATAAGCTGATTCATCTGCAAACTGTGGCTGGTCCAGGCTAATAAGTCCTTGAACCTGGTTTCAGGGTTTCTTAGAATATCTAAATGTCATCATTTCATTCTGATAAATATTTTATTCGCGAATCTGTTTTTAACCTGGTCGAGTTATCATTGCTCGCGCGCATGTACGAAGAACACTGCGTTCCTTCTTCGGGCGGAAATCTGAACAAGCAATCCCTGTCACAGACTTTGCTTAAGATGAAAGCGACCGAAGGCAAGGGTCATCTGCGCGTGGTGATTCACGATACAGATCCTGTCGGGTTTTACTGGAACTATGACGGAAACGAAACCCTGTGGGTGCATCCCACTCACAGAGCCGAAGGTGTCGAGCAGGGTCTTCGCGGATGAATCTTGATTTCTGGCGCGATCGCCGGGTTTTCATAACCGGTCACACGGGCTTTCGCGGCAGTCATCTGGCTTTGGCATTAAAGAATGCCGGAGCCCTCGTTTTTGGCTACTCTTTGCCACCAGCCACCAATCCAAACTTTTTTGAAGTCGAAAACATCGGCCAGGGCATGAACTCCACCTTTGGGGATGTGCGTGATGCCGCCGCATTAAAGGCGGCCCTTGAGTATTCCCAAGCCGATGTGGTCTTTCACTTAGCCGGAGGCGGGGGGCTGCGCGATTCCTGGGACCGCGTTAGTGACACGTACTCTTCGCAAGTGATGGGCTCTATCAACTTACTAGAGGCTTTGCGTGAAACCGCGACAGTTCGTGCTGCGGTCCTGATGTCTTCGGATAAAGTTTATCGCCCGCAAGCGGGTGTTGCACTTATAGAATCCGATCCTGTGGCGGGAAGTTCGCCTGCTGCCACGGCAAAGGCCTGCACGGATTTGGTATTAGAATCCTATTTGCAAAGCGTGTTTGCGCCCGAAAAATACAACAAACATAAAATCGCCTTGGCTTCCGCTCGCATGGGAGCCGTTATCGGTGGCGGTGATTTTGCCAATGAAAGTTTAATCTGGCAGCTGGCTCAAGCCACCCAAGGCGGTTTGGATTTGCCTTTGAAAAATCCCGATTCCATTCGTCCGTGGATGCACGTGGATGACGGTGTCAGCGCGCTGCTGGCGCTTGCTACAGCATTGTTCGAAAAAGGGCCACAAGTCTCAGGCGTTTGGAATTTCAGCGTGGGTGCCGATCACCAGCTGCCTGTGGGGCAAGCGGTTCAGATTTTTAAGGCAAAGTATTCTGGCAGTCCGGTTCAAAGCTTCGAGCTGTCCACCAAGGGCTCAAAGCACGGCCTTCTAAACTGCGAAAAGGCCCAAGCCGAACTTCAATGGCAATCCCAAATCTCAGCAGAGCAGGCTCTGCAAAAAACGGCAGAGTGGTATCAGCGGTATTTTGCATAAGCCGTTTCTAATTGAATTCGAACATTAAGCCCCGCACTGCGGGCCTGGTCTTCCATTGCACGTGTGGCAAACGAAATAGGGCTGTAGCCCATGCGATTTGCAAAGTCCATGGCCCGCTCGATGGACACAGGTCTACGACCTTTTTCGATGTCACAGAGGTGGGCTTTTGAAACTTTCAAAATCTTAGCGAGCTCCACTTGGGAAAGTTCATCGCATTTACGTAAACCCGAGATCATTTGTCCAAACGTGATAGGTCCGCGATTCAGTTTTTCAAGCAACCGCCGTGCCGAGCTTTTTTTAATAGTCATGTTTGTGTACCTCCTCAATTTGAATAAATGCAACCGAGTCATCGATAATGATATAGATGGCTCTATAGCTGCGATTAAGTCGAATGGATCTTTGGCCTTGGCGCTTTCCCTTTAAGGTTTCGTCGTGAAACCCGGGTATTTTGCGCACATTTTCTAATCCGATTAACTCTACGGAGAGAATCCATTCATCCAGTTTCGAGAGTATGAATACGGGGACTTTCGCCAGATCCTTTTGGGCTGATCTGGAAAGAACAACCTTGGTGATCATACTAAAAGTACCCTTTTTAAGGGTATCATAGAAGTACAGCATTTAAAAACGATAATTGCCTTTGATTTGTGCATGTTGTGCCTAAATGCATTTAAAAGGCCGAGGTCGGTTCAAATTGAACAATATATAGGAGATGCGGCAAACCGAGAGCCGGAGAATACAATGTGAACGCGTTGCCGCATCCGAATCGGATGTGGCAATGGCAATTACTTAATATACTTCTTACGAATCTTCAGGATTTCCCAGAGCACGCGAAAGATCTCGCGGCTGATTTTTACTTTTGATCCGGGTACATCTCGCCATTTGGTGACGGGATACTCAATAACGTTATAGTTTTTCAACCGCAGTAAAATCTCGACGTCAAAGACCCACTTGCCGATAAACTTTTCGCTAAAGGCGGTTTGGATAGTCGAGGGTTTAAATAACTTTGCCCCGCATTGAGTGTCGTAGCTTTTCACATGCAAAAGCTCACCAATCAAAGTGGCAAACCCACGGCCCAAATAGTGGCGCAAAGGTGACCTGCGCACATCGGCGCCCAAGCGATAAACGCGACTGCACCAGACTGAATCCACCTGACGATAGTGAGTGGCATATTGGATCATCTTCGGGACTTCCGAAAGTGGAGTCGCCAAATCCGCGTCCCAAAACCCAATCCAGGAGTCATCATCAAAGCTCACTTTTTTCTGAACTTCGATCATTCCCTGGCGCACGGCCTCGGCTTTGCCACTATTTTTAGCAAGTTTAATCAGATGAATGAACGGATACTTTTTAGAAGCTTCCTCGATAATCGCAGCAGTGCGATCTTTCGAGCCATCATCGACGAAATAAAACTCAATTCCCATAGAGTCACCCTGAACAAAGGCGTCCAGGTCGATGCGTTCTTCTTCGTTATAGCAGGGGACGATGAGTGCGATCATCACTCTATGATTCATTGAGTTGTAAGAAAGCACAAGGAAGGTTTGTCGGCCCTCTAATTGATGCAAGGCGAAAACCATAGCGAGTGTTGGATTCCTACGAAAGCTCTTCTATAGTTTCGCTGCAATGTTATTTAATTCGTACTCTTTCTTATTTCTGTTTTTGCCGCTCACGTTGTTGGGCTATTATCTGATCACGAAAAAGAATCTGCAATTGTGGTTTCTGTTTTTCTCAAGCGTTGTGTTCTATGCTTATTGGAGCAAGACCTACGTTTTCCTGCTGCTGTTTACGGTGGTTCTGGATTTTTACCTGGCCAAGGCCATTTACTACGCCAAATCACAGCGTGCGCGAAAAGCGTTGCTGCTGACATCGGTGATTTGTAATCTCTCTATTTTGGGATTCTTTAAGTATTATAACTTCTTCGCTGAATCTATGAATGGACTTTTTCAAAGTGCTGGAGTGTCGCAGACACTCCTTCCTCACTTAGCGTTGGTGCTGCCGATTGGTATTTCCTTCTATACCTTCCAGTCGATGTCCTATGTGATCGACGTCTATCGTAAGACTTCAGATGCTCACGCTAACTTGTTGGAATTCGCAGGCTATGTGACTTTGTTCCCACATCAAATTTCAGGTCCGTTGGTTCGTCACAATGTGATTGTTCCCCAGCTCGAGGCCAATGAAACTTATGTATTCAAGTCCGAAAACTTCTGGCGAGGCTGTTACTTTTTTATCTTTGGATTGACCAAAAAAATGCTGATCGCCGATCGCATTGCCATAGTCATTGATCCGATGATTGGCAGCATGGCGCAACTTTCAACGGGTGAGTCCTGGCTCGCGATGGTGGGTTACACCATGCAGCTGTATTTCGATTTCAGCGGATACTCCGACATGGCGGTGGGCCTGGGGTTGATGATGAACATCCAGTTCCCGCAAAACTTCAACTCTCCTTATAAGTCCAAATCAATCACTGAGTTCTGGCAAAAATGGCATATCAGTTTGTCGGCATGGTTGCGGGATTATCTTTATATTTCACTTGGGGGAAATCGCGCAGGAAAGCTTAAAACCTATCGCAACTTATTCCTGACCATGGCGATCGGTGGTCTGTGGCATGGTGCTGCTTGGACTTATGTGGTTTGGGGCTGCTTCCATGGTGGGTTATTGCTTGTCGAAAGATTCTTTACCAATCGCGGTTGGGATTTGTTCAAGTTTAAATGGCTCAAGTGGGTATTGACGTTCCTGGCTGTGAATGTGGCTTGGGTGTTCTTCAGGTCTCCAGATATGCACACGGCGATGCTGTGGCTGTCTAAAGTCTTCATGGTCGAGGGGCCGGTAAGTTGGGATATCATGTATATCGCGACCAAACATAAAGACCGATTCTTCGCAGCCCTGGTTATTGCATTGCCCGTGGCCTTGTTTGCGCGCAATACCTGGGAAATCAAATTCAAACCCACCGCCTGGCGCGTGGCTTTGCTCGCATTTATGTTCGTGGTTTGTTTAACTTATATGGGCGAGGAATCACCGTTCCTCTATTTCCAATTCTAGGGAGGGGTCATCATGTCGTCACTTAAAGCCCTCTATTTGCTTTTGACTTCGATTGTGGTTTTGTTGGGTGGGATTGCGTTGTTTAATTATCAAGCGGACCCGCAGTGTTTTTACAACTGTCCTGAAGTAAACCTGCAAAGATCAAGTTTGAATATTTACTACAAAACAGCCCAGACGATTTTGGCACATCCTGAAACTGAGCAGGTGATTCTTGGTTCTTCTCGGGCGCAAACCACTCCGCCTCAATGGGTAGAACAGGTGACTGGGTTAAAAACAGTCAACGGTGCCTCCGAGGGTGCCGAGGTCATGACTAAAATCATCTTTAGCAATCTGGCCAAAGAGAAAACCCAATTGAAAAGAGTGATCTGGTTTGCCGATTATTTTGAACTGGTTTCGGAAAATATCGATTCAAGAATTAAGAATACTGAAGCACTTCGAAAATATTTACCTGCTGCAAGCACGCATGAAAATCCGTGGTTAAGGGCTTCGCAGTGGCAATCTCTTATTGATCACAATACCCTTGAGGCATCCCTTCATCATGTGAACAATAAAAAGTCTTTCACGGTTACTCAAGGTCCTGGTAGTGAGATCTATGAACGTTGTATGGATCCAGGATTTAAAGGTAATGAGTCAGTCGAGAGTCTGTCGCGCGAAGTTCAGATGCTTTATCAGAACTATGTGAACGGACCTATTAAGGCTGCGCAAAGTGAAAATGCCTGGAAGCTTTTTGTGGACCAAATAAGATCCTTGGCTGATAACGGCATCGAAGTGGTTGTCGTAGTGATCCCTTATAATCCTGTGTTTCTGGCAAAGCTAAAAGCAGAGCATCCAGAAATATATAAGCGCCATGTAGAGTGGATTCAGAAGTTGAGCGAGCTTTCGCAGAATTCCAAAATCAAAGTCGTTAATGCCTTTGAGGGGATTCAAGGGGATGATGGTTCCCCTAAATTCTGGAATGATGGAGTTCACTTCACATGCTACGGTTCCATGCGCATGCTTGAGCCCGTATTGAAGGCGCTTAAGTAGTCGCTTTTATGATGGACTGATATATAGCGACTGTATCCTCGGCACATTTGTCCCATGTGAATTTAGCGGCTTGATTTCGGCCTTTCGCGATCAGGCTTTGTTTTAATTCTTCCGAATTAAATAGACGGATCAAGGATTGCGCAATTTCATTCGGATCGGTCGGGGATGCGTGTAAAGCGGCATCGCCAGTGATTTCCTTTAAAACCCCTTTATCTGAAGTAACCACGGGGCAACCCAAGCTCATGGCTTCCAACACTGGAATACCGAAACCTTCATAAAGACTTGGAAAAACAAACGCCTGGGCATTTTTAAATAAACCAGCAACTTGATTGTTAGGAACGTAGTTTAAATGCAGGACTTTGTCTGGATATGGGAACTGCAGCAAAGCTTCCTTGATTTCGTTTTCGCCATAACCCCAAGTTCCTGCCAGTACCAGTTTCAAATCGTATCCTTGGTCGCAAAGTATCTTAAAGGCATCGAGGACTGCTGTCGGGTTTTTACGTTTTTCCAAGGTTCCCAAGAACAAAAGATACTTATCAAGCTTTTCGACTTCGGATGGCGCTGGCGGTGGGTATGTACGATCACAACCTAAATAAGTAACATGGGTTTTATTTTCAAGCTCAGGGAAGTGCTTTAAAACTTCAGATTTAGTGAATTCGGAATTTACGATTACGGCACTTAGCTTTTTATTTAGAACCTGAGTTAGTTCTTTGATGCCTTTGGTATAGAACGCTGGATTGTTGTAGGACTTTTCAAAAACGACCATGTCGTGAACGGTGACTGCGCGGGGCAGGAAAGAATTCATAAGAATCTTAAAATCAGGTCCGTGATAGAGGGCATTTTTTGCGCGAATTCCCGTCCACGGCAAGATTAACTGAATTTTTGTGCCTAAGAAGTGCTCAAGTTTCGCGCGTTTTTTGATGCGTGAAAGCTTTAATACTGGGATTACGTTTAGATCCGCTCGTTGGCGCAATCGCTCCCAAAGCTGAAGCATATAGACACCGACGCCAGTAACCTTGTCTGGATTTAGCGTGCTGATATCAAAGTAGATCGTCATTGGTGTTTGCTGCAAAGTGTTGTCCTTGCTCTAAATGGCTTCACCTATTTGGTAACATAGTGGTTAGGGCCTGCATAGAAAGAATCATTTTGCGTTGCATTCCATTGGATATTTGAATGATCTAAGGTACATTTTTGGTCTTTGCTAATTTGGGGTTATTGCTATGATTTTCGTAACAGGCGGAGCTGGATTTATCGGCTCAAATTTTATATTGAATTGGCTTAAAAAGCATAACGAACCTGTTGTTAACATTGATAAGTTAACTTACGCCGGCAACTTGGAAAACCTTAAGGAAGTTCAGAGCAATCCGAACTATATCTTCGCAAAGGTGGATCTCCTTGATCTGCCTGCTTTGGAAAAGTTGGTTAAGGAACACAAGCCTCGGGCAATTTTAAATTTCGCGGCCGAAAGCCATGTGGACCGTTCGATCCATGGTCCCGGCGATTTTATTCAGACCAATATCGTCGGCACCTTTAACTTGCTTCAAGTTGCAAAAGAATACTGGTCGCAACTTCCAGCGGCCGAAAAGAAGGCATTCCGTTTTCTGCATGTTTCAACGGATGAAGTCTATGGAAGCTTGGAAGCAAATGATCCAGCTTTTAGCGAAACGACTCCGTATCAACCAAACAGTCCGTATTCAGCTTCAAAAGCTGCAAGTGATCACTTGGTGCGTGCATATCATCACACCTATGGTCTACCAACAGTGACCACGAATTGTTCAAACAATTACGGTCCTTATCAGTTCCCAGAAAAACTAATCCCGCTAATGATACATAATGCTTTGAACGGCAAGGATCTTCCTATTTACGGCGACGGCTCGAATATTCGCGACTGGCTGTATGTTGTGGATCATTGCGAAGCCATTGAATTGGCCCTTGAAAAGGGACGCCTTGGTGAAACCTATAATGTCGGCGGTTGGAACGAAAAAAAGAACATCGAAGTTGTTGATACCATTTGCAACACTCTGGACAAAATTCGTCCTCGTCAAGACGGACAAAGCTACAAGACTTTGAAAAAGTATGTGACGGATCGTCCAGGGCACGACAAGCGCTATGCAATCGATGCGACGAAGATTGAAAAAGAACTGGGTTGGAAGCCCAAAGAAAACTTTGAAACTGGTTTGGCAAAAACGATTCAATGGTATTTGGAAAATGAAACTTGGGTTTCAAACATTGTCTCTGGCAGTTACCGCGAGTGGATGGATAAAAATTACGGAGGGCGCAAGTAATGAAGGGGATTATTCTAGCTGGTGGATCTGGTACCAGACTTTATCCTGCGACGACGGTTGTCAGTAAGCAGCTACTTCCTATTTATGATAAGCCGATGGTTTATTATCCGCTGACGACACTAATGATGGCCGGAATCCGTGACATCCTGGTTATTTCAACACCTCAGGATACACCGCGCTTTGAACAATTGCTGGGTGACGGTTCCCAGTGGGGTATTAAGCTTTCTTATGCGGTCCAGCCTTCTCCGGATGGTCTGGCGCAGGCGTTCATCATTGGTGAAAAGTTTATCGACGGTGATGAGTGCGCGTTGGTGCTTGGGGATAATATTTATTACGGTGATGGCTTTATGGGTCTGCTGCAAGAGTCATCGAAACTAAAGAACGGGGCGGAAGTCTTTGCGATCAAAGTTCACGATCCAGAACGTTACGGTGTTGTTGAATTTGATAAATCTGGAAATGCAGTATCCTTGGAAGAGAAACCAGCCAAGCCTAAGTCCCACTATGCTGTGACTGGTTTGTATTTTTATGACAAGCACGTGGTGGAATATGCAAAGGCGCTTATACCATCCCATCGTGGTGAGCTTGAAATCACGGATCTGAATCGTATCTATTTGGAAAAAGGTAATTTGAACGTTCAAGTGATGGGGCGTGGTTTTGCTTGGTTGGATACAGGTACACACGAGAGCCTGCTTGAAGCCAGTATGTTTATTCAAACTATTGAAAAACGTCAGGGTGTAAAAATTGCCTCGCCTGAGGAAGTTGCGTTCCGTATGCGCTATATCGGTAAGGATCAGTTGTTAAAATTAGCTGAGCCTTTGAAGAAGAATGCTTACGGCCAGTATTTGATTTCCGTTAGTTCGGAACTTGATTAATCCAAGTCAGGAAATAGAAACTTATGATTTACGATTGCTTTGCTTTTTTTAATGAGCTGGACCTTCTCGAGATTCGTTTGAATACATTAAACGACGTTGTTGATAAGTTTGTGCTGGTTGAAGCCACGCGCACGTTCCAGAAGAAAGAAAAACCTCTGTACTTCGAACAGAACAAAGAGCGTTTCAAGCCATTCTTGCATAAAATCGAACACGTCGTTGTTGATAAGTATCCGAACTTTTTTTCGAAGTGGAGAGTTCCTAAAACCTGGGATTACGACGATCATCAAAAAGAAGGCATCTTGTATGGACTTAAAGACTGTAAGCCAAATGATGTGATCATTGTATCTGATGTGGATGAAATTCCGCGCCCGGAACTAGTGAAAGAGTATGCATCGAAACCAGGTGTCAAAGTGTTTCAGCAAAAGCTTTATTACTACTATCTGAATTGCTTCATCAAGACCTATCCAGAGCCGATTCCATTGGTTGATGGTTATATGCCTTGGTATGGCACCGTTATGCTTAACTACGCCGATATCAAGACGATCAAGAAAACTCGATTGTATCGCGAAAATCGAGTCAGTACTGATAAAATCACTGTGGTGCCAAACGGTGGATGGCATTTTAGTTATCTTGGAGGGGCGAAGAAGGTTATCGAAAAGATCGAAGCTTACGCGCATAAAGAACACAACAAGGACGAGTTCAAGGATCCTAAAAAGGTGGAAGAAATCATTCGCAATGGAGGAAGTCTTTATGGTGACAAGCTTGATTCGAAATTTGTCAACATAGATGAGAGTTTCCCCAAGTTTGTTCAACAGAACCAAAAAATGCTAGAAGAGCTTATTTTACTGTAGGGGCTTTTAGGGTTTCACCACTCGGAGTCGAGTGTGAATATTCCTTGCTGGGAAAATGAATGCATAGTGTTTTTCGTAAGATTCCTGTCCAAATACTTTGGATAGGAATCGCGGAATCAGGCTTCTGATTGAGCTATTAAATTCAATTCTGCTTTCCAGAGTTTCGAACTCCCCAACTACATAGCATAAATACTCACCTTTTTCCATGCGGCGTGACCAGCCGCTTGAGAAGTGCCAGAAATGAGTGGGATCATTCCAGGAGTCGATCCAGGAAAAATGTGGCGTTTCTATTAGTATCTCGGCACCGTTGCGACAAATTCGGTGTATCTCTTTAAGAAAGACTTGAGTGTCGCGAACGTGTTCTATCACGTGGCTTGCGCGCACAAACTCAAAGTGATTGTCTGGAAGAGGCCAATTTGGCGAATTCAAATCAAAAACTTTGTCGGCAGCAGGGAATGGATATTGATCAATTCCGTAATAACCTTCTGGTTTATTATTTCCGCAGCCAACGTCTAATTTTTTTAACATGCCGTCATCTTAGTCACGGCCTGCGTCGGTGTAAAAGAAAATTTGCGAAAAGATATAACTCACTAGGCTGCATTTTGACTTTGACAGCCTATTGAGAAAGTTTGATTGTTTAAGTTGTCGTAAATGAAAGATTTTGAATATGTCAGAGCGAAAGCACATTGTCTTTGTAACTGAGCACCTTACTTTTGGTGGGGCTGAGGTTGTACTAACGACATATCTTAAAACAATTGACCCAAAATTGTATCAAGTGTCTTTGATCATACGCGATGATCTGGGTGAAAAAAATTATCTACTTAAGGAAGTTCCTTCTCACATTAATGTGTACACGTTATTTAATGAGGCGGACGGAAAACTTAGATGTAATAAGGCCGAATTAAGAAAAAGATTCCGTGCCTCTTTCGCGAAACTTGGTAATGTCGATGTTGTCGTAGATTTTTCGCCGGTCCTGGACAAAATCATTCATAGATTAAAGATTAAAAAATCTATTCTATGGATGCATGGTGACAAGTCACATATGGGCTTTTGTGAGCGCCTCAAGTACAGACTTAGAATCCGTAACTACGATAAAATTGTTCTACTGTGCGATGAAATGCGGGAACAGTTTAGCGGTCTTTTCCCAGAACTAAAAAATAAGTTTGTCGTTATTGCAAATCCATTCGTTATTGAAGATGTAAAGGCCAAGTCCCTGAATGAGGCAGAGCTTTCTGAATTAGATAGAGAAATGATGAAGAAAAAGTTCATTGTTTCTGTCGCTCGCCTGGTGCCTGGCAAGGATTTTCAAACTGTTATTGAAGCTGCAAGAATATTAAAGTGTAAAGGATATTCGTATCGACATTATATTATTGGTGATGGTGAGCTTCGTGGTGAGTTACAGGGATTAATTGATAAGTATTCGCTTAACGATATGGTGTTTCTTTTGGGAGCGAAAAAAAATCCATATCCTTGGATATTTAATTCTGAGTTTTTTGTGCATTCAGCAAACCGAGAAGGTTTCGGGCTGGTTATTGTCGAAGCGATGATTTTGAGGAAAGCAGTAATTGCTACTAAATGCCCAGTAGGTCCAGATGACATTTTGAACCATGGTGAGTTTGGTAAACTGTTTGGTCTGAATGATGCAACTGGTTTGGCAAATCATATTGCTTCCTATCTGAAAGATACGGATTTACGCGGACATTTTGAAAGAAAAGCGGAAAAGCGTGCACAATATTATTCGGTCGATAATATTCTACCTCTGCTTTATTCAGCATTTGATAGCGAATAGAAGAAAAAAGTTAAAATAGAGAGAAATCCGCCCGGGCGGATTGGTCTGAAGTGAATTTCTTTATACTGGAAATAGAAGTAATGAGCATTTTTGAAAAACTAAGTAAACAGCGATGGAATATTTTGGCAATTGCACTTTTTTTCTCCGTAGCAGTTTCCTGGAGATTTACGGACGTTTGTTTTGTTTTGTTAATTGCGACAGTTTTGTTTGATAGCTATAGGGATGGTTGGAAGTCGTTGCGGGGAATGTTTTCCGAGTTGAAAGTATTAAACATTCTGGTAATCGTTTTTGTCCTGGCTAATCTTTTAGGGTATCTGACGGCGACAGAGTTTGGTCCCCGGCAAATTGATGAAATGTTAAGTCTTAGATGGATTCTGTCATTTTATGCCTGCGTGTATATGGGGCGTAAGTTGCAATATGATAAAGTGAATGTGGATGCTCTTTCCATTGTATATGTTGTTCTGCTGCTTTTCGGTGTTTGTTACCAATATTTTCTGACGGCACGAACGGGGCGATTGGAAGGTTTTTTTGGTAATGCAAATATTTTCGCCTATACTGTAATCATACCTTGGGCAGTCTTTTTGACCTTGGAGTCTTTTGAATACGTAAATTCAAAAAGAAATAACTTTTTCCTTCTGGCGGCGATAGTGGCTATTTCTGTCATGGTATTTTTCACTCAGGGGAGGGGCACGTGGCTTGCGATGGCAATCGTATTTTTGGCTCTCTCTGCGTTGCTAAAGATTAAACGTAATGCATTCGTAATAGTTGGCGTCGCTGTTTTAGCCTTGGGAATGTATTTCGGAAATATTTTTGGCTTTAAAGATCGAATTCTTTATTCTTTTGATTTTGCAGCAGGTAGTGCGCAGGGCGTTCGCGCAGGCCTTTGGAGAATGAATTGGGAAATGTTTAAGGATCATCCCCTGTTCGGAATCGGTCTACATGAAAACTTCCGAATGCTTGAGGTTTATTATAGCAAGTTTAGTTTGATCAATCGTGAGGTGGGGGCGAATATCAACTATATCAATCACGCACATAATCAATTGCTTCAGGTTTTAACTGGTAGTGGGATTGTTGGTGGCTTTGCTTATATTGCAATTATGGTCATCGGGTTGAAGTTTTTTTACTCAAATTATAGGTCTCAAGTGGGTGTTTACAAAAATATTGCTCTTGCTGGACTTTTCGTGTTGGTAGCGCATATTGCAACGGGATTGGTAGACTGTCCTCTTATGGTGCACCAATCGCGTAGTTATTTGCTGTTGTTTTCCGGTGTCTTTGTTGGAGCATTAATGCCATTACGCCGAGGCACGGCGAGCATAGTTTAGAATATAAGCTGATGTCCTTTGCTATAGTAAAAAAATGCAGTTTCTGAATTTGAAAATCTCGAATTGCGCATCGCGCCTTTCTAAGCGACTGGCGTGCGTTCGAAAGTGTTCGTAAAATTGACGTCTGCATCAATTCCGATAGTATTTAGGATCACTCAGTTGCCTACCCAATGTATATATGTCATTTTTTAGGGACATTTTTCCTTTCTTATGAGTCATGGATTATCAACGATGATTTCTGGTCAAATTCGTAAAGTTTGCGTAGTGGGTTTGGGGTATATTGGTTTGCCGACAGCAGCTGTCTTGGCAAGTCGGGGCGTGGAAGTTATCGGCCTTGAAGTAAATGAGACAGTCATAGAAACCATCAATAAAGGCGACATTCACATTGTCGAGCCTGGTTTAGATGTGATTGTTAAATTAGCTGTTAGTACAAAGAAATTGCGTGCAACAAAAGAAGCAACTCCTGCCGATGTTTTTTTGATCGCGGTGCCCACACCATTTAAAGGTGACCATAAACCAGATCTTCAGTATGTGGAATCTGCTACAAGAGCTATAGCCAAGGTTCTGAAACGAGGCGATTTAGTTGTTCTTGAGTCCACTTCTCCAGTTGGAACTACTGAACAAATTGCTGCGTGGCTTGCGGAGGAAAGAGGCGACCTTTCTTTTGCTAAAGAAGGCGAAGAGCATTGTGACGTTTATATTGCGTATTGTCCTGAGCGAGTCTTGCCTGGGCAAGTTTTGCGAGAGCTGATTGAAAACAGTAGGGTTATAGGTGGAGTAAACCTGTCCAGTGCAAAAAGTGCACAGAAGTTTTATCAAATTTTTGTACAAGGTGATTGTGTCATTACGTCGGCTCGGCTGGCAGAAATGACTAAGCTGGCAGAAAACTCATTTAGAGATGTAAATATTGCGTTTGCAAACGAATTGTCACTTTTGTGTGACCAATTTGGCATTAATGTTTGGGAGTTAGTTGCTTTAGCCAATCGTCATCCGCGCGTAAATATATTGCAGCCCGGTTGTGGAGTTGGCGGGCACTGTATCGCCGTAGATCCATGGTTCTTGGTTAGTGCTGCGCCTGAGAAAGCGCGTGTTATTCGAACGGCTCGAGAAGTGAACAATTATAAACAGGAGTGGGTGGTAAAACAGATTCAAAATGCTGCCAAGGACTTTTTTGTTCAACACGGCCGAGGCGCGAATATTGTATGTTATGGTTTGGCTTTTAAACCTAATATTGATGACCTGCGTGAATCTCCTGCTTTAGAAGTTTATCACGATCTGAGAGAATTAGGTTTGCCAGTTTCTGCCGTGGAACCCAACATTTCTGAACACAACAATGTGATGCTAGTTGATCTCGAGCGTAGCATTGAACAGGCTGATATTTTAGTCTTCTTGGTTAAGCATAAAGAGTTCGCGGGCATTGAGGTTCCACATGGGAAGGTAGCTTTGGATTTTTGCGGGGTTCATGCTATATCGAGCCCAAAATGAACCTAGGTGGTCTTAAGAAAGCCATTAAAACTAATTTGGTCCTTGAGCGTGTTGCTCGACGACTGGTGGCTCTTGTTCCTTATAGTTTACGAAAGCTCGATAAGGAATTCTGGTTTTTCTATCAACTTCTTCAGGAAATGGAAAAGTGGCCCCCTGATAAAGTTCGTGAATATCAATTCAATAAGTTGAAAAGCTTGGTTGAAAGCGCCTATCTGCGATCGTCTTTTTATAGAGAAAAATTTAATAAGGCGGGTTTTGAACCGTCCCAGTTATGCGAATGGGGGGATTTTTCAAAAGTCCCATTTTTGACAAAGGATGAAGTTCGTCAATTTAGTAAGGAAATGGTTCTGTCTGGAATCGACTTTAATTCTCTTTCTGTAGGTTCCACAAGTGGAACTACTGGAAAGGCACTGCCGTTGTATTTTGATAAGAATACTTTGTCGCGCGAGTGGGCTAGTATCTGCTATCAGTGGAAGCGGGTTGGCTATCTCCCTGGTGATGGAAGGGTTGAGCTTCGAGGCTTTATTGACCGTGACGTCGACTATATTTACATGCCGGATGAACGCGTGTTGCGCGTGAATATTGCCCGAATGTCTGAAAGTAATATTTCATTGATTGTTACCAAGATAGTATCTTTGGGTTATAAGTTTATTCATGGATACCCATCGGCTGTGTTGAAGTTTGCCAATATTTTAGGCGGCGCAAAAGTTCATTTCAAGCCACAAGCTATTATGATGGCATCCGAACCCCTGTATGATTGGCAAATTGAAAAAATTGATGAAGTGTTTGATTGCGCAAAGATTGTGCATTATGGGATGGCTGAAAAAGTGGCGCTGGCCGCATGGGATGGAGACCGGAAATATCATTTTATTCCCGCCTATGGCATTGTAGAGCATGATTCATTGAATCATGAGATTATCGGTACTGGTTTAATAAACCAAGTGATGCCATTGATCCGCTACAGAGTAACTGACAGCATAGACGGATTTGAAGCGCTACCTGAGAAAATGGAAAAAAGCTTGTTCCCGGTCGTGGATAAGATTCACGGGCGTGAAGAAGATGTTACTTTTGATGTTTTTGGGAACTCCATTCCTCCGGCATTGGTTACCTTTCCATTTAAGAGCCTTCGTTTAATAACTGGTGCCAAAATCATTCAGATTGATAAAGCACAATTTATAGTCATTTTTGAATCAGAATTCGAAAGTACCTTTGAGCCATTAAAAACAGAAATTAGTCAGGTATTGGGAAATCTAGAAAAAATTTATGGATCAGGAAGCCAGTACCAGGTGGAGTTGACGAAGAAAATTCCAGTTAGCTCGAGTGGTAAATTTAGATGGATTGAGTGTAGGCTCCATGATTAGAATGTTTTTAAAAGACAGTTTTCTGTATACGCTATCTAATATTCTGTCTAAAGGGATCGGATTTTTGATCCTACCGGTATACACTGCTTATTTTAGCCCCGAGCAATTTGGCGTGTTGGATATGTTGCTTGTATCGGGGAATATCTTATCAATTTTTGTAGGTCTCGAAATTCATCAAGCAGTCGCACGATTCTTTCCAGAGGCAGAATCATTTGAAGAGAAAAGAAAGATTGTTTCGACGTCGCTCTTGTCTGTTCTGTTTTTTTACTTTTTGTTGGTTGTTCCAGCTCTTTTAATGTCAGAAATAGTATCGATGCAATTCTTCAAAGATGAGGGATACGCAGGATTGATTCGCGTTGCTCTTATTTCATACGGATGCAACTTCCTTTACTATTTTGCGAGTGCGCAATTGCGATGGCAAATGAAGGTTAAGCAAAATGTACTAGTCAGCGTGTTATATAGCCTTATTTCGGCGGGAGGGGCTTACTTGTTCCTGAGTAATGGAATGTTGGGGCTTTATGCTGTTTTTTTTGCACAGATAATTGGTGCGGTAGTGGGTTTCGGTGTGTCTCTAGTATTTTCAAAAGAATATTACGGACCATTTTTTGAGACAGAAACGTTCAAAAAGCTTACCCGGTTTTCATTGCCCCTGGTCTTTTCCACACTCACTGTTTATGCAATGCTTTATATAGATCGATTTTTGATTAATTATCTATTGAGTCCAAGTGACCTGGGACTTTATGGTTTTGCTTACCGAATCGCATCGGTTATTGGTTTGATTACTATGGGGACTCAAGCAGCACTGACGCCGATAATTTATAGTAAATATAAAGAGCCTGATACCCCTGGACAAATTGCACGACTTTTTAACATTTTCCTGTTGGCAAGTATAGTTTTAGTGGCCTGTCTGTTTTTGGGATCTGATGTAGTTGTCAGTCTCATGGCATCCTCTGCATACAGTGGGTCTTCAGTGTTGGTGCCATGGATCGCACTTTCCATTTTGTTTACGGGCGTTATTAATTTTGTGCCAGGAATATTCATTCAAAAAATAACTCGGTTGGTTCTATATATAAATTTGATCGCATTATTTATGAATGCTGTCTTGGGATATGTATTTATAAAAATGATGGGATTAATGGGGGCTGTCATTGCAACAGCCATTAGTAGTTTTTGCTATTTTTTCTTGTACTATTATTTGGGACAAAAATACTATTTTATTCCTTTCTTTTGGACAAAGATCGGAAGACGGTGAAAGGTTAAAATGGACAACGTTTACATTCATGAGACTGCTCATATTTCTAACTCCGCGAAGATTGGAGATGGAACTAAGATTTGGATCAATGTGCAGGTAAGGGAAGAGACTAAGGTGGGCGCCCAGTGTATTCTTGGGAAAGATGTTTATGTTGCGGAGTTTGTGACTATTGGTGACAGATGTAAGATCCAAAATGGTGTGTCTGTATTTACCGGGGTGACGATCGAAGATGATGTTTTTGTCGGTCCCGATGCGACGTTTACAAATGACATGGTTCCTCGGGCATTTGTAACGGATTGGAAGATTGTGCCAACTGTCGTAAGAAAAGGCGCTAGTATTGGAGCGAACGCAACAATAGTCTGCGGGGTTACTATTGGTGAGTACGCGATGGTCGCTGCAGGAAGCGTTGTTACAAAGGACGTAGAGCCGTATAGTTTGGTAATGGGTAATCCAGCACGTCACTACCGTTTTATTGATAAAATGGGTAATAAAATCGAAAGATCAAAAGTTTAATTGGAGAGAAGATATGAGACCAACCATTAAAGGTAGTAATGTCCTGGTTACTGGCGGAGCGGGCTTTATTGGGAGTCACCTTGTTGATAAGTTAATTGAGTCAGGAGCGAAGAATGTTGTCGTTGTTGATAACATGTTTCTTGGTGATGAGGCTAATCTGGTTAGTGCTCAAAAATTAGGAGCTGTACTCTATAAGGATGACATAGAGATCCCTTCAACTTTGGACTATATCTTTTCAAGGCATAATATCGATATTGTTTTTAACTGTGCCACCAAAGCTCTTAATTACTCATTTGTTAATCCAAAGAATGCGTTCGACACAAATGTATCTGGAGTTTTGAATATTCTTGAACAACAACGCAAAGGGAGCTTTAAAACATTGGTTCATTTCTCAACATCCGAGGTGTATGGCACCGCGGTTTACGAGCCGATGGATGAAAAACACCCAATTAACCCAACAACAACATATGCTGCAGGCAAAGCCGCCGCAGATCTTGCCGTTAATAGCTATGTTAACATGTTTGGATTGGATGCCTTTGTTGTACGTCCGTTTAATAATTACGGTCCTCGTCAGAATTACAAAGGATATATGGCTGGCGTAATTCCAATTACAGCATATAAAATTCTAAAAGGACTTAATCCTGAAGTTCATGGCACCGGACAGCAGAGCAGAGATTTCATTTTTGTTCTGGATACTGTGGATGCCATCGTGAAGTTATATGACGTCATGGAGCCTGGTGGAAGTGTTAACATTTCCACGGATGGTCAGATTTCTGTAAAGGAGCTGATTCATCAGATTTCAGATATCATGAAGTATAAAGGACAAATATTGGAAAAGCCTGCTCGGGGCGCAGATGTGGAATGTCACAATGCGAGCAATCTGAAGGTGAAGGGGCTCATAGACTATCAACTAACGCCGTTTGATGTGGGTTTGAAAAAGACCATTGAATGGTATGTGGAGAATATTAAATGATTAAACTTATTAAACCTTATATTAGTTTTGAGGAAGTCGAGTCTGAATTCAGAGATGTTTTTGAAAGTGGCTGGTTTACCAAAGGCAAGTATGTAGAGGCATTTCGCGAAGAGATTAAAAAATATACCGGGGCTAAATATTCATTTCTGGCAACTTCTGCAACGACGGCCCTATCAGCTTGTCTAAGAGTTTTGGACGTTAAGGCGGGCGATGAGGTTATTGTTTCTGATTTTTCATTTCCTGCGACTGCTAATGTTGTCGAAGATGTTGGGGCAGTTTCAGTTTTTGTCGATGTCGACAAAACAACATTTAATATGCTACCCGACGATCTGGTAAGGAAAATCACCAAGAAAACAAAGGCTGTCATTTTCGTAGATGCGCTTGGAAATCCGTCCGGAATCCATAGAATTAAAGAAATATGCAACAAGTACAATATTCCATTAATTGAAGATGCGGCCTGCGCTATCGGTAGCAGTGAGCGTTCCGTAAAATGCGGCAATATAGCAGATCTGACCTGTTTTAGTTTTCATCCCCGAAAGCTTCTGACAACGGGAGAGGGAGGCGCAATCACCACCAATAGCGAACGCATGGCTCAAATACTTGATATAAAACTTAATCACGGGTCTGTTTTCGAAGGTGGAAAGTTTGATTTCGTAGACTTTGGCTACAACTATCGATTGCCGGAACTTCAATCCATTATGGGGCTAAAACAACTAAAGAAACTAGATGGTATTGTTGAAAATCGAAATTTGATACGCAATGAGTATATCAATCTTTTGTCACCACTTGGTTTTAGAGCACAAGCTGTAGCTGATGATGTTGTGTACAATGTTCAATCCATGGTTTTCCTCGTGCCTGAGGGTATTGATAGAGATCACCTTATAATTGAACTTAAAAAGAATGGCGTAGAAACGACTTTGGGTACCTATTGCATGAGTAATGGAACCTACTTTAGGAAGAAGTATAACAATGTTCAGCAAACATCCTTATTTTTGGAACGCAATACGCTGACACTGCCGTGTTACGAAGGGTTGGATGTAAAACCCATTGTTGAGGCGATTCGGAAAGTACTAAATGCCTAATAGTAAGAATGGTGATTCACGGGATATCCAAACTAAAATTATCAAATCAATAAAGAAGTTTGATCTGAATATGGATGGCCGAGTAGTGCTTACTGAAGCCGCAACAGGTGTATATGCGGTTACCGCCGTTATTGCAGCGATGGCAGGTGCGAAAGTATACGCTCTGGCGAAAGAGTCAGATTACGGTGATTTTTCAAAAATCAATAGTGATATGCAAAAGTTAATTGGCGGCTTTGCAGATAGAAGTTTTAACTCCAGAATTAAGATTATTAAAGATTTGTCTGAAATCAATGATCACATTGATGTGGTTACAAACTCAGGATTTGTAAGGCCTATCAATGAGAAATTGATGGATCTTTTAACTAAAGACTCTGCAATTTCATTGATGTACGAACCATGGGAATTTCGAGAATCTGATATTGATTTGAAACAGGCCGTTGCCAAAGGTATTAAGGTTTATGGCGTTAATGAACACGATCAGCGACTCCGCACGATGGAATATATTGGCTTCATTGCATTGTATTTGCTACTAGAGCAAAAAATCACCCCTTTTTCTAATAAAAAGATCCTAGTTTTGGGGGGCTCAAAGTTCAGTGACCCGGTGAATAAAATTTTGATGCAAAATGAATACAATGTTGATGTTGTCAGCAGGTATGAAACCGCGACTGACATTACAAAGTATGATGTGGTTATTTTGGTCGAGAATGAAGATGCACAGCTTTTAGTCGGTGATGAGGGAGCTTATATTTCCTCTGGCGAGTTAATGGGTAATCACCTTATGATCCATATTTGCGGTAATGTAGATGTAAATAATGTTAAATGCGCTTTGATTCCTGCTTCTCCTAAAAAGTATGGTTTCATGAGCTTTAGAACAGATTTTATTGATAGTATGGCTTTGGTTGATTTGCAGACCGCTGGTTTGGCGGTCGGAGAAGGAATGATCAAAGCAAATTGTCTTGGCTTGAAAGGCTTTCAGTATAAAAAGTTTATGGAAACAAATTATCCTGCTTTAGCTTTTGAATTTGAAAAGTACTGGTGAGTGTAAAGATGAAAATTGCAATTCTTGGGCGAACTCAAATGCTACTTAAAACGGCAGAACTGCTCATTGCAAGTGGATTTGAAATCCCACTTGTTGTGACAGCTAAAGCTGCTCCCGAATACCTGGTTACGGAAGCGGATTTCGAAAGATTTTCTGCTCGTATTGGAGCTAAGTATCTTTGTACAAATAAAATAAACGACTATGTGGGTGTTTTGTCGAGTTGTGACGTTGATATTGGCGTTAGCATGAACTATTCAAGTACGATTTCTGAGCAAATTGTCGAATGTTTTAAAATGGGTATCTTGAATGCGCATTTGGGTGATCTGCCGAAATATCGTGGAAATGCGACTCCCAACTGGGCGATAATTAATGGCGAGGCAAGTATACCATTGTGTATACAGTACATGATTGGTGGAGAGTTGGATTCTGGAGATGTTGTAAATCGCGCGTCCAAAGAAATTACTGATGCCACAAAGATCGGTGAAATTTATGATTGGGTCGATGAAGTAACCCCAGGACTGTATCTCGAAACCTTAAATGTATTGCAGAAGAACCCAAGTCATATTCTTTACAAGCAATCGCGCAATCCTATGGATGCACTGAGATGTTATCCGCGTATCCCTGACGATTCCCGAATCAATTGGAGTCAAAGTAATTTGCAAATTCTCAGATTAGTTAATGCTAGCTCTAGACCATTTAGCGGCGCATTTTGCTTCTATGGTTCCGAGAGACTAGTTGTGGATGATTGCGAGTTGTTTGAGGATTCGGAATTGTATTGTGCAATGCCCGGGCAGATTTCAGAAATTAATCGTGATCGCAAGTACGTCGTTGTTATAACGGGTCAAGGAAAGTTGAAAATTAACAGAATTATTCACAATGGGGCTGTTGTTGATCCAACGATGCTCGTGAAGTCAATTCGAACTCGATTTGTATAGGTTATTTGAAATATTATTTCAGTTTGTGGGGTTAAATGGGTTCAATATACTTGGATGAAGAAGCATGGTTAAACGAATGGAACGCCAGACAGGAAAGAAAGAAACATCTAGTCTCTTGTATTAAGTGTTTGTATGACTCTGAAACTCCCAATATTTCATTCGATAGCGCAGGACTTTGCATATACTGCCAGAAAGACGATGAGCTGAGAATTCAGTTTCCTGGTGGTGAAAAAGGAAGATCTGATTTTGAGAAGATCGTAGAGGAAATTAAAATTGCCGGTAAAGGCAAAAAGTATGACGTGATCGTGGGTGTCAGCGGTGGAACAGATTCGACATACATGCTTCACATTGCAAAAGAATATGGACTTCGAGTTTTAGCTGTTCACTTTGATAATACCTGGAATACGACAATTGCGCAGCAAAACATAAAAAATACTCTCAAGGTTCTTAATTTTGATTTATGGACCTACGTGGTTGATAACAACGAATATGACGATATCTATAAATCGTTTTTTCAAGCAAGCACTCCTGATTTGGAGATTCCTACGGATATTGCTTTAGCTGCTACTTTAAACATGGCTGCTGATAAGTTTGGCATTCAGTATATCTTCGAAGGGCATTCATTCAAAACAGAGGGAATGGCGCCTTTGGGTTGGATATATATGGATGCAAAGTATATCGAGAGTGTTCATAGTGAGTTTGGGAAGCTGCCAATGAGAACCTTTCCGGACTTTTCATTTTCAAAACAATTGAAGTGGATGTTGTTTAACCGTTTAAAAAAAATTCGTCCATTGTGGTATTTGGATTATGACAAAGCTGCAGTAAAAAAGATGATTTCCGAAAAGTATGGATGGCAATGGTACGGCGGTCATCACTTGGAAAACCGCATTACAGCGTTTTATCACACATACTATCTGCCAAGAAAGTTTGATATCGATATGCGAACTCTCGGGTTTTCTGGGAGAATTCGAAGTGGTCAAATGCCGCGTGAAGAAGGTGTTCGGCGTCTGTCGGAGCCTCCTGCTTTTGACAAGGATCTCTTTGAAATGGTGTTGCGTCGATACAACTATGATCAGGTTGAGTTTGAACGATTGATGCTTTTGCCAAAGAAAACCTATAAAGAATTTAAGACGTACAAGCCAATGTTTGAAAAGTTGAGACCGTTCTTCTATTTAATGGCAAAGGCAAATCTGATTCCATGGAGCTTTTATATTAAGTACACGGCGAAAGATAATATCTAAGGTAGTAGGGTAGCAATGATTAGCATTGTAAATTATGGCATGGGCAATATTGGTTCTATTGTAAATATGCTCAAGAAAATTTCTGTACCGGTGGAAGTGGTCAGTACACCCGAGGAAATATTTAAAGCTAAAAAAATCCTTTTGCCAGGTGTTGGGGCTTTTGATGCTGCCATGACAAAGATTAACGAATCCGGAATTAGATCTGTGCTTAATGAGAAGGCCTTAATTGAGAAGGTGCCAGTTTTAGGAATTTGCTTAGGTATGCAATTATTAACCAATAATAGCGATGAGGGACAATTGCCTGGACTGGCATGGGTGAATGCCAGCACTTTGAGCTTTAGAAAAGCCATCGATACAAACTTGTTCAAAGTTCCGCATATGGGATGGAATGAAGCTAGGTTGTGCCAATCCTCGAAGTTGACTTCAGGGTTCAGTGAACAGGATGAAGTTCGGTTTTATTTTGTTCACTCTTACTATGTTAAGTGTATGAACGATAAAAATTCGATACTAAAAACAGAGTATGGTATTGAGTTTGATTCGGGCATTCAAAATGACAACATTTTCGGCGCTCAGTTTCATCCGGAGAAAAGTCATAAGTACGGCATGAAACTTCTTGAGAATTTTGCGAGGATTTGAATGAGCCGAGCCAGAACGAGGGTTATACCTTGCCTTTTATTGAAGGGTGATAGTCTTGTTAAGTCTGTAAAGTTTAAAGACTACCGTTATATTGGTGATCCAATAAATACAGTTCGAATTTTTAATGAGCTAGAAGTCGATGAGTTAGTGTTCTTAGATATCACGGCAAGTAAAGAGTCCAGAAGTCCTAACTTCAAACTGCTCGAGAATATTGCCAGTGAGTGTTTTATGCCGTTAGCATATGGCGGTGGGTTGCGTACTTTAAGTGATGTTAGAACTATTTTTAATATCGGTTTTGAAAAAGTTGTTATCAACTCAGCTGCGTTCAGTAATCCAGACCTTATTCCGGAGATCGTGGAAATCTATGGTTCTCAGGCGGTGGTTGGCTCGATCGACTATAAATCAAATATTTTCAAAAGATTCCACGTTTATTCGAATGGTGGTAGCAAGAAGCAGGATCCTTCGCCAAAAGAATGGGCCAGTCACCTGGAAACTAAGGGCGTCGGTGAAATTCTTCTGACATCAATTGAGCGTGATGGAACTTGGAATGGATACGATATTAAGATGGTCAAAGAGATTTCCCAATCATTGTCCGTTCCTTTGATTGCCAATGGTGGTGCTGGAACTGTTGAGCATCTGGGTGAGGTTGTAAAAATGGGTGGTGCTTCAGCCGTCGCGGTAGGCAGCATGGTTGTTTATCAAAAGAAAGATATGGGGGTTCTTGTGAACTTTCCAGACAAGAATAAACTCAAAGATGTGCTGGGGTAAAATGAGAAGGGTTGTCTATCAATTTGGATCTCTCGCAGGTTGGCCATACGTTCTGGCTAAAGGACTTCGAAATCAAGGTGTCGAGAGCATAAACATTATTCCTGAGGCCGTGGATCGAGGAGGAACGACCAATAGTGCTGGGAAGTCCAACAGACAGCTCAAGTATGATGAGTGTTTGAATTTGTCGACCTGTTCAAAACCGAGAAGACTCTTAAATCGTATTTTTTTGGTTTTAAGAATTTTGCGTGATGGAAAGCTTGTTCATTATCACGGCGGAACAATACTTCCATATAATTTGGATGTTTGGATTTTCAAGGTATTTGGAATTCCAACATTGATTACTTGGGGAGGGGGCGATGCGCGAATTATTCAGAAAGCAGCTTCGAAAAACCCTTACTTCTTTCGCTACGAAGAGCCTCAGAAGGACGCTAAGATTCGCAAGATGCTAAAGCGGCTTTCCAAATTTGGAGTTCACGTGGCCACAGATCCTGAAATGGCTCTTTATATGGAAGGATACTTTGATACAGTCCATTCATTTAAGGCCCCGATGGATCTTAGCGAGTTAACTTGCAAGTATCCAAGCCCTGAGAACTCAAAACCCGTATTTTTACATGTGCCGACTCATCCTTTTGTGAAGGGGACAGTGCATATAGCTAATGCCTTCAAGAAGCTTAAGAACGAAGGTTTTGAGTTTGAGCCTGTGTTGTTGGAGTCAACAATGACCCAGGTTGAAATGAGAAAGAAGATTTCTGAATGTGATGTCTATGTGGATGAACTTAGGTGTGGATCTTATGGTTATACCGCAATTGAAGCAACAGGGAGTGGTAAGCCTACATTGACATATATTATTGACGAAATTGTAAGTAAGTTTCCGGCAGAGCTTCCTTTTGTTAATACGAATGCCGACAATGTATACGAAAACTTAAAGATCTTAATATTAAATCCTCAATTGAGATACGAATTGGGGCTCAAAAGCCGTCAATATGTTGAAAAGTATCATAGTGTCGAGGCTGTCGTACAAGAAATGAAAGTTCTCTATGCTAGAATCTCGAAGTGATTATTGGGTTGCTTCAATAAGGGCAGAAAATTTTTTGGCGACAGTGCGAATATCATAATCATTAAGATCAATGGGAGATTGCGCTTGTGAGTAGTCCTCAACCAGGAACTTTTCGAAAACTGAAGTGTCACTGGTGTCGCTGCATATGTCTAGGATGGGTCGCTTAGCAAGTGTATAGTCAATAAGTTTGCTGGGGCTCTGGGTTGCGCTTTTGTTCCGGAAGTTAATAAGAAAGTCACATGTACTAAGAAATGAGATACATTGTTTCCTTGGGATAGCTTCCAGTATTTGGAGTCTGCCATGGATATCCATTTCTTTATATTTGCTCAGTAGTTGATTGTTTTCTGCTGAGGTCGTGTCTGTTAAAAAAATAAGTTTAAAATTTTGAGCTAAACCAAGGGCCTTGCGCAGAAAACCTTCTGGATCGCGTATGTCTTTGTAAAATAGTCCGGCGTACGCAATTTTTGGAATGGAGTTTCTTTTATAATCCTCAGTTTCAACTTCTTCAATATTAAGTCCCTGGGGGATAACGTTAATTTTGTCCGTGGCAATCAGGCCATAAAATGCTGGTATTGCATTTTTGACCGGAACTACAACATGGTTGGTGCGGTTCAGAAGAGTCTTTTCGAATAGATAGTTGAATGGAGACCAGTGAGATTTCGGATTTCGGGAGAATGGGTCACCATAGTCCAAAATCATGTTATCGGTCATGTGGAGTTTCTTTTTTAGTAAGTAGGCTCCGAGATGGCTTCCTAAAGGAAGGCCTATGGAGATAATGGCCGCGTATTTCTCTTTTAGAAGGTGTCTATTCCGATATACCGAAATTCCAAATAGTGTACTGAGTCCCCCTGGTAATGAAAAATGAAGTAGCTTGCGTAGAGCATTTTTCAATGGGGATTCTTGCATAGCGAAAGTTTTAAGAGGAGGGGCATTTTGGGGTTGAGACTTGAGTTTTCGGATGCCTCGCGGCAGGGAAATCTGCTCAAACGGTTGATGGCTGCTAGTTGGAGGTACTGGAGTTAAAACCTGTACGTTATAGTTCTTGCTAAGTTCTTTTGCGAGCTCGTAGGCTCGAAACGCCCTCGGTGATATTTGAGGATGAAAGTAGTAGCTAATTATCAAGATGTTTCTTTTGGGAATGCTCATGTTCCTATCCAAGCTAACTGGTGTGTTGGCGTAGGACAAGTTGTTTATTGGACAACAAAAATCTATTCTAGGTATTTTTGTTTTGATATGGTGCTAGGGTGTGACTTTAACCTGCCGCGATATGTCTTAGTGTATGTCGTGGAAATTTATGGATATACTTTCCTCAGAGGTAAGTAATGAAGCAAGTTTTGATTCAAGGTGGGAATATTCTAGTGGAAGAGGTTCCTTCACCAGTGGTGGAAGCGGGGCATGTTTTAGTTCAAGTGCAAAGCAGTTGTATTTCGGCCGGCACTGAGCTTAGTGGAATTCGCTCTAGTGCCGTACCGTTATGGAAAAAAGCTTTAAAACAACCAGAAAAGGTAAAGCGGGTTATTGATGTCGCTATAAATGATGGTTTGGTGAAAGCTATTAACTTGGTTGAAAAAACAAAGACATGGCTCCCAGTGGGATATTCTGCGGCCGGAGTGGTAGTAGCTGTTGGTGAAGGTATTTTAGATATAAAAGTTGGCGATCGAGTTGCGTGTGCTGGAGCTCAGTGTGCCTATCATGCAGAGGTTATTTCGGTACCCAGAAATCTGACGGTGGTAATTCCATCAAATGTTTCTTTTGCGCATGCTTCAACGGTCACTTTAGGCGCCATTGCAATGCAGGGGGTGCGTCGCTTAAACCCAACACTTGGAGAAGTATTTGCGGTTGTTGGCTTAGGTATACTGGGGCAAATGACTGTTCAACTGTTGAAGGCGAATGGGTGTCGGGTCATCGCCTTGGATCTCGATAAAAAACGTGTAGAGTTGGCAAAACAATGTGGAGCAGACTTTACCGTTGATCCGGATCTAGATATCGATGTGGAAGCTGTGATGCGTATGACAGCAGGGTATGGGGTTGATGGAGTAATTGTTACCGCGGCAACTTCATCTCACTCAGTTATTTCAACTGCCTTTAAAATGTGCCGAAAGAAGGGCCGAGTTGTTCTGGTGGGTGACGTTGGTTTAAATATCGATCGAAATGATATTTATATGAAGGAATTGGATTTCCTGGTGTCGACATCCTATGGCCCAGGTAGATACGATGCGAAGTATGAAGATGAAGGATTGGACTATCCCATTTCCTATGTACGTTGGACTGAAAATCGAAACTTAAGCGAGTTCCTGAACTTGATATCTTCTGGTGCTATGCGATTGGATAGTCTTATTCAAGCTGAGTTCGATTTAGAGATGGCAGCAAAGGCTTATGAAGAGATAAGAAACTCCATTGAAAAGCCATTGATAGTGCTTCTTAAATACAAGGCCGGCATTGATCAAATTTTGGAAAGAAAGATCGAACTGCGCAGCGCAAATTCAAGCAAAGCTGATTTGCTGCGAGTTGGAGTAATTGGTGCCGGAGGTTTTGCACAGTACGCCCATCTTCCAAATATGAAAAGTATTTCCGACTTCAAGTTGTCAGCCATTGTTACACGTTCCGGGCATAAAGGCGTGGCGGTCGCGAAGCAGTTTGGTGCAGATTACGCGACGACGGACTACCAGGAAGTACTTGCAGATCCAAACATTAATATGGTTGTAGTTGCGACACGGCACGATAGCCATATGGCGATCGCTTTGGATGCTCTGAAGAGGGGGAAGCACGTTTTGCTAGAAAAGCCTTTGTGCATTTCCTCCAAGGAACTGGAGGATGTAAAAAGTTATTTTTCAGAGAAAACGGACGGGCCCATTTTAATGACGGGGTTTAATAGAAGATTTTCGCCCGCTATACAGAAAGTGAAGTCTAGCTTTGGCGAAAAACGTGGTCCTTTAATTATAAACTATAGAATGAATGCTGGTTTTATTCCATTGGATAGCTGGGTGCACGGTAAGGAAGGTGGCGGTCGCAATATCGGCGAAGCTTGTCATATCTACGATTTGTTTACATTTTTAACTGGTAGCAAAGTTATCGATATTAAAGTGCAGTCAGTTGGCTCAGTTCCTGGCGGTTATTCAAATCGCGACAATTTTGTAGCTTCGTTTTATTTTGAAGACGGATCTATAGCATCGCTTACTTACACTTCCATGGGGCACACAAGTCTTGCGAAAGAGCGCATGGAATTATTTGTCGATGGAAAATCCATAGTGCTGGATGATTATAAGTCTTTGGAATTTTTTGGTCCAATCCCAAGTAAAGTTAACTTTAGAGTTCAGGATAAAGGTCAACATCAAGAACTTGTTGAATTTGCAAGGGCTGTGAAAACAGGTGGTAGCTGGCCGATACCTTTGTGGGAACAAGTTCAAGCAACTGAAATGAGCTTTGTTGTTGAAAGCCTGCTTTCCGAATGAGTTATTAATGTCGGTCATTTCAATTTTTACTAAAGCAAAACGAGTATTTAAGAATAAAGGAGTTGCAGGGCTCTGTGCGGCTGCTCTTGGAAAGATTCAAAGGTCTTATCGAAGAAAATGTTTTCGTGTGGCTGGAGGTTCTTTTGCCAATCTAAACCTGAAAAGACCACATAGGTTTGAGAAGTTGTCTTTCGACGATATCGATTTAAAGAATTATCCTGCATCAAAGATATTTGGGCAAATTCAGTCCAATTGTTACCAGATTCTTGAGTCGGAGCTCCGCAATTGGGGGCGTTCTAATGTTGCTGGTCACCTGCATTGGCACATGGATCTTGTTAGAAATTTCGAATGGTCTTCGAAAGTTGCTGGAGTTGAACTTTCAATTCCATTAAATGGTGGTGACGTAAAGAGGCCATGGGAGCTTGGCCGGCTTCATCAATTGGTCCAATTAGCTCTCTGTTACAGGTGTTTCAGGGACGACGAGGAGCGAAGAAAATCATGTCAGCAGCTTGCGACAACAATACTTTGTGATTTCCACGAATCAAATCCTGTATTTAACGGTCCGCAGTGGATGTGTGCAATGGATGTTGGTATCAGGCTTTCGAATATCTGTCTTGCTGCCGATATATTTGGTGAGGAATTTGTTAGTTTAAATCAGAAAGTTTTGGATTACGAGTTAGCACGGCATATATTTTTTATTGAGAGTAACAAAGAAAACTCGCTAGGTTCGTTTGTTGGCAATCATTATTTGGCAAATATCTGTGGTCTGGTGTACGGATATGCGCATTCTGGACATAAGCGTGCATCGTACATGTTGCGAAAAGTTTCCAAGGAATTAAATTTTGAAACAATAAAACAGTTTGGAAATGATGGAGGGAACTTCGAAGGCTCCACTTACTATCATCGCCTCTCTGGTGAGTTGGTTGTATTTGCTTTTGCATGTCTGTTAAAACGATCTGATTCAAAAATTGAAATGGGGCTGACATTTCTTGAAAGACTTAAGGCGATTCTGTTCTTTTCAGAATCGGTTTCATTGGTGGATGGGTTTGTGCCTCAGGTCGGTGACAATGATAGTGGGCACCTGTTAATTTGCAACCCCATACAATTTCAGGAGAATGACCTAAATCACAGAAGTTTTATATGTGGGCTTCGTCATTTTTTTCAGTTGAAAGATAAAAACCAATTTTTGGAAGTTCTTGTAAGTGAATACTGCAATGCTGACAACGGGACATTTTTGGTTCCGGAACATAAGGCAGTGTATGGAAGCGAAAAAGAGTTTTTGCGAGCAACAGAAAAATGTTTCAAGTTAAATAGTAAACAAGAGTATAATTTTAGTGTTGCGCATTTTGATCCCCAGCAGGCTAGTTATTTTTCATTTAGCGATTTCGGTATTTATACATGTAAATTTGGCAACGTGTTTGTCAGTCTTAGATGTGGTGTGAACTCCAACGACAAAGGGGGGGGGCACCGTCACAGAGATCAGCTGTCTATATTTATTCATGACGGGCGTGATATTGTAGGTCGAGACCCAGGAACCTATTTGTATACTTCTGACACGGCCATGAGAGCTTTGCTTAGATCTGCTTCTGCTCATAATGGCCCTTATTGCGGGACAGGTTTGCGCGTGGAGGCTTCATTGTTTGAGATGAATGATCAGTTTGCGCAATGTATTTATTTTGGGCCTTTAGGGTTTTTTGGAAAGTCCTTCGAGAATGGTAAAGAGTTTTGTCGTTGGATTTCTTTTTCAGAGGAAAATATTAAAATTATTGATTGGGTTGAGTCTGGAGAGGAATTAGCCAGACTAGATTTTGCGGAAAATTTATTTTCACCAGGATACGGTCAGATTGCGGGAGTGGCGCAGTGAGAATACTAACAGTGAATCACACGATTGATCCAGTGTTTGGTGGTGGGACAGCTGAAAGAACGTTTGAACTTAGCCAAGCTCTTGTTAAGAGCGGCTATGATTGCACGATTTTGACGTTGCTTGAAGGTGAATCTCCGCGTGAGCTAAAAGGGGGGAGAATTGTTAGGCTACCGGTTTGCAAATTTGGATTAATTCCAAAGTATTTGTTCAAAGGAATCGTGCGTGAAGTTAAAGGGGCTGATGTTGTTCATATGATGGGACATTGGACAGTACTCAATGCCTTAGTATATTTAACAGCGCGCCATTTTAGGAAGCCTTATGTTTTTTGCCCAGCTGGAGCCCTACCAATTTTTGGAAGATCTAAGTTTGTTAAGTATATTTATAATTTACTGATTGGAAAAAGTATAGTTCGGAATGCTTCTAGGTGCATTGCCACAACGGAAAATGAGATAAAGCATTTTGTTTCATATGGAGTTTCTGCTGATCAAGTTTTGTTAATTCCAAACGCAATTAAGGATCCAATTGTATCAGATATAAATGGCAATGAACTTTCAAAGAAACTGGGTTTGCACACACCAAATTACGTTTTGTTTCTAGGTCGTTTAAATTTGATAAAAGGCCCGGATTTATTGGTGGCTGCATTTTGCAATATTATGGCAGAGTTTCCAGATGTTGATCTGGTAATGGCTGGTCCGGATGATGGTATGCTGAGTGAATTAAAAGCTACTGTCAAGGAGCGGAGAGCGAATGATCGTATTCATTTTGCGGGTTATATAGGTGGTGTTGAGAAGTTTCAGGTATTGAAGGCTGCATTGGTATTGGCGCTGCCATCAAGGCAGGAGGCCATGTCTTTAGTTGTTTTGGAGGCAGGCTGTGTAAAGACACCGACTGTTTTTACAGATCAATGTGGTTTAGATAAGTTTGCCAAAGCGGATTGTGGCTGGATGGTGCCGGTGTCAATAGAGGGTTTGGAGCTCGGACTCAAAGAGGCGCTTGTAAACCGGGAAAGTATACGTAAAAAAGGCGAACGTGTATTCGAGTTCGTTCAGGAGAGGTATATGTGGTCTTCTGTTGTTGGCGCATATAGTAAAATGTTCAGAGATTTGAGGGAATCGTGAAAATTGGAGTTTACAGTTACGTTTTCTATCCTGAGACCTTCTTAATCAACGAGTTGTGTTTTGATTTGATCAAAAAGGGACATACTGTGAGTGTGTCGACTGGTATTCCAAACTATTCGACGGGATTTTATCAAAGGGGATATGGCGTTTTGGGGCCATATACTGAAAATGTATCTGATATCTCAATCCGTCGATTTCCGGTGGTAGCACGTCGGAAAGGATTTTTCTACCTTACTTTAAACTACTTATCTAATATTGTTTTTGGCTGTTTCAATATTTTCAGAATGAGTAACACGGAAGTGTCTTTTGTGTTCGGTGTTTCACCAATATTTGTGGCGATTCCCCCGATCATTTTAAAAAAGTGGACCGGTACTCCAGTAGTTATTTGGCTTCAGGATTTGTGGCCCGATAGTTTTGGCGCTGTTGCAAAAGTATCCGATGCTAGTATGGTTTATAAGTTGCTGGGTGTGATTGTGCGCTGGATATATCGGAACACAGACGTCATTCTTATTCAGTCAGAAGCGTTTAGAGACCATTTAATGAAGTATCAATTTGATGGAATCGTAGAGTATGTACCCAACTGGTCTCCTGAGGTTATTGCTGCAACCTCTTCAGCGCCTTCTTGGATTGAGAGTCTTCCTAAGGAAGAATTTATTTTGGCGTTTGCTGGGAATATTGGAAAGGCGCAATCCTTGGATACACTTTTGGATGCAGCAAAAGAATTGAGAAATGAGTCTAATTTCCGAATTGTGATTGTCGGAGACGGAAGTGAACTCGAAAGATTAATATCCCGAGCTTTGGGCGAGAATATATCGAATGTTATTTTCGTTGGAAAGAAGCCCGTTCACGATATGCCAATGTTTTTTGAGAGATGTTCCGCTTTATTTGTATCTTTGCGTTCAGATGATCTTTTTTCAAAAGTAATTCCATCAAAAGTTCAAGCCTATATGTCAGCAGGGAAACCTTTATTGGCATCATTAAATGGTGAGGGAGCTCGAATTGTATTGGAAGCTGGTGCAGGTTATTCTTCCCCGGCGGATGATCTTGATAGCCTGGTAATAGCTATTCGTAAGATGAAGGGGTTAGGCGAAGTGCAGCGGATTGAAATGGGACTTAGGGCGAAAAAATATTATATGGCCAACTTTGAAAAAAGCAGGATTGTTGAGAAGATTGCCAGAATTCTTAAGGAGACCATCTAGTGAAAATTTTAGTCATTGGTGCGGCGGGAATGCTTGGACACCAAGTGTGGAAAAGGCTAAATCAGAATTATCCCGGTGATGTATTTGGTACTGTTCGAAAAGATATTTCTTACTATGAGAAATATAATTCATTAGATCCGAAGTGCCTTTTTGGTAATGTTGATGTTTTAGAATTTGGCTCACTGCAGGAGATTCTTGAAAAGGTTCAGCCGGTTTGGATTGTTAATTGTGTAGGTCTTACTCTTCGTAAGCCAGACTTGGGTGATATCGAAAAGTGTATTGAGATAAACAGCATGTTGCCTCACAGGCTTGCGTTGTGGGCGAGTTCTAATAACTCTAAGGTAATTCATTTTAGTACGGACTGTGTCTTTGATGGATCAAAGGGTTCGTATGTTGTTTCGGATATTCCGACTGCAAATGACATGTACGGTAAAAGTAAGTTTCTGGGTGAAACGCACGAAAGAAATGCATTGACCTTGAGATTGTCGATCGTAGGCCGAGAACTCGAATCAAAAACGGAGCTTGTTGAGTGGTTCTTAAAACAGAAGAACCAAACTATTAAAGGTTACACTCGGGCATTCTATTCTGGATTAACAACGAAGCGTGTGGGCGATGAAGTTGTACGCATTATCAAAGAATTTCCGCAATTGAATGGCCTTTATCAGGTTTCCAGTGAGCCTATCTCCAAGTATGACCTTCTGCGTCTATTAAATAAGTATTTTGAGATTCATGCCGACATTGAACCATTTGATGGGTACTGTTCAGATAAAACTTTAGATTGTAGTGAATACTCTCGTGAGACCGGCTTCATACCTCCTAGCTGGGATGAGATGATTGCCGAATTAGCGCAAGATCGGTCTGTGGACTACGGGGATTAATGATGTATTTTGACGGGAAAACAATTTTAGTAACTGGCGGTACCGGATCCATGGGGAAAACCTTCGTTAGAAGAGTTTTGAGTGGAGAAATGGGTACACCAAAAAAACTGATAGTATTAAGCCGTGATGAAGGCAAGCAGCATCAAATGCGTGTGTCTTATCTCCATAATCGAAATCATACGGATGAAGTCATATACAACAACTTCAAAAATATTCTAGAATTTCGCATCGGAGATGTTCGAGATTATGCGGATGTCTGTGCCGCGGTCAAAAATGCCGATATTGTGATTAATGCAGCAGCATTGAAGCAGGTTCCAGCTTGTGAGTATTTTCCAGAGCAAGCAATTCTAACCAATTGTATTGGTGCATATAACATTGTCCGTGCGGTACGTGAGCATGGATACAAAGTCGACACTGTGATGGGTATTTCAACAGATAAAGCCTGTAAGCCAATTAATGCTATGGGTATGTCGAAGTCACTTCAAGAGCGAGTGTTTATTGCCGCGAATATTACTGTTCCGCAGACCAGATTTTTATGTGTACGCTATGGTAATGTTCTTGCCTCTCGTGGTTCGGTTATTCCGTTGTTTCATGAGCAGATTAAAGCGGGTGGCCCAATCACGATTACTGATGGTCGCATGACTCGTTTCCTTCTGAGTTTAAATCAAGCCGTGGATACAGTTTTTGCTGCGTTGTTAAATGGTCAGGCCGGAGAGATTTTTGTGCCAAGAGCCCCAAGCTCCTTGATGACAGACGTTGCAAAAGCATTAGTTGGAAATAGAAAGATTGAGATTCAAGTAACAGGGATTCGTCCAGGTGAAAAATTGCACGAAATAATGATTTCTGACGAAGAAGCTCCTTATTCGGTAGAGAAAGGTAGCTATTACGCCATTCGCTCAATGTTACCTGAGTTGAATGGAGGCAAAATTGACATCACTAAATCAGTATTGAAAAAAGAGTTTTCTTCCGACGATGCACTTCTGGATTACGAGGGCACTGTGAATCTTTTGAAAAAACATAGTCTGATGGTCGATGATAATAATGATAATTTAGATGAAGAAATGCTGAGATAAAAATGCGCGTAATGACAATTGTTGGAACACGACCTGAGTTGATTAAGCTCAGTCGTGTAATTGCTGCTCTTGATAAGTACATGTCTGAACACATTCTGGTTCATACGGGGCAAAACTTTGACTATGAGTTAAATGAAGTATTTTTTAAAGACCTGGAGATTCGCAAACCGGACTATTTTTTAAATTCTGCCGCTGATACTCCGATCCAAACAATTGCAAATATCCTTGTGGAGTCCGACAAGCTATTCGAAAAATGTAAGCCAGATGCAGTTCTTTTGTATGGTGATACAAACTCTTGTCTTTCCGTTATTGCAGCCAAGCGTAGAAAGATACCTGTTTTTCATATGGAAGCCGGTAATAGATGCTTTGATCAAAGAGTTCCAGAGGAACTTAATCGAAAGATTGTTGATCATCTGTCGGACATCAATATGCCTCTTACCGAGCACGGTAGGGGTTATCTAGTGAGAGAAGGCATTGCACCTCAGCAAATTATTAAGTCTGGCGGTTGCATGAAGGAAGTGTTGAATTATTACTCAAGTAGAATTGCCACCAGTAATGTATTGGCAACTCACGGGTTGAGACAGAAATCCTATATATTGGTGAGCTTGCATCGGGAAGAGAATGTAGATTATCCAGAAAATCTTGAAAATATACTCCATTCACTGACAGCACTTCAGAGTGAGTTTGATAAGACAATTTTGGTATCCACTCACCCAAGAACAAAAAAGAAAATCGATGAGATGGCTTGGACGCCCGAAAATGATAATATTAAGTTTTTAAAGCCATTTGGATTTCTGGACTTTATTACGCTTCAAAAGAATGCATTTTGTGTGGTTTCGGATAGTGGAACAATTACAGAAGAAGCTTCCTTGTTGAGAGTCCCTGCAATCACCATAAGAAATGCACACGAACGCCCAGAGGGAATGGATGTTGGCACGTTGATTATGTCCGGAACTAAGGCCGTAGACGTGTGTAATGCTGTACGTGTGGCAACTGAAACGTCTCCAACAGAGATTGTGCCAGATTATGATGTGGAAAATGTTTCCGAGAAAGTAGTTAAGACTATTTTATCCTATACTCACTACATCAATCGTTTTGTATGGCGAAAAGAAATTTAATTTACCGTCGAATCCTGTGATTTTTGTCATTTAAATTGCTTTAAGCAGACGGTCTCTTTCGTTTTGAAGGCTGTCTGATTAATAACAATTGTTAGTTAGATATACAGAAGATGTTATCTGTTTTTTTTGATTCTTCGATAGAAAATCGAAGCCACCAATAATGGTGCGCAAACACCGGACAGAATTATGATTACATCCATGGAGCGATAGTTACGTAAAGCTAAACTCAGTCCAATCAGCATAATTGCAACCAGATAAAGTGTGACTGATATCTGTGTGTGGGTCATTCCACAGTCTTCCAAGATGTGATGTATGTGTCTACGATCTGCTGAAAACGGATGTCTTTTAATGGCTAATCTTTGAAAGAAAACCCTTATCAGATCAATTAATGGTATTATTGTTGCTGCGATAGCTACGCCGGGCGCTGCTTTTATGTAGTACGGTGAGATTTCGATTCCAGATGTTCGATTGGTCTCAATGAACTTTATGGCTAAGATTGAAATAATGAATCCAAGTAGCATGGATCCAGTGTCTCCCATAAATATTTTTGCGTTGTGAAAGTTGAAAAAAAGAAAACCTAACAACGAACCAGCCAGGGAAAAACTCAAAATACATAGTGCAGTTGAGTTTGTTAAATAAAACCAAAACCCAAAGAACAGTGAAGTAATCAGTCCTAGTCCTCCTGCTAGTCCATTAACTCCATCGATTAGATTGTAGGCGTTTATCAGCGCCAGAATTGCGATAACAGTTAGTATGATTCCTAGGTATGGCGGAATCTCGGTAATTCCCAGCATTCCCCACAAATTGGTGAGGTAAAGTTTACCCATCAATGTAATTAGTAGGGCGCATGCGATTTGAACTAATAGTTTTTTTAGGGGCGCTAACAGTAAGATGTCGTCTTTAATCCCAGCAAAGAAAAGTAGGACAAGGGCTGAAGTCATGAAGCGTATTTCGTTCGACATCGCCAAATAATCAGAGAAAAAGGAAAATGAGAATACTGTGCCGGCGAAAATTGCAATACCACCGAGAGTAGGTGTTTTTTTGAGGTGAAGCTTTCTGTCGGAGTCTGGTTCATCCATTAAATGTTTTGCGTCTGCAACTCGAATAATTACAGGAATTGATACTACTGAAATAAGTAGCGAAATAAGAAATGGCCAAATTGTTATTAAAAACATTGCTGGATTGTAGACATAACGAATTGTTCTTTCAAATGAAATTGTTTCCTGGCGACAAGAGGTTGTGGCGTCTGGCTGCGTCACTAGCATTCTCGCTAGAGATAACGATATATCTTGTTTCGGATTTTTGAAGACGCGACCGTAAACGGTGGTTTGGAAAATAAAAAGGCGTAGGTGTTTATTGTCGGCGATGACTTTTTGAATCAAAAAGTACAGACAAGGTCTCCCGAATTGTCCACCACACACGCATCTTTGAATCACTCATTTTTTTGTCGTAGCGTAGTATAAAAGGTATTTCACCGCAAAGGGCTTTTTGGCGATCACATGCCATTAGTAATTCTACCATACACGCGAAGCTACGTTTTTTGAATTTGTAGCCCTTAAGTTTTTGGAAAAGGCTGCCACGGTAAATCCGGAAGCCGCACGAATAGTCGCGGACGTTTGTTACTCGACCCGCTGCTCGGAAAAGATAAGACATTCCCAACGACAGCAACTGACGATGGAATGGAACTCCTTCAACGATGCTTCCTTTTTGAAAACGAGATGCGACAATCAGATCATAACCAAGTTCCAACTTTTCAAGCATAGGCCTAAAAAAATCAGATGGGTGTGAGTTGTCACCATCGAGTAAGCCCACGGCATAGAGGGGCTCCGAAGCTTGCATACTTGCGTCTTGAATACTTGTTTCTAAAGCGCCAACTAATCCACGATTTTCGGGATGATGGATCGCGCGAAAGTAAGAAGTCTTTTCACAAGCGGAATTGATTTTTTCAGCTGTAGAATCTTTGCTACAATCGTTTATCCACACGACATTAAGCTCAAGTCCCATATTAGTTAGATTTTGTGCGAGTGTTTGGAAGGAATCCGCCATCGGGATGATGGCTTCTTCTTCATTATAACAGGGAACATAAACTAAAAACTTTTTCATTAACTATCCAAAACTTACCGACCGAACGAACCCAAGCTGTCGGAGATGGGTGTTATTCGCGACAAACGTTCCAAATTGCAAATGCTCTGGTCGGTATAGAGCCTATACAGGTCGGTAGTTAAGCATAGGGAATATCCTTTAGCAAGAATTGTGGCATGTTGCCTGCTGCTTACTTTCTTATCCACTAATATAGCTTCGAAAATTTGAAGCTTATCGGTGAGTGCGTCTTCGTTATGCAAAGTGGGTTCTAGTTGTAAGTACCAGGAAGCATAGGAGGCCAGACCCTCCCAAGAGTGTTGATTTCCGGGTATTGAAGCGATCCGAATTTGCTTTAGCTCCTTCAACTCGGCGACAGTACTGGCCATTGCGCGGACTTCGTTATCTTCGCCCATGTGGATTTTTGTTGAAATTAAAGTTGCCGCAATAAATAGAAGCAACGAGAGAGTTGCTACGCGCTGGGCTAGTTTGGATGCATCGGCTTTCTTAAACAACTGAGCACAGCCAAAGCCAGCAAGAATAGCGATCCACGGGAACGTGGGAACAATATACTGGTTGTATTCCTTGTTGGTAAAGCCATAAACCAGGCTGTGTAAGGCAATTTCACCAAGGCATAATAGAACAATAGCTGTCGATCCGGACCGCATTGATTTTCGATTTTTTAGGAAAACAAATAGTCCCACCAGCATAGCCAAAAAGAATATGTGTGAGTGAGTAAAAAGGGCTTTGATATACCATAAGTGGTCAGCTTTATCAGTGTAAACGCGAGCCATTTCGGCGGCGTTGGTTTCACGGCGCTCTGAGTACCAGGAGAAAAACTCACGGTGATGAACGCTATAAAACAATCCATCAAACAAAGCGATGGGGATGAGCGCGCTGATTGCCAAGATAAGCAGCTCAGAGAAGCGAAGGCGTTGGCAAAGTATGTAAATTGCAATTGGCAAAAGACCCATAGCAGCTAGGCCTTTTGAAAGTAAAGCAGCGGCAAAAAGCATCCCGCTGAGAGCAAGTTTGATTTTGGAGCGATCATCTTTAAAAGACTCAAAAACTGCAAATCCCAGCATGATGAAGCCGACCATACCCATATCCAACCAGCCTGAACTGGTGAAATTCATGAATGGATTTATAAGTAGCAGAGCTAGGACTGAAAAAACCCCAGCAGTCTCACTAAACCTTTTGCGTGTAATCCAATAGGTGCAGAAAATTGCAATAACTCCCAGAATGCTGGATGGTAGTCGCAAAATCTGCGCACTAACCCCGAAAAGCCAAAAAGATGCAGCCTGAAGCCAGATGATTAATGGCGGGTGATCTACAAAGGGGTCAAAAACTCCGGGCCCCAAGCGAAAATTGAAAAGACTTTGGCCGTTTAAAATGTTCGCAGCAAAGGCACCGTAAGTTGTGGAGCTTAAACCAATGCCAGGTTCCCAAAACTTTAGAAAAACCGCACAAAAAGCTGTTAACAAAACGAAATAATGTATTTGTGGAATGGATTTGAAGAACTTCATTATTCGATGGGTCCTTGAACGATTGGGGTTCGTTCGGTTTTAGTTTTGAGCCAAAACATCTAAAATTTTTGCCGAAGCTAAGCCATCTCCAAACGGATTGATGGATTGAGACATTCTTTTATAAAGAATACCGTCATCCAGAACTTTCAACGTTTCTGCAACGAATTCTCGCTCATTTAATGGTACCAGCATGGATGTTCCAGCTTCGATTGCTTCTGGGCGTTCGGTGTTTTCTCGAGCGATCAGTACTGGTTTTCCAAGAGAAGGAGCTTCTTCCTGAACTCCACCTGAGTCAGTTACAATAATGTGCGCTTTCATCATCAGGTAAATAAATGGGACGTAATCAACTGGCTCGCAAAGCCAAATGTTTGAGCTCTTTTTTTCTGCATTGCTTGAGCCAACCCATTGAGCCTTGTTCCCCAATACTCTAGAGATAGACTGGCGGACATTTGGATTCAAGTGGACTGGGATTAAAAACTGCAGGTCGCTGCGTTCGGATAGCTTCAGCAATCCTTTCATGACTTCTTCCATTGGCGCACCAAAAGATTCTCGTCTATGCAAAGTTACCAAGATAAGTTTTTTTTGTGCATCTAGGAACGAAAAGTTCTTCTCAAGGTCTTTCGATAGTTCGGGTTTGTTTTCGATAATTGACCGAACACGCATTAGCGCATCAATACCTGTGTTGCCAGTGACTACAATGTCACGTTTCGGAAGACCTTCGTTTATCAGATTGTTTCGGGAAAGCTCCGTTGGAGGGAAGTGCCACTTTGCAATGAGAGAAATTGCTTTTCGGTTAAACTCTTCGGGGAACGGAGAGGTGATGTTGCCGGATCGTAAGCCCGCCTCAACGTGTGCAACGCTGACTTGGTTGTAAAACGCAGCCAAGCTTGCCGCAAAACCTGTCGTTGTGTCACCTTGGGTGATGACGATATCTACTTTTGTGGATTTTAGAATTGAGTCGATGCCGTTTAATGTTTTCGTCGATACATCGGTCAGCGTTTGCCCTGGACTCATTAAGTTCAGGTCGTAATCAGGTGTAATTTCAAAAAAAGAAAGAATGGGTTTTAGCATTTCGCGATGCTGACCCGTTGAGCAGACAAGCGTTTTAAAGCGGTTGTCTGCTTTGGCGAGAAGAATCAGCGGCGCAAGCTTTATGGCTTCAGGTCTTGTTCCGAATACAATTAGAATGGTCTTCATTTGGACGATCTTATGGTACCCACAATGTATTGATCAATATTGGAATTGATGGCGCTCATCGGCATTCTTAAAATCTAAACCGAACCCCAACCCCAATATCCAAATCCGCATCCACCTTCGGAGAAACATTCATCGCAACAGCAAGCTCCCCGAAAACTTCCATCGCAGGATCAGAGATTAGATAAGTCAAACCAACTGGAACTCGTGGGCCAAAGGCCACGTCGCCGTCGTATTTGCCGTCATCAACAAAAATTAAGCGGGCGCCGACGCCAGTATATAGATTCATCGGACCCTCTGTTGCCACTTCCCACGATTGAATGCTGTCGAAAAGGAAAGTTGAGTGCAGTTGCAGGCCGCGGTACGAGCCGCTGGATGCCCCGACAAAGCCGTCAATGGAGTTTTTGTCGTTCAGGGGCATTCGACCCGTGAAACCAATAGGATCGCCTACGACCAAACCTGCAGCAAAATTAGCTTGAGCCGTGGATGCGCAAAGCAAAAAGAATGAAATAGCTAGTGTCGTAAGTACATTTTTGGCCATAGGAATAATCCCTCCGCGGTAAATTCTGGGGGGTGGGGGCAGAAATGTCCAACACCTTTCGGTGCCAGGTCCTATTTACGGAAGCGGTGCAGAACCGATATCGGTTCTGCGGGGCGAAATTGTTCCCGCGGATTCTATTTATTTAGAAATTCCAAAATTTTGCCCAAGGCTTTGGATGCAATCAAATCCGCCTCGGCCTGTGTCGGAGCTTCCGTATAGCATCTAAACTCTGGCGCATTCCCAGAGGGGCGCAAGTGCACGATCTGCCCAAAAGTCGTCATCATACGGTAGCCATCCAAAGTGTTCTTTGACCAGACGGCGGCATCTGGAATTATGCTTTTCATAAAGGCGTCAGCATCGTTGCTGACTGTTTGAATGATCTTCTGGCTTTTTTCAGGAGGACAATTTTTTGCCAGCACACTTGCAGTGAATCTTGCGGGAAGTTTGTCGACGACGTCGGAAACAGTGCACTTTCTTTTAGCAGCCATTCCTAGGACAGCTAACGCCGGCAACACAGAGTCGCGCGTTGGCAGAGCTTTAAGTTCTGTTGCCATTTTTACTGGGGAAGACAGGATATATCCTCCATTAGCTTCAAAGCCCGCGACGGATTTGAACTCAGAGTTCAGCGTATTAAGCGCCTCGACCACGTAGGGGGAGCCAATCTTGGTAAACGTGATTTTTTTAAACTCTTTGATTTGCGAAACACCCGAATTGCAGCTGATCGGAAGCGCTATCGCTTCGATCCCCAAGAATTCTGAACAGATAATGCCCAACTTGTCGCCTTGAACCAGGCGCCCCTTGTTGTCGATGACCAAAGGTCTGTCGCCATCTCCATCGGTGCTGATAAGTGCATCGGCTTCGTATTCGTTAATCCATTTTTTGAAGACATCAAGGGATTCGACTGCTTCCGTGTCGACGGGAATAAACGTGTCACTGCGGCCCACGCGAATGACCTGTGCGCCAAGATAATCAAGGATGCTGCCCATGTATTCGCGCGCGGCAGAAGAGTGCTCGTAAAAAATAACTTTTGTGCCTTTAAGGCTGTGTTTGGCAAGTGCTTTAACGTAGCGGTTGATGAAGAGGTCTTTTGCCTCTTGGGCTGCATCCTTTTTGTCCACCGCGGATTTTCTGAGCAAGGTTCCGTCTTCGGCGAAGAGTTCATTTTTGAAGTTTTCTTTTTGCAGGCGCTCGTAGTTGTTGAAGATTTTTTCATCATCGCTTTTCAGGGTTTCGCCTGTTGCAAGGTAGAATTTGATACCATTACGGTCGGCCGGGATGTGACTGCCTGTTACCATGATGGCCAAAGAGTTGTTCTCAGCAGAGTAGTAGGCTAGGGCCGGCGTAGGTAGTACTCCGCAAGAATGAATTTCTTTTTGGTGATCGGCGAGGGCGTGCTCGATGGCATTTAAGATTTTCGGCGAGCTTTCTCTAAGGTCCATGCCTACGGAAACTTTGGAAGCGGGAGTTGCTTCGTTTGCGTGTTGCAGGAATGCTGTTGTTAACAGGTACGCTTCGCGATCTGTAAACTCCGTCACTAATCCGCGCACACCGCTCGTTCCAAATTTCAATGCCATAGCTCTCTCCCCCTTGTGGGTGCCAGGTCCTACTTACGGACACGGCGCAGAACCTCCGCGGTTCCGCATGGAGTAATGTATCTTAAGGAAACAGTCGGGGAAAGAGAGATCTTGCGGTGCCAGGTCCTGTTTACGGAAGCGGCGCAGAACCGATATCGGTTCTGCGGGGTGTAAAACGATGGAGTTTGGGTAGGCGTTCGGGATGCGAATCTGTTGAAGTCTTGGTTGAAACTCAGTGGGAGTCAGGCATGGCCTATTCTTTGTATTGAACTGTATTTTTAAATATTTATTAAAATATGTATAAAAGTATGGGTTAATGCTAAAGACTATTGTTGTCAGGGGTTCCTTTGAGTGGGACGAAGAGAAAGAGTCTCAAAATGTTTTGAAACATGGAGTGGACTTTTCTGAAGCCCGGTTTGTTTTTAAAGACCCTCATAGGATTTTTATTTTCGATGAGTTGCACAGTCAGTTCGAAGCTCGGTACTTCTGTATCGGAAAAGTGGATGGAGTTGTGCTGACGGTTCGATTTAAAGTTCATCATAAGAGGATAAGAATCTTCGGAGCGGCAAGGTGGAGAAAGTGGACAAGATATTATGACAACGAAATCAAAAAAATCTCCTCGAAGCTCAAATAAGGGTTATTCGAGTAACAAATTCGAGGCTCCCGTCGGGAAAGTGACTTCTGTCGAGGATTTCCTTCCGCCGCCTGACGTTTTGTTTGCAGAAGATGATAAAGTTAAGATCACAATCGAAATCGAAGGCGACACATTGGACTTCTTTAAGGGCGAAGCTCGTAAAACGGGTGGTAAGTATCAGCGTTTGATGAGAAAGGTTTTGAGTCAGTATGCGAAGAAGTACAGTGCTTAGTTTGAAGTGATTCTATGAGATGCAGTGCGGAACCGATGTCGGTTCCGCAGAGCGTAATTGGCATGACTTGGATTATTGTCCGATTGTTACGCGAACGTTGGTGTCGATCATACCGAGCTGACCATCTTCGCCGTCTTTTCCATCAGCGCCGGGGGCGCCGTCTTGCCCTTTTTTTCCATGGGATGCGGTTGCGCATTTATGGAAATGATTTCCCGGAGCTCCGCCTGGACCACCAACTTGTCCCGGGTTGCCTTTGCCTTTACGGCCACCTTTACCGGGCTTTTGGAATACATCGAGAGAAAAATTTGAATGATCTATGACCTTTACGCTGAGGTTGCCAGTCGAACCACCTTTAGAACCATCTTCTCCACGAGAGCCACTCAGTCCATTCGCGCCATCTGAGCCTGAAGTTGGGTTTGTGATACAGCGTGGTTCCTGAGCGCCCGAGCAATGCTTACCGTGACAAGGAACCATTTTAGATAAAACGCCGTCATCGCCATTCTTTCCTGCTGCTGCAGGTTGACTCATGTGGCGACGGCCTTGTTCGGAAATTAGATCGATGGCATCTCTGCCGTCGGTGCCGTTTACGCCTATCATTGCTACGTACAGTTTGCCTTGGGCGTAGTCGGATTCGATGGAGATGTTGGAGTTCTGGAATTCCAGCGGTATTTTGCCTAATGTTTTCTGGTTGAAAGTTACTATGTGGGAATTATCCTCTGCTATGCCCGTATGGGTCCTTAGTTCTTCCACATAGAGACGTTTTGTTTTAATTCTTAAATCGTGTCCATTAGTGTAGAGTTGCGCTCCATTTAAAAAGTACACTCTATTTGCGTTAACAATTAATTCAGATTCCAAATATCCTGTTCGACTTACAATGTAGTCGGGTGGGCTTACCAAATCATCTCTTTCGAGTTGTGATTGAAACGCACCGCCATGAGCCGGTGGAGCGTAAGCTCGAAGCACGAGCTTTATTTTTTGGTTGTGTTTTGTGTCGTATTTAAATGTATTGTGGCCGCTAATGGTTTTTTGGTGTGTCCCATTTATATAGATTTCCATAGACCCAACTTCCTCAGGCCATTTAACAACCATCTGGTAGTAACCGGGCTCTTCCAACTCCACGAACTCAACAGAAGTATTCGAAGGCTTAAGAACAACCACGCCGTTCTTATGATCCTCCTGCATCTGCTTAGTAACCTCATCCGCCAGCTCCTGGCGCTGTTTATCCTCGGCATCTTCCTTCTTGAAAGCACATGCGCCGACAGACAAACACAATCCAAGAACCAAAATTTTATGCAGCAAAGGCGACTTCATAAAAATACTCCGTTAAGACGGTCAGAATAAAAAATCACGTTCTTTATACCGTGAAATCTATGGCATTTCAGAGGGATCCGGAGAGTTGGAAGTAATTGCCAGAATGTCCAAAGTTCAGTCACTCAATTAAGGTTTGTTTTGTCTCTATTGCAATTGGTTGTGCTTCGGGCCGGTTCATTTGGTCGATGGAGCTGATTGGTTTTGAGGTGTCAGGCAGTTTCTGTAAAGTAATAGTAACTTCAGTTAAGTGCGGAGTACGGAGGCGGCGCAGAACCGATATCGGTTCTGCAGGGCACAATGTAATGGAAGGCGATTAAGCGGGTTGTTTGAGTTCGATGGTTAGTTTTAGGCCAGCTCTTCGCAATGAGTCTCGGATAGAGCATTCGACTGCCAAAACCTGGGATAGCCCACATTTCTTTGCTAACTTGATGGCAAGCTCAATACTTACATGCTGACGGCCTTTTTCGATATCGCACAGGGTACTTTTTGATATCTTTAGGAACTGTGCCATTTCTGTCTGAGTCATGTCGCGATTGGTGCGCGCGGACCTCAAGAAACCGCCGAACGAAAGCGGTTCTGTTGTTTTTTCCAGTAGCTTTCCAAGGTTTTTAGTACGCATGTTTATTTACCTCTATAACTGTGATTTCGATATCGCCTTTGCTGGGTATGTAAATGACCCTGTAAGCGTGGTTCAGGCGAACCGAACGTTGTCCCAGTCGATTTCCCTTAAGCGGTTCGTCGTGATAGCCGCTTAATTTTCTGGTTTCTCGAATTCCGATGAGTTGTACGGTTTCCACCCAGTATCTAAGTGCCTCTCGAATATTGTGTGGAAGCTTCCTGATTTGCTTTTCTGCCTGACGAGATATCAGGACAACTGTGAAAGGACTCATCAATACCCTTCAGTACGGTAAGTTACCGTACTATTACGTAAAAGTCAATTGGTTGCAGAGAAGGGTATGTGCAGGAACTGTATCTGGTTTATTAGCGGTTTTGTTCGAGGTGGTTAGGCTTGGGTTGCGGTTATCGGATTTGAATTGAGAGAAAATGCGACGGAGAGGTCAAAGTCGCAGCGCGGAACCGATGTCGGTTCCGCAGGGCGCAATGTAATGAATGATGTTTTAGTTATCGGTCTTGTCTAGTTTGATGTTGGTGGTGATTTGGCCGTAGGCGCCGCGTGGGCCTCTAGTGCCATCTTTACCATGGGCGCCATCAGCACCGCGAGGGCCTTGTGCAGCATTTTTGCAGCGATTTTCTGGATTCTTCCCTGGATCTCCACCGTCACCCCCAAGTTGCCCTGGGGTACCAGAGCTTCCCATGCCTCCAAGTCCGGCTTTTCTGTAAACGCTAGCGTTGAATTCGGAGTCGTTTTTAATGTCGATGACTAAGTCGCCTGTATTTCCGCCAGGGTTGCCGTTTACACCATTAAGGCCATTCGCGCCTTGCGCGCCAGGGTTTCCGTCTTTGGGGTTTTCTAGGCAAACGGATAATTTCTTACATACTTCTTTTGCATTGAATGGAAGCTGTTCGCACTCGGGTGGGACTGTGAGGATCCCATCAGCTCCGGAAGATCCCTTGGTTGCTTTTGAAGGGAGCTGCATGAATCTCTTCCACGCAGGAGTTTCGGTAATTAGTTTAGCATCATAACCTGTTACTCCGATCATTGAAATCATCAGATCGCCAAAGGCTTGATTCGCAATAATGGATATTCTTCCCGGAGAGAGTTCGTTGGGATTTATAGATTTTCTATCGAAAGGAAAAGTAGCAATCTGTGCTCGATCATACTCGTTTCCAATTAAGTCTGATGCTTCCACATAAAGTTTATTCGTGTTGATTTCAAGGTTATGGCCATTCGTTACTATTTTGCTTCCTTTTCTTAAGTAAGCTCGATTTACCTTAAATAATTCTGCCTTTGAAAGGTTGTATATGCCGTCTAAGATGAAATCCTTATGCGCTTCTTTTTCAATGCCGATGCTGGAAAGAAAACCTCCTCCTTCTTGGAGTGTTGCATAGGCTCTCAATACGATTTGGTATTTTTGGGAATGTGGTGTAGAGATGCTAAACGACTTTTCTTTAAAACTTCCGATGACTCGACCGTTCAAAGTAACTTCCATCATCCCAACAGCGTCCGGCCATTCAATGACCATATTGTAGGAGCCTGGAGTTTCATTCTCATCAAAGCGAACGGATACGTTTTCTTTAGTCAGCGTACCTTCAAAAGCAATCTTTTCCTTCTTCTCATCCAACTGCTGAGTCACGACATCCGCCAACTCCTGGCGCTGTTTATCCTCAGCATCTTCCTTTTTGAAAGCACATGCCCCGACAGACAAACACAATCCAAGAACCAAAATTTTATGCAGCAAGGACGACTTCATAAAAACACTCCGCTAAGACGGTCAGAATAAAAAATCACATTCGTTATACCGGAGTTCCTGCCTGTTTCAGAGGCAAGCTTTGGGCAGGGAAAGAGTTACTTAGGGTGTCTGATTCTTAGACATTGCCGGGGGCTAATAGCCAAATAAACAGCAATCTGTAAAGAAGCAGGCGTCTATGATTTGGACGCATTAAAACCTTGTACTAAAACAAGGTCGGGGATTGGCAGAAAACTCCTAAATTTCCCCTCTGCCACTGGTGTCCCCCTGAAGTCAGGAGTAGACTGAATATCTAACTAAAAGGAACTATTCACCCATGAGAATCTATTCTGACATCACAAAAACCATCGGTAAAACACCCCTCGTGCAAATGCAAAGAATCGGCAAGGGGCTTCCTGGAAATCTGCTGCTAAAGCTTGAATTCTTCAACCCGCTGGCGTCGGTTAAGGATCGTATCGGTCTTGCGATGATTGAAAATGCAGAGCTTGAGGGAAAACTAAAGCCCGGAATGGAAATCATCGAGCCCACAAGCGGCAACACCGGTATTGCGCTGGCGTTTGTCGCCGCTGCAAAAGGTTACGTCATCACTTTGGTGATGCCAGAAACGATGTCGCAAGAGCGCAGAACTTTGTTGCTTCTATTGGGCGCAAAAATCATTCTGACTCCGGGGCCATTGGGCATGAAAGGTGCTATCGCCAAGGCGACAGAACTTCATGAACACAATAAAAATTCCTGGATGCCAGGGCAGTTCAATAATCCTGCAAATCCTGCGATTCACAAAGAAACAACAGCATTGGAGATCTGGCAGGACACTGATGGCCAAGTTGATATGGTGATCAGTGGCGTGGGTACTTCCGGTACGATCACAGGTGTGGGCCAGGTGTTGAAGGCAAAAAAACCGTCGGTGAAAATTATCGCAGTTGAACCCACAGAAAGCCCGGTGCTGTCTGGTGGTAAACCAGGTCCACACAAAATCCAGGGATTGGGAGCGGGCTTTGTTCCGTCGGTCATGGATCGTGGAGTCGTAGACGGGGTTGAGCAAGTGTCCTCCGAAGAATCCATCAAAATGGCCCGTGAGATCATCAAAAAAGAAGGCATCCCGGTCGGAATTTCTTCCGGTGCAGCGGTCGCAGCAGGACTTCGTCAGGCTTCGAAAGAAGAAAATCGTGGCAAGAATATCGTTGTCATTATCCCAAGTATGTCGGAAAGATATCTTTCAACATTGCTGGCAGAGCAGGAGCGCACCGAAGCTCAAGCTTTGAAAGTGCATGAAGTGAACGAAGCTTACTTGGCTAAAGTGGGCAACAAAGGATAGTGAATGGTTCCCTTTAAGATTCCAGAAATTGGAAAGGTATTGATGAAGATCGGGGAGGCCGGTGAAGTGCTGGCTCCCACTTCTGAATTGAATATCTTTGTCTGGAATGTCTATAAGGGGCAGCGCGCGCATATTTTCGAAAACGATTTCCGCAAACACGGCAGTGGTAAGGACTTTATTCTATTGCAGGAAGCCTTGGTCGATAATAAAATGCCGCTCTTGTGGAAGCAGGATTTCTCCTCATACGAATGGCATCTGGCGCAAAGCTTTCACTACAAGAAAAATCAAAATAGTACTGGCGTTGCGATTGGCTCCAAGTACACACCAAGTGCGGTGGATTTTATTCGCTCAAGTTCGCGCGAGCTTTTCTGGCTGACACCCAAGCTGACACTCTTTAGTGAGTATGAGTTTGAAGGCAGAAAAGTTCTGGTCGTGTGCACACACGTTTTAAACTTTGTGACTACGGGTGCATTCACGAATTCACTCTATGAAATTGCCGAGCGTATTTCCACCTTTGATGGCCCTGTGGTTCTGGCAGGGGACTTCAACACGTGGAATGTAAAACGCCACCTGATTATGAAATCCATCTTCCGTGATTTAAAATTAGAGCATTTGGATTTGGAAAATGACGGACGCCTGCTAAAACTTGATCACGTCTTTGTTCGCGGCTTTGATGTCTTAAAAGCGGAAGTCCATAGCTCCGTATTAAGCTCGGACCACTTTCCACTGGAAATTAAGCTAAAACTTTAAGCTTGGGTCTTAGACAGCCTTCTTTAAAATATCGTTGATCAGGCTCTGGTAGGGGATGCCTTGTTTCTTTGCTTTCTTTTTAAGTTTAGTCAGAACCTCTTCGTCAATGCGAATGGAGACAGCTTTTCTGGGGAATTGAGAGATCAATGGTCGGCCTGGTCTGACCATTTTCTTCAGTTGCACTGGAGTTAGCTCTGGCATCTCGGAGAAATCAATCTCAGATTCTTTCACCTCCCGATAAGGAATACCTTTTTTCGCGAGAGCTAGCAATTCTGGCACTGATAATACGACAGTAGCGGATTTCTTTTTCTTCATGTATCGTTCTCCTAATCGTGTGCACCACATAAAGGTGACGCTCATTGGACGATTTGCCAATAGCTATGAGTCGATCTTCGTCGGTCGAATGCTTGGTGTCCGGAAAAGAATGTAGATTTTCATCGAACCAAATTGTCGCAGCTTCATCGAACGCGACTCCATGCTTGTTGAAATTCCGTAGATTCTTATCTGAATCCCATTGAAAGAAGACCTCACTATTATGTATATACATAAATATTCTCTAGGTAAAGATGTTAGAGAACATTTAAAAGCAATAGCTGTGCGCCAATTGCGTACAGTTAAAATCTATTTGGTAAATTAAGAAAGCGAATGTCGGATTTATGTTTAGCTAAAACGAAAATATTTTTTCAAAGTCATCCGCGATACCGAAGCCATTTCCCCGGCTATCAAAGCTCCGAAAATCCAGAAGACCCCAGCCTCCCAGGAGATCCCCTGAGCCAGCATCGCGAATACGCCTAAAGACAGCAGGGCCACAGAGCCGATCGACAGCGATCGAGAACGCATCACCACCAGCCACTCGTCGTACTTCAATACCATACGCGCCAGTATAAATGTCACTGCCAAATAAAAAGCTCCGCAGAATGCCTGACAAAACATCGGGGAGATTTTCATGAAGACGTCCATCAATCCCTCGCCCTTAAAAAATAAACGCGTGCCGAATTGAGGGCAGGCCATCAGGGTAAAGAATGAGCTTACCAGATGGATTCCACCGAGTTTTACCGCGACAGCTGATTTTTTTGGAGCCGTGCGCGCAATTTCAGAATGAATTTTGTTTAAGACAAAAGAAGAACCTGCAGATACCTGATCCGCATCGTTTTTAAAAGACTCAAAATCATTTTTAACGTCTTTCATTTCTTCTCCTTAGTGCTTTCAGTGCCCGGCTTACCAGTTGACGAATGTTGCTGTCCGAAGTTTTCATTCGTCGTGCCATTTCATCGTATTCCAGCTCGTCCAAATACCTCAATCGCAAAGCCTCTTGCTCGCGGGGCTTTAATTCGTTCAGTAAAACCGCCGCTTCCTCCTCATGCTCTATATTAGGAGGAGTGACCTCAGTTTGTGACAAACTATCATCCCATTCGAGGTCCGTTCGGTTTTCTTTCTTGCGATAGTCTTTTAATTCACTGCGAGTGATGACGTAGATCCAGGCCAAGGCTTTGTGCTTGGGATCGTAGAGGTGTTTCTTACGAAAGACCTGCATAAAAACGATCTGCAGAATCTCGTCCGCTTTTTCCGCCGCCAGACCTCGTTTTTTCGCATACGCAAGAACGCGCCCTGAATGTCTCAAGTAGAGATAGTCCAATGCCTTCGTCTCTCCATCAGCCAGAGAGATTAAAAGTTCTTCGTCTGTTTGGTCTTCTAATTTTTTTTCAACCACTTTGTCACAAAACCTTTTTACCTATCCTAGTAGCGGATGAAGGAACACACAAGCAGGAAGTAAGACATGATAAAGCTCCTACTCGCACTCTCAGCGATTCTCCTCACTCAGGCCGATGCATTTGGGCATCCGGTTTCCTATCAAGGGGCCGTGTCGCTTATGTCATATAATAAGCCCGAAGAAAATGAATTGCTATTAACATACTCCTTTAAATCATATGTGGCCGCAGGCCTGTATTACTTCCGCGAAGGCGACACAAACTACTCTATGCCGCGAGTGAATTTGCTCGCAAAGCGCTGGAATAACGAAGACTCACAGGCAAATATTTATTTGGGCGCAGGATACGGTGTCGAGAAATCCTATGATGAGAATAAAGGCGTGGGATTCGGTTCGATAGATGTCGATTGGGAGTCTCGCCGTTACTATACCGCCGCCGCGTACAGCCGTTTTTTTAGAGACAATTCTGAAACGCAAACGCGCCCGGATTTTGAAATGATCAAAGCCCGGATGGGGTTTGCTCCCTATCTGGCTGAGTACAACGACATCAATGCCTGGTTGATTTTGCAGGCGGATAAGAAAAATGATTCCGGAACGGAGCTCACCCAATTTGTAAGGTTGTTTTACAAAAATGTTCTGATTGAGTTGGGTGCGGGTTTTAACGGTAACTGGGGATTTAACTATATGGTTCATTTTTAATAAGGAGAAATCATGAAGGCTTTAATTTTCACACTCTCAATTCTTGCTTCCACTTTGGCATTCGCAGCAGAAACAGAAACAGTCGGGGTGAACGGTATGGTCTGTTCTTTTTGCGCACAGGGAATAACCAAAAAATTCCAGGAACAGCCAGAGGTTGATAAAGTGGATGTCAGTCTGGAAAATAAATTCGTCAAACTTACTTACAAGGACGGAAAAAAACTTTCTCATGAGAAAATTTCCTCCTTACTAAAGGATGCAGGCTATGAAGTTAGCTTCGACAAAAAATAGTTTCGTCGCGTATGTGACTCTATTTAGTTCTGCGGGGACGCTCATTTGTTGTGCGCTTCCCGCGCTCATGGTGAGTCTTGGGCTTGGGGCGGCGCTTGCAGGGCTTGCGAACAATGTCCCAGGACTTATTTGGATTTCTGAACACAAAGTCCAAGTGTTCATTTTTGCAGCAGTGATGCTGGCATTTAATGGCGGATGGTTATGGTTTAATCGCAACGCGCCTTGTCCTATCGATCCCGCACTTCGGGATGCCTGCATAAGTGGCAGAAAGTTCTCAACTCGCGTTTACGCGATCTCAGTAGCGATTTTCCTAACCGGTGTCTTTTTCGCATTCATCGCTCCCAACCTCTAAAGGTACGGACACACCTTCTCCACAAGTGGAGAAGGTGTGTCCGTACCTTTAGCTAACGCGCCGAGCCTGAAAAGCGTGAACTCAGCACTCCCTTCATTGACTGCATGCAATGTTTTTATTATCCCTAAGTCTTCGTAATTTAAACGAGAAATCAAACATGGAGTGCAACAATGTTTAGTAATAACTTGCTAATGTCTCCAGCGATCGCTGGGGTTATTGGTTTGGTGTTGGCAGTAGTTCTGTACCTTCGCGTGAAGGCACAGCCAGCTGGCAATGAAACGATGAATCGTATCGCGGGCTATGTTCGTGAAGGTTCAATGGCTTTCCTTGTACGTGAGTACAAGGTTCTTTTTGTCTACGCTATCGTCGTAGGCTTGATTCTTTGGTTCGCATTAGGCTTGGTTGCAGCAGGATCATTCATCCTGGGTGCCTTCTTGTCTTTGCTTGCTGGCTTCTTCGGTATGAAAGCTGCGACTTACGCAAACGTTCGTACTACTCAAGCGGCAGCGACGGGTTCCAAACCAGCAGCTTTGCTAGTTGCTCTGGACGGTGGCGCAGTCATGGGTCTTTCCGTTGCAGGTTTGGCTTTGATTGGTCTTGGTTGCCTTTACTTGAAATTTGATGGCACTGAACAAATGGGCACAATTCTTCACTCATTCGCAGTAGGTGCTTCTTCGATCGCACTTTTCGCGCGTATCGGTGGTGGTATCTATACTAAAGCGGCTGACGTTGGTGCAGACATCGCTGGTAAAGTTGTAGAAAACATTCCTGAGGACGACCCTCGTAACCCAGGCGTTATCGCAGATAACGTGGGCGACAACGTTGGTGACGTGGCAGGTATGGGTGCTGACATCTATGAATCGATGGTTGCGGCTATCGTTTCTGCAACAGCAATCGCTTTGACTATCCCTCTTGAGGGCTTGTCTAAATTGATCGCTGAAGGTGCTGATGCAGCCAATGCTCGTACTGCGGGCGTTATGCTTCCATTGCTTCTTTCTGGCCTAGGCATGGTGATCTCTATCATCGTGATCTTTGCTGCGCGTATTTTCAAAAACGGAAAACCAGCAACGGTTCTTCGTAATGCTTTGATCATCCCGCCAATCCTGTTGACGATCGCTTCTTACATCATCATGCCAATGTTTGGTCTTTCCCAAACAGTCACTGTTGCTTTGGCAGCAGGTGCATTCGGTGGTGCTTTGATCGGTTTGATCACTGAGTACTACACGGCTGCTCGTCCGATCCGTTTGGTTGCTGAGGCAGCTCTGACGGGTGCGGGTACTGGTGTGATCCGTGGTCTTGCAGTAGGTATGGAATCCACTGCGATCCCAATGTTGATCGTGGTTGCTGCAGCTTATGCTGCTGACCAGGCTTTGGGTCTATACGGTATCGCTATCGCCGCAGTTGGTATGCTAGCTGGTACTGCAGTTGTAATGACGGTAGATGCTTACGGTCCTATCGCTGACAACGCGGGTGGTATTTCTGAGATGTCTGGTCTTGGTAAAAACGTTCGCGACATCACTGACGAATTGGATGCAGTTGGTAACACAACAGCAGCTATTGGTAAGGGTTTCGCAATCGGTTCAGCTATTCTAACGGTTGTTGCTCTATTCTCGGCATTCAACATGGAAGTAAACCATGTTCGTATCAAAGCGGGTATGGCTGCAATGTCTTTGGAGCTAACTACTTCAGGCGTATTGATCGGTATCTTGATCGGTGCAATCCTTCCGTTCCTTGTTGGTTCAACAACAATGACTGCGGTTGGTAAAGCTGCTCAGAAAATCGTAATCGAAATTGCTCGTCAATTTAAGGAAATCCCAGGCCTTCGTGAAGGTAAAGCAGAACCACAACCTGCACGTATCGTGGATATCGCAACAAAAGCAGCTCTAGTAGAGATGATTTTGCCAGGTATGATCGCGATCCTGGCTCCGGTAGCAGTTGGTTTCTTGATGGGGCCTCAGGCTCTGGCAGGTATGCTTGCTGGTTCATTGGCTGTTGGTGCTACAATGTCTCTATTCATGGCGAATGCCGGTGGAGCATGGGATAACGCTAAGAAATTCATCGAAAAAGGTGGATTGCCAGGTCATCCTAAAGGTTCTGACGCTCACAAAGCAGCTGTCGTTGGTGACACTGTTGGTGACCCGTTCAAAGATACTTCAGGTCCAGGTGTTGCGATCTTGATCAAAGTTATGTCTGTCGTTTCTTTGTTGATCGCTCAATTGATCGCTACTATCTAGTAGCGATCTTTGACCCGAGTAATTCAAAACAAAAAAAGGAGTCTTAACGACTCCTTTTTTTTGTTTGCCAGCGTTACATAATGCTTTGCGGTTTCGAATTTGTTTTTCAGCAGGCAATCGTAAGCCGATTACCCTTTAGATGTTAATACCCAAATCCCGACCAGGATAAACAGAGTTCCAGACACGTACTTCATCATTTGTGGATTCAATAGTTGTCCTAAGTATCGACCAAAGATAACACCCAATGCGCCTGCAAGTCCCAAAGCCAACACAACAGCAATTAGAACAGTCATAGTCGACTTGGTCTGGCTGGACGCTGCCAATGCGGCAAACTGAGTTTTGTCACCCATTTCCGCCAGGAAAATAGTGATGAATGTGCTCGCAAAAATCTTCCAATCCATAGCCGGTCCTTTAGAATATAATAGAATCTTAGTCATAGGTTCTTGGCGAAAGGAAAGCAAATTGAAAAGTGAATTTATTGCCGCCATGGATCTGTTGCAGGAAGAGGCAGGGCATGGGGATCTCTCTCTGAAAAAAGTTTTTCAGCTACTGGGAGAAGAGGGCCACGGAATGATTTTATTGTTCCTGTGTTTGCCGTATTTATTTCCGATTCCTGTACCGGGACTTTCCACTATTTCTGGTGTGCTGATAATTCTGGTTTCTTTTTTTCTTTTGCGCCGACGTCCACCATGGTTGCCAAAAAGGTGGGAGAACGTCTGCGTTTCTTCACGGACAGTTTTAAAACTTAGCAATTATGCCGAGAAAGTCTGGACCTATGTGGCCAAGATCGTAAGAAAGCGCATGATGTTCTTTCATGATATGCAGGCCTTTCGCTTTTTGAATTTTGTGGTGTTGGCCGCAAACGCTTGTATGTTAGCGCTTCCTTTGCCCATTCCATTTTCAAATACAGTACCGGCCATTGCTATCGTGCTTTCTGCAATCGGATATCTTGAAAAAGACGGTCTATTCACACTTTTTAGTTATTTGTGGTGTGCCGTTGTGATCAGTTTTTTCACATCCCTTGCTATGGGAGCTAAACTTTTGTTGTAGTCCGGCAAATCAATATTGCATCAAATCTGAACAGGTCTATGATTATGCTATTCCATAGGAGGAAAAATGAAATCATTGATCGTCATGTGCGCCCTTGCTTTAGCAGCTAGTGTTTCTTATGCGCAAACGCCAGGAGCTGCAGCTCCACCTACGAACACCGCGCCAGAAGGCACACACGATGTCGTCGGCACTATTAAAACTGAAGGTCCTTGTATGAAAGACCGCGAACTACTTTGCCCAGGTGTGGCTCCAGGGAAAGACATGCACAAGTGCATGCGTAAAAATAAATCCAAAGTATCCAAAGAGTGCAAAGCTAAAATGGAAGACATGAAAAAGAGCTTCAAAAATATCCATGAAGCCTGTCATGAGGACGTGGAGAAATACTGCTCTGACGTGAAGCCAGGTAAAGGTGCAGTGATCCAGTGTATGAAAGGTCATGAGGACGAAGTCTCTCAAGCCTGCAAGGATCAATTGGCTAAAGTTAAAGACAAGCACAAAAACGGAAAATAATCCGGTTCATTGCAAAAAAGCCTCAACCTCAAGTTGGGGCTTTTTTCCGTATCAAAATGTTTGCTTTAAAAAATCCCGGTGGAGTTCTTTGTCCTGATAAGTGTCGTCAGAGTTCTTTAAATCCTTTGTACTGTAACCACTTTCAATTCGTAAAACAGTCACAGAATTTTCTGTCACGGTGAAGACCGCTCGCCAAGTGCGATAGGCGATAATGAACTCATTTTCAGAGAGATCTTTAACGCGTTTCTTTTTGCCGTTAGTAGGTTCAAATTCCAACTGATGCTGCAAAAAACCACGCAGGTTTTCAACACCCATGGCTTGCAAATAAACCAGGGCTTTTTCTGCGGCTACCGAAAACTCCACAGAATATTTTTCCGCCTCATTAAGCCAATCAGGCTCAACTTCAGGGAAAGAATCCGCATAGGCGACATAGGGTTTGATGTCCAGAATCGGGGAGCCATCCAAAATATCTGCACCCGCAACTGTGATGTTTAATTTTTCAATACTCACCACATCCACGCAGCTCATGCCAACAGGATTGGGACGATAAGGGGAGCGGGTGGCAAACACTCCGATCTTGGTGTTGCGCCCACGAGGTGGCAGCACCATGGGATTCCAGTGGTCGTTGCGATGAAATGCAAATATCACCCAAATTTTTTTGCAGCCCTCAAGGCCTGTCGTCGCCTGTTCAAAATTCTGCCCGGGTAAAAGTTCAATCACGCCTGTCGCATGATGACTGTCGGGCTGGCGGCCCGCTTCATAGGGGTGCACCTGAGAGCTTTTAAAATAACCAATCGGCGTAAGTTCTATTTTCGTGTTCGCCACTGTCTCATCCATTCAAAACCGGCTACCGCCGCAGTGACACCCACATTCAAAGAGTTCTTGCGACCCCGCAAAGGAATCACGCGAACTTCGTCGATCAGCTGCAAAACCGTTGGATCCAATCCAAAGCGCTCATTACCTAAAATAAATGCCGTGGGCTCGGCCTCAAAGTTTTCATAAAGATCCGACGCTGATGCCGCTGTTTCAAGGGCGACCAGACGGTAGCCATTCTCTTTCAGCATCTCCAGGCACTCCATCAAGCGGGGATGTTCCTCCCAGGTCATATACTCCTGGGTACCCATGGCGGTCTTTTCAACTTTCCACTGCGTGGGATTGGGGGTGTAGCCGCAAAGACAGATTCGTTCCGCGCCCAGGCATTCTGCGGTTCTGAAGATCGATCCAACATTAAAGGCGGAGCGAATATTATCCAGGACAAAAACCAAAGGCAGAGTTTCCTGCGGCGCTGTGGCCTTGTCGTTTTCTATGATCAGAAATTCATCATCCTGTAGGTTGCGATTTAAAAGGCGCTCAAAGGGGATCGCAAAGCTTACAAAGTGTTTTAAGGTCATTTTCCCGTGCAAATGATCGCGCAGGGGCGCAAGGCGGCCGACATCTGCATTCTCAGATGAAGTCAGTTGGGCAATTTTCTCTTTAAGTAAAGCAAGTTTAGATGTATCAAAAGAAAAATCCCCCGAGGATTTCTCAAGCTCAATAAAAAGCTTATGAATTTCTTCGAGGGATTTTTTATCCTGAGCTGAAAGGCTCATTACTTCACTCTTTGGCCGACTTTAGCGCCATCATCCGGGGACAGCATGAATAGATCACTGCCTCCTGTGCCCGCCGCCAGAATCATGCCCTCAGACATTCCGAATTTCATTTTACGTGGTTTTAGATTCACGCAAACCAAAAGCTTGCGACCTATAAGTTGTTCAGGTTTGTAAGCTGCTTTAATACCAGAGATGATCTGACGAATCTCGCCGTTCCCGATATCAACTTTCAAACGAAGAAGTTTGTCGGCCTCTTTGATTTCTTCAGCTTCAACAACCTGACCCACACGAAGTTCGACTTTTTCGAAGTCCGTAAACTCGATCTCCCCAGGGCTTGCATCCGTCTCAGTAGCGGGCTTGCCCGCCGTAGCTTTAGCGGAGGACTTGTCTGCGGGCTTGGTGGAGGTGGCCTTCTTGGCTGCCTGGATTTCTTCGTTGATCTTGCGGCTTTCTTCAACCATGGCTTTCACTTTGTCAGCTTCCACGCGGGTTGCAAGGTGCTCGTAATCGTTAATTGAACGATTTGTCAGAACAGTATTGATGTCGCTCCACTTATAGTCGCCTTCGCCTAAAAGCTTGGCCACTTTGGCAGTGTATTCGGGAAGCACGGGTTTTAAGTAGATCGCAAGCATCCTGAAAATATTCAAAGTCGTGGTGATCACTTGTTTTGTGCCAACAGGATCCGCTTCCAATGTTTTCCAAGGAGCTTTTTCGTCAAAGTACTTGTTCGCATCATCAGCAAGCGTTCTGATTTCAGTCAGGGCTTTGGCGAAATCACGGGCCTCAAAGTGGCCAGCGATCACTTCTGATTTGCTTTGCGCATGCGCAATCAGTTTTTGCCCCTCAGCGTCTGGCGTGCTCATCACGCCATCCATTTTTTTCTTCAACATCTGGCCGCCACGGGAGCCCAGGTTTGTGATCTTGCCCACAAGCTCAGAGTTCACACGGTTTACGAACTCTTCCAGATTCAAATCGATATCGTCCACAGAGCTGTTTAGCTTTGTAGAGTAGTAGTAGCGCAAGTACTCTGGATTTAAATGATTCAGATAAGTGCGAGCTGCGATAAAGGTCCCTTTGGATTTGGACATCTTTTCGCCGTTCACCATCAAGTGACCGTGAACGAAGACCTGATTTGGCGAACGGAATTCCGCAGCCTTTAAGAAGGCCGGCCAGAAAATCGTATGGAAGCGCGCGATGTCTTTACCAATGAAATGGTAAATCTCGCGCGTCGGATCCTGCCAGATGTCTTTCAAGGTTTTCCCTTGAGACTTCGCCCAAATTTCAGTCGTGGACATATAGCCCATCGGTGCATCCACCCAAACATAGAAAAACTTTTTGCCATTGGTGCCCGGGATCGGGAAGCCAAAGTACGGCTCATCACGGGAGATATCCAAGTCATGAAGATCCTCGTTAAACCACTCCAGCATTTTTTTTGCGATGTCCGGAGCACAGTGTTTCGGGATCCACTCTTCCAGATATTTTTTGAAATCATTAAGTTTAAAGAAAATACTCTCGGAATCTTTCAACACCGGAGTAGTGCCACACATAGAGCAATGCACTTCTTTCATATCACTTGGTGAATACGTGGAAGCGCACACATCACAAGAATCGCCGTATTGTTCCTTGGCGCCGCACTTAGGGCATGTGCCCTTAACAAAACGATCCGGCAGGAACATCTTGTCGTGGTTGCAGTAAAGTTGCTGAATGGCCTGAGTGCGCGTGTGGTTGCCTTCGACAAACTTTCCGTAGAACTGTTCGATCAGTGCTTTGTTTTCCGGAGCGTTTGTAGATCCGTAGTGAGAAAACTTAACTTGAAAATCAGCGAAGTCAGCCGTGTGTTCTTTAAAAGACGCCGCAATCAACTGTTCTGGAGTGATGCCTTGTTCGCGGGCTTTGACCATGATCGGAGTGCCATGCGTGTCGTCCGCGCAAATGAATACACATTCGTTACCGCGCATAGTTTGAAAGCGTGCCCAGAAATCAGCTTGTAGATACTCCACCAAATGGCCCAAGTGAATGTAGCCGTTGGCGTAGGGAAGGGCACAGGTCATCAAAATTTTACGCGGCGAACTCATCAGCTTTACTCTCCAATTTTACTCTAGTCTTTCCACTCTACTTTGCCTGAATCCAGGTGATAAAGTGCTCTAGAGATTTTTACATCACCAGAGCCTACAGCGTCACGCACGATTTGCGAATGCAGCAAAAGATCGTGAGCCACGCCAGAGACATTTGCAAAGGATTCCTGTATCAAGCCTCGAGACGGAGTTTTCCCAGCAAACTGCGTAATACGAGGTTTAATATCGTCGGCAATCGCGTTTAATGCGGGGCTACCAAGGTCGTTGCCGGTCATGGCTGCTGCCACTGCGCCGCAGGAGCTATGGCCTAATACTACGATGAGGTTTGCACCCAGGTATTGAATGCCGTATTCAATACTTCCGATAACGGATTCATTCAATGAATCACCTGCGGTGCGAACGACAAAGATCTCGCCCAGTTTTTGGTCAAATACCAATTCAGGCGGAACGCGGGAGTCGCTGCACGCCAATACAATCGCGTGGGGTTTTTGGCTCTCCAACAGGCGGGTGCGATCCTTAGAGGCCGCGCCATCCGAGCGCAAACGACCTGTAACATAACGAGTGTTTCCGTTTTTTAACCAACCCAAGGATTTATCCGCAGCAACCGGACCCATCATGCGAGCTTTAGCCCCTGGGATTGCAGTTTGGTTGGAGGTGGTCGCAGCAACAGGTGCAGTGGTGGCAGTGGCTTGTTGGTTTTTTTCAGCCTGTTTTGCAGCTTCGGCGGCGACTGCTTCGCGCAATTCCTGAGCGCGGGCTTGGTCTTCTGCTGTGCCGGAGTCTATGACATTGGCTTTTGCTGGATTGCCTTTTTCATCCTTAAGGGAAACTTGCATTTCCTGATTGGGGGCGCGTCTGCCCTGAAAAAGTGAACACGCGGACAAGCTCATTGCAGCTACTAAAAAGGCCACACGAAAAATCATAGCATCCTCCCTGATGTCTGAAGCTATATTGTCCGAATTGCAAGAATAGAAGGTCAAACTAAAAAACAAAAAACTTGCCAATTTCATGCTGCCATTCTGAGAATAGAAGTGGCTTAAGACTCACTCATAAGGACGGCTTTCAGTATGTCACTTACCTTGCTCACCCCGGCACAGATTCTTGCTAAACTCGCTGAGAAAAAGTATCCAGCTCAGCAATCATACTTAGCCATGTATAGCACTTGGTGGGGTGGAATCGTGACGGAGCCGGGTCTTATGACTGTCCCGGTGGATGATCATCTGGTGCATAGGGGAGATGGCGTTTTTGAGGCAATCAAGGTCGTCAATGGAAGGATCTTTTTGTTTGCAGAACATATGCGTCGTTTGGAAGCTTCCGCAGCCCAAATTGGCTTGAAGCTTCCCATGTCCATCGCGGACGTAAAAACTGCGATTTCTGAAACTATGAAAGTCGCGAATGTTCAAGATGCTTTACTGCGTCTTTACGTCTCCCGTGGTCCGGGTGGATTCACCACGAACCCCTATGACTCTGTTGGCGAACAACTGTATCTGGTCGTGACAACTCTGAAGCTTTTGCCGCCCGAAAAATATCAGGAAGGTGTGAGTATTGCGAAAAGTGCAGTTCCCCCTAAGGAGCCGGCCTTTGCAAGAATCAAATCCTGCAACTATCTTCCCAATGTTTTGATGAAGAAAGAAAGTGTCGATCGCGGGGTTGATTTCACCATCAACGTCGATGAAAAAGGAAATTTTCTGGAAGGCAGCACCGAAAACATGGTCATCTTGGATAAAGACGGTGTTTTAGTCAGACCGCCGCTGCACCAAATTCTTAAGGGCACCACGATGATGCGAACTTTTGAATTGGCAGAGTCCCTGGTTAAAAGTGGTGAGCTTAAAAGCATTCAGGAAAGAAATATCACAGAGCAGGATATCAAATCAGCCAAAGAAGTGATGATGATTGGTACCACCCTGGATGTTTTGCCGGTGACAAAATACGAGGGGCAAAAGATTGGGGCTGGAGTGCAGGGGCCGGTGGCGAAAAAACTCAACGAACTTGTTCGTGAAGATATGAAAAACGCAGAGCAGATCTAAAAAAAAGCCCCGAAAATTCGGGGCTTTTTAGTTTAAACTTCCAATTGAATTTTATCCAAAAGTTCTGGATCCGAAAGTACTGCTTCGCCACCCAAGGCGATGGCTGTTAGTGGGCTGTCGGCCACGCGCACATTCAAGCGCACTTCGTTTTGAATGCGCAAGTCAAAGTCGCGAATCAAAGCGCCACCACCAGCAAGGACAACGCCACGTTCGATGATATCTGAAACCAACTCGGGAGGCGTGTGCTCAAGTGCCTTATGAATGGCATTGATCACTTCCTGAATACAGGAGTTCATCGCAAGACCCACTTCTTCCGAACTCACGTCAATGGACTTTGTCATCCCTGTCTCCGCGTCGCGGCCAGTGATGCTTGCCATTTTGATGTCTTTCTTGGGAACAGCTGTGCCGATTGCGACTTTCAGGTATTCAGCAGTCACATCGTTGATGATCAGTTTTTTGTAGCGTTTGAAGTAGTCAATGATAGCGTCATCAATTTTGTGACCACCCACGCGGGCAGCTTCACAATAAACGATGTCAGCCAAAGCGATAACTGCAACTTCCGTTGTGCCGCCGCCCATATCTATGATCATATTTCCTTCAGCAGATTTCACATTCAAGCCAGAGCCAATCGCGGCCGCCATCGGCTCGTCGATCAGAAATACTTCCTTCGCGCCGGCTGCTTTACAGGATTCGATCACGGCCTTCTTTTCCACTTCGGTCACACCATACGGCAAGGACACGACAATGCGCGGGCGTGAGAAAGCAGATTTAACTCCGGGCTGGCTCAGGAAATGTTTCAACATGACTTCAGTGGTTTCAAAGTCAGCGATGACGCCATCACGGATTGGTTTTTGCGCAAAAATATTTCCAGGGTTGTTTGCCAGTTTCTCCTTGGCATCGGTACCGACTGCGATCACGCGCTTGCGCCCCGGGCTTGTTTGTTGGTACGCAATCAGGGACGGCTCATTCAGAATGATGCCTTTCCCGCGAGCCGCGATCAAAGTGTTCGCGGTGCCCAAGTCGACATACAAATCAGCAGCGGTGCCGGCTTCATCTTTAAAAAACCATGAAAACATATTAATTACCGAATCCTTTGCTGCTTTCAAAAGGGAAAGTCGCGAAAATACTGATGTAAGTGTACGATTTATTCAAGTCTACACCAACTTCACCACCCAAAGTCATTGTGTCTTTTAGGTCTGGGTGCTGCCATTCTGTTCCCACCGCCAAGTTTGTAGCCACATAGTTGTCTTCCTTGGTGTTCAGGTAAGTGAATGGAATTGCGATGTAAGGGACGGTCAAACCATATTCAGTCTCAAATCTTTTGCTCAAAAGAGGAGCTGCTTGAACTTGCAAGACGTTGTCGTCATTATCGCGGGCAAAGCCGATCCCTGCACGGATACCCATGGCAGGCTGATTGGCGAAATCTGGAATGGGGATCCATTTAACGCTGGCAAATGCATTAAAGTCGATAGTTCCGCCGCCGATCAAAAAGCGCGCGCTGGTGGAATCGTTCAGGCCGGTTTCGACAAAAACATCGAAGTTTGCGCCGCTTTCCCGGTTGGTTAGAATCTGAGGTTCAAAACCTACTTGAATAAGATTGGAAGAAAGAACTTCCCCGGACTCCAAAATGCTCAGATAAGCATGGGCCGGCGAAGACAAAAACAGACATAAAACGAAGTATTTAGCAAAATTCATCAAGAAAAACCTTTCAGCTCAAAAAAATGGTATCGAGTTGCGAATCATTTGACAAGACCTTGATCGAATACCAATCTAATTCAGTGACGAAACTTCCTATTTCTCTTGTTGTGATTGCCCTAAACGAAGAAGCGCACATCGACCGCTGCATTCGTTCCGTTCCCTTTGCCGATGATGTTGTGGTGGTCGACAGCTTTTCGACGGATCGCACCGTGGAGATTGCTGAAAAAGCAGGCGCCCGCGTGTTCCAGGAAAAGTGGCGCGGTTTCGGTCCTCAGAAGGCCTTCGCGGCCGAGCAAGCCAAGCACAATTGGGTTCTCTCTTTGGATGCTGACGAAGCACTCAGTCCAGAGCTTGCCTCAGAAATAGTTTCCAAGTTTTCAAGCCTTGATCCGGAAGCGGGTTACTTGTTTCCGCGCAAATCCTTCCATATGGGAAGATGGATTATGCATGGGGGATGGTATCCTGACTTCCAATTGCGTTTATTTAACAAATCAAAAAGCAGCTGGAATTCCGCAAACGTACATGAAAAGGTCGAAGTAAAAAGTCATCTTAAGATGACCTCACCCTTACTGCATTATGTCTTTGATGATTTAAGCGATCAGGTTGTCACAAATGACAGATATTCGGGATTGGGAGCTCGTGAATTGCAATCTCGTGGGGCGCAGTTCTCCTGCTTAAAGATGATTTTTAAGCCTTTTGGTAAATTCGTTGAAACTTATTTCGTAAAAGCAGGATTTTTGGATGGTTTGCCAGGCT